>JACMNN010000036.1 GCA_014378555.1 Burkholderiales bacterium | reverse complement strand
GTTCGACGACAAGGGCGACATCAAAGACGGCGCTGTGACCGTGTTTATGGTCAAAGGCGGAAAATGGGAAACCGTTCAAATCGTCGGTGGCCCTGCTGAAGCCGCTCCAGCAGCTGCACCAGCACCAGCCGCCGCCGCTCCAGCAGCAGCTCCAGCCAAAGAAGAAAAGAAGAAGTAATTCTTCTAGCTTCGCGAAAACGGCACCTTCGGGTGCCGTTTTTTTTGGTTCGTTTTCTGTACAGCTTTCTTGCTTAAGCCCTTCAAATATTGGGTCTAACGCTGTTTTTACTGAAAGTCAACAGTAGACGGTATTCGTGGCCAAGCCTGCATTAAAAGGGCTGTGCCTGAAAAGTTGTATGTGTACTGTGCCTGTTCATGGCTGCTAAATCGGCAACGGTCCGCCGTCCTTCACCGCTTCAATCACTGCATACGTCCGCGTTTCGCGCACGCCGGGAAATTGCCATAGGCTGCGGCTTGCGAAGTCGCGATACGCCTCCATGTCGCGCACCCGCAGCTTGATCAAATAATCGAATCCGCCCGCCACCATGTGGCATTCGCTGATCTCAGGATGCGTCAACACGGCGGCCTTGAACGCATCAAAGATGTTTGGCGTGGTGCGATCCAACAGCACCTCCACGAATACGGTCATGCCACAGCCAAGCTTCACCGCATCAAGCTTTGCCGTGTACCCCACGATAAAGCCGTCGCGCTGCAGCCGCTGCGTGCGCGCGAGCACCGCGGTAGGCGACAACGATACGGCTTCAGCGAGCTTTAAATTGCTGATGCGACCGTCCAGTTGCAGTGCAATCAGAATTTTTCGATCAATGGCGTCAATTTCAGGCATATTTACCAAATATTATTTTGCGATAAGGACGAAGTTTAGTGAATAAACAAACAAAAACGAAAATAACATAGTGTCTTATTCGGAAAATACAGAGTTTCTCTGACATAGAGTGAGTCACTATGCGCCTGCCCCACCCCTACCGTGAAGAACTGGCGATTGTCCGCCGTAATGTCGCCGCCGCTTCCGACACGCTCGATTGGCCGCAGGTGATCGACGCCGCACGACCTTGGGTGACCGCGGTGCGCGACAACCCGCCGCCGTTTTGGGCAATGGAGAGTTTGCTTAAGGAATACCCCATCTCTAAGCCCGAGGGCCTCGCGCTGATGCGGCTCGCTGAGGCCTTGCTGCGGGTGCCAGATTCGGCGACCGCCATGGCGCTGACCGCCGACCAATTAGGCCGCGCCAAATTTGACGGCACCGGGGACGGCATGCTGTCGCGGCTTTCAAACTCGGTCATCGGACTGTCAAAAAAGACGCTGCCTGAGGCCGATCATCCCCCCGGATTTCTGGCCAAGCTCGGCGCAAAAACGGTCGTTGCTGCCACGATACGGGCGGTGCAATTGCTGGCTAAGCAATTCGTGCTTGGGCAGACTATTGAAGAGGCGATCAAGGAGGCGAAGTCGCAGCGCCGCGAGGCTAACAATCTGCGCTTTAGCTTTGACATGCTTGGCGAAGGCGCCCGCACCATGGAGGACGCAGATCGTTACTTCGCCAGCTACCAACACGCGATTCGCGCGATGACGCCCGTTCGCCCTGAGCAACGCGAAGGGCTCGATTCGTCGCTCAACGTGTCAAACCCTTCGCTGCAAACAGAGCGAGGGCGAGGGCGAGGGCGAGGGCGAACGGATTGGCTTGCAAATACGCCCGAAGACTCCGACGGCATCTCGATCAAGCTCTCCGCACTGCATCCGCGCTATGAAGATGCGCAGCATGATCGGGTGATGAACGAATTGGTGCCACGGGTGTGGCAACTTTGTGAATTGGCGGCTGCCGCGCAGATCAACCTGACCATTGACGCGGAGGAAGTGGATCGTCTTGAGCTTTCGCTTGATGTGTTCGAAGCGCTGCTCAAACGGGTGCAGGCGAGCTGCCCGCAATGGCAAGGTTTTGGCTTAGCGTTGCAGGCCTACCAAACGCGCAGTCTTGAGTTGATTGAGCACGTCGGCGCGCTCGCCAGACAGTACAAGGTGCGCCTGATGTGCCGTCTGGTTAAGGGCGCATATTGGGACAGCGAGATCAAGCGGGCGCAGGAGATGGGCTTGCCCGCCTACCCGGTGTTCACCCATAAGCAGCATTCAGATTCGAGCTATCTCGCCTGCGCGGCATCGTTACTCAAGCAGAGTGACGTGTTTTTTCCGCAGTTCGCCACCCATAATGCGGGCACCATTGCCGCCATTTTTCAAATGGCGAAACAGTGTGCTGCGCCGTTGGCATTGGATGAGCGACCGCGCTTCGAGCTGCAGCGATTGCACGGCATGGGCACCGGCGTCTATCGCGAAATTTTTCGTGGCGGCAACGCAGAAACATCCAAGCAAACCGTGCGCATCTATGCTCCTGTGGGTTCGCACGGTGACCTGCTTGCTTACCTCGTACGCCGGTTGCTTGAGAACGGCGCCAACTCGTCGTTCGTGCATCAACTCTCTGACGACTCGGTTGATATCGACGAGTTGCTTGCCTCGCCGCTGGTGGTTGCCGAAACGACGGATTTGCCGCTGCCGAAAGATATTTTGTTGCCGCGCATCAATAGCGCTGGCGTTGATCTGACGGTTGATGCGATGCGGGCGCCGTTGCTCGCAGCGTTCGAGGTGGTGCGCGTCACAGCACCCGATGATGCGTCGGCTCAGGAGGCAGCGGACGCCATGCGCACCGCGCACATTGCGTTCACGGCATGGCGCGATGTGCCCGTCGCCCACCGCGCGATGCTGTTGCGACAGGCCGCTGACGCGATGCAGGCGGATCTCCCGCGTTTCTGTGCGTTGCTGGTCAAGGAAGCGTTCAAAACCTGGGGTGATGCGGTCTCAGAAGTGCGTGAAGCGATTGATTTTTTGCGCTACTACGCCGATGAGGCGGAGCGTATTTGCGCGCCAATCGTACTGCCCGGCCCGACCGGTGAGGACAATATGTTGCGTCTGCAGGGTCGCGGCGTCTGGGTGTGCATCAGCCCGTGGAATTTTCCGCTCGCCATATTCATGGGGCAGGTCGCAGCAGCGCTGGTGACCGGCAATACCGTGGTCGCCAAACCAGCGGAGCAAACGCCGGTAGTTGCCATTGAGGCGGTGCGCTTGTTACATGCCGCGGGCGTGCCAGTAGATGCCTTGCAAGTGGTGACAGGTCTGGGCGAAACGGTCGGTGCCGCGCTGGTGGCGCACGAAAAAGTGGCGGGTGTCGTGTTCACCGGTTCGACACAGGTCGCGAAAATCATTCAGCGCAGCCTCGCTAATAAAGACGGTCCCATCGTGCCGTTGATCGCAGAAACTGGCGGCATTAACGCGATGCTGGTGGACTCTACCGCGCTGCCAGAACACGTGGCAGATGCTGTGGTGCAGTCCGCATTTCGTTCGTCTGGCCAGCGTTGTTCAGCGCTGCGGCTGTTATGTTTGCATGAGGAAATCGCCGACCAAGTGATTCACATGCTGCAGGGTGCTGCCAAAGAACTCAGCATCGGCGATACACAACACTTGGCCACCGACGTAGGCCCATTGATTGATCGTGACGCGTTTGATGGCATCAGCGCGCATGTGACAAGACTCGCGGCCAAGCTGCCGCCCATGGCCGCACCTGCAGCTCCGAACGTTGACGCCGCGCGGCACATCATCGGGCCACATATTTTTGAGATCGGCAGCATCGCTGACGTCAAACAAGAAATTTTCGGTCCGGTACTGCAAATCGTTCGCTGGTCGGGCGACCCGAATGCAGTGATTGATCAGATTAACGCGTTGGGCTATGGCCTCACGCTTGGTATTCACACCCGCATCGATAGCCGGGCCGAGAGCCTCGCCCATCGCGCGCGCGTTGGCAACGTGTACGTCAACCGCAACATTATTGGCGCGGTGGTCGGGGTGCAGCCGTTCGGCGGTGAGGGCCTGAGTGGTACTGGGCCGAAGGCGGGTGGACCGTTCTACCTGCCACGGTTTTGCGCTGAACAGACCATCACCATCAACACGGTGGCGGCGGGTGGCAACGTCACCTTGTTAATGGCATAGCTTGTGCATCACTCACGCTGTCACGTCACGTATAAAGGTAAACGTTTTCAGCATAAGCAGACACCCTGAGTAAGGGCAGAATACTGCACATTCGTGGAAATGCGGCTTTCGGGGAGGACGCCCATTTCAAACTCAACGATAAATTTTTAAGCGGGGAATTTCATGTCAATCGACGTATTGCTGCAGCAAATCGTCAATGGTCTGGTGGTCGGCAGCGTGTATGCGCTGGTGGCTCTGGGCTACACGATGGTTTACGGTATTTTGCAGTTGATCAATTTCGCGCACGGCGAAATTGTGATGATCGGTGGGCCCACTTCGGTGTTTGCGACCAAGTGGTTGCTGTCGATGGGCAGGCCCTCGCTGCTGGCCCTGCTGATTGCCATCTTGGTGGCGATGGTGGTCTGCGCCGTGGTGGGCGTAGCCATTGAGCGTGTTGCGTATCGACCGCTGCGTAATGCGCCGCGACTGGCCCCGCTGATCACCGCGATTGGGGTGTCTATCCTGCTGCAGCAACTCGCCATTTTGGTGTTTGGCCGCAACTATTTCACTTTCCCCGAATTGATATCGAGAGATCCGATTACGATTGGAGTGGTCACGGTGACGATGAACGAAATTGTGATTTTGCTCGCTTCAGTTGCGCTGATGGCAGCCCTGCTGTGGCTGGTACACAACACCAAAATAGGCACCGCGATGCGCGCCACGGCCGAGAACCAAAAGGTTGCCGGCTTAATGGGCATCGACGTTAACAAGATTATCGCCATCACCTTCGCCATCGGCTCCGGCCTCGGCGCGATTGCCGGTGTAATGGTCGCATCCAACTACGGCCAGGCGCACTACTACATGGGCTTCATGTTGGGGCTCAAAGCCTTCACCGCTGCGGTGATGGGCGGCATTGGCAACTTGTGGGGAGCGATGGTCGGCGGGCTGATATTGGGGCTGGTTGAAAACGTCGGACTGATCTTCGTGCGGGGTGACTACAAAGACATCTTTGCGTTTGTGGTGCTGGTGTTGGTGCTCATTTTCCGTCCGCAGGGGCTGATTGGCGAGCGTGTTGCGGAGCGGGCTTAATCATGGCAAAGCTCATGCAACTGAAGCAAGATAAACGCACGCAAATGGTCTGGTTCGTCGCGCTCGGCGTGCTGATCCTGATCCTGCCGTTCCTCGCGGGCATGCTTGGTCAAGCATGGGTGCGCATCCTCAACGTCACGTTGCTTTACGTGATGCTGGCGTTGGGGTTAAACGTTGTGGTCGGCGTGGCAGGGCTGCTCGACTTGGGCTACGTCGCCTTCTATGCGGTCGGCGCGTATACGTGGTCGCTGTTGGCCTCCGCGCACTTTAATCTGCATTACCCGTTTTGGGTGTTGCTTCCGCTAGGCGCGTGTCTGGCGGCGCTCGCAGGTCTAATGCTGGGTGCGCCGGTGCTCAAGCTGCGTGGCGATTACCTCGCCATCGTGACGCTAGGTTTCGGCGAAATCGTGCGAATATTGATGAACAATTTCGACAAAGTAGGTTTGCCGTGGTCGGACGAAACCTACAACATCACCAACGGCCCACGCGGCATCACCGGCATTGATGGTTTAAATCTGTTTGGCCTCGACTTGCGAAAAGGACTTGATGTCAGTGGCTTCAATGTCAGTGGCTTCAATGTCAGTGGCTTACAGCTTTACTATTTCGTGTTTCTCGCGTTCGCGATACTGTCCGTGATTGGCGTGTATCGCCTGCAGCATTCGCGCCTAGGTCGCGCGTGGCAGGCGTTGCGCGAAGACGAAATTGCAGCAAAAGCGATGGGCATCAACACCCGCAATATCAAGCTCGCAGCGTTCGGGTTCGGCGCATTGACTGGCGGTTTAGCGGGCGGACTGTTCGCGTCAATGCAAGGATTCGTGAGCCCCGAGTCGTTCGGGTTGCTCGAATCGATCATGATTCTCGCCATGGTGGTGCTGGGCGGCATGGGCCATATTCCGGGTGTGATTTTGGGCGCGGTATTGCTCTCGGCGATGCCTGAAGTCATTCGCTACGCAGCCGATGAAAACGTACAACAGAAAATATTTGGCGTGGTGCTGATCGCGCCCGAAGTGTTGCGCAACCTCATCTTTTCGCTCGCGCTGATTCTCATCATGCTGTTCAAGCCGCAAGGCCTGTGGCCGTCACCGGAGAAGAAATAATGGCTGACATGCTGTTCACCGCAGAAGGCGTGACCAAGCGCTTTGGTGGTGTCACCGCACTCGACAACGTGTCGATGCAGATCCCGCGCGGTTCCATCTTTGGCCTAATCGGGCCGAACGGCGCAGGCAAGACCACCTTCTTCAACACGCTCACCGGTTTGTATCAGGTGGACGAGGGCAAATTCCTGTTTGACGGCAAACCGCTCAACGTGAAAGCGCCGCACGAAGTGGCGCAGGTGGGCATCGCGCGCACCTTCCAGAACATTCGCCTTTTCGGTGAAATGACGGTGCTTGAGAACGTGATGGTCGGGCGCCATGTGCGCACCAAAGCAGGCGCATTTGGCGCAATTTTCCGCACTCCGTCCGCGCGTCGCGAAGAGGCAGAAATTGAGCAACGCGCACACGAGTTGCTGGCCTACATTGACCTTTCGAAACGCGCAGGCGACAAGAGCCGCACGCTTGCTTATGGCGAACAGCGTCGGTTAGAGATCGCACGTGCGCTCGCCACCGACCCTAAGATGGTTGCGTTGGACGAGCCGGCCGCCGGCATGAACGCCACTGAAACCGTGACCTTGCGCACCCTAATTGAGCGCATTGCGAATGACGGTACGACCGTGATGCTCATTGAGCACGACATGCGCCTAGTGATGAACGTGTGTCAACACATTGTGGTGCTTGATTACGGAAAAAAAATTGCTGATGGCACTCCGTCGCAAATTCAAAAAGATCCCGCAGTGATCAAAGCCTACCTCGGTGGTGCGCACGCAGAAGTAGGAGCGAAAGCATGACTGCGATGCTCGACGTCAAAAAATTACAGGTCGCGTATGGCGGTATCAAGGCGATCAAGGGCATTGATTTTCATGTCAACGAAGGTGAACTGGTCACGCTGATTGGTGCCAACGGCGCAGGAAAATCCAGCACGCTGCGTGCGCTGTCCGGTCTCATCAAACCCGCAGGCGGCACAGTCACCTATAAGGGCCGGGACATTACGGGCGTGCCCTCACACGCGTTAGTCGGCTTGGGCATCGCGCTGTGCCCGGAAGGACGTGGCGTGTTCGCGCGGCTTAACGTGCACGAAAATTTGCTGATGGGCGCGTATTCACGCGACGACAAAGCGCAAATATTGCGTGAGGTCGACGAGATCTACACCATGATTCCACGCCTGAAAGAGCGCACGCTGCAAATGGCCGGCACGCTGTCCGGTGGCGAGCAACAAATGCTCGCCATCGGTCGCGCCATGCTCGCACAACCGAAGCTTTTAATGCTCGACGAGCCGTCGATGGGCCTCGCGCCGCTGATGGTCGACAAAATCTTTGAAATCATCCGTTTGATCGCGTCACGCGGCACCACGATTTTGCTGATCGAGCAAAACGCACAGCTCGCGCTTGAGAATGCCACCCGTGGCTACGTGCTCGAGTCCGGCGAAATTACATTGCAGGGTGACGCGAAAGTGTTGCTCGCTGATCCGCGCGTCAAGGAGGCTTATCTGGGCGGGTAGCGCTGCTACTTTGGATGCTGGGTGCTCTAGACCATCTAGCCCAGCTTGCCCCTCGGTGCGAGAGTCCACTATCAATTGTTTTGGAAAAGGATTTTCAGCACCATGTCGCTTGATCCTGTCGTACTGTTTTTCGTCCTTGGCGTGATCGGTGGCGCGCTCAAAAGTGATCTTGAGCTGCCCAAGGCCTTTCTCGAGGCGCTGACGATTTTCTTGCTGCTGTCGCTCGGACTCAAGGGTGGCGTTGCGATTTCCAAAAGCGATCCGATTGCGCTCGTCGCTCCAGCCATGGCGCTTATCGTTGGCGCACTGGCGCTGACCATGGTCGCCTTTGCGGCGTTGCGTCATTTGGGACGATTAAGCCGCATCGACGCGGCGGCGACGGCGGCGCACTATGGCTCAGTCAGCGTCATCACCTTCGTGGTGGCGCAGGCTTATCTCACCCGCGTTGGCGAGGCATTTAGCGCCCAGATGTCGTTCTTTCTGGCCGTACTCGAAGTGCCGGCGCTGATCCTCGCCGCAGCGTTGGGCAAACGCGAGGAAGCGTCTCCCGGCCACTGGGCGGAGTTCACCCGCGAGTTGCTTTTCGGTAAAAGCGTTTTGCTTCTGTTGGGCGGCATGGTGATTGGTGCATTTGCCGGTGAGGATGGCGTCAAACCACTCGCCCCGTTGTTCTTCGACCTGTTTAAGGGCGTGGTTTGCTTTCTGCTACTAGAGCTTGGCGTCACCACGGCGCGGCAGTTCCCGGAACTTAGAAAAAGCGGCAAGTTTTTAGCGCTATTCGGCGTGCTGTTTCCGTTGACCGCCGCGGTGCTAGGAGCCACCATTGCGCGGCTGCTCGGATTCAACACCGGCGATCAGACGCTCACCGCCGTGCTGTTTGCCAGTGCCAGCTACATCGCTGCACCGTCTGCCATGCGGGTTGCGCTGCCACATGCCAATCTTGGGTTAGCCATTGCACCGGTGGTGGCGGTGACCTTTCCGTTCAATGTCGTGTTCGGCATTCCGATCTACCACCGGGTCCTGGTGTGGCTGGGCTGAGCAATTACGGGGCGACCGCCACACTCAGGATAGACTGCTGTGCATCAAATCACCGGACTTGCCATGGAACGCCGCCCCTTATTTCACGCTAATCTTAACGTCTCCGTCATCAGCCTCGGCACCATGACCTGGGGCGAGCAAAACACCGAGGCCGAAGCACATGCGCAGCTTGACTGGGCGATGCAGCACGGCATCAATTTTGTTGATACCGCAGAGATGTATCCGGTGCCGCCAAAGGCCGAAACGGGCATGCGCACCGAGACCATATTGGGCACTTGGCTGGCTATTCCTGGCAATCGCCAGAAGATCGTGCTGGGCACAAAAATCGCTGGCCCCGGTCGTCGCGACTGGATTCGAAATGGCGCGACATCGCTCACGAAAGCCAACATCATCGATGCGTGTGAAGGATCGCTGAAGCGCCTGCAAACGGATCACATTGATCTCTATCAAATTCACTGGCCGGATCGTAACGTGGCCGCGTTTGGCGCATGGCAATTCGACAGCGGTAAAGAACGAGAGTCGGTGCCGATTATTGAGCAGGTTGAAGCCATGCAAACGCTCATCAAAGACGGCAAGATTAGCGGCTACGGCCTGTCGAATGAATCGGCGTGGGGCACCACCATGTTCTGCCGCGCGGCAGAGCAACTCGGCGCACCAAAGCCCGCTGCTATTCAAAATCCATACTGCTTGTTGAACCGCGTCTTTGAGGGCGATCTGGCCGAGGTCAGTTACCGTGAACAAGTGCCATTGCTCGCCTATAGTCCACTGGGCATGGGTGTGTTGACTGGCAAATACTTAAATGGCGCAATGCCTAAAGGCTCGCGCTTTCAGGGATACGCCGAATTTGGCGTGCGTTATCGGCGTGCGCTGTCGATGATCGCGGCGGAAGAATATGCGGCGCTCGCAAAAAAATACGGCGTTAGCCTGCTGGAACTGTCCATTGCGTTTGTGACCAACAAATGGTTCGTCGGCAGCGCGATTATTGGCGCCACCAGCGTTGAGCAATTGCGACAAATTTACAATGCGCATCAAACCAAAGTGGACCCCGAAGCGTTCAAAGAAATCGAGGCGATCAGCGCCCGGTATTTGCACCCGGCGGCTTGACCGCGCTGCAGCACCCGCGCGGCTGTTCGAAAAGTGAAACATTGGCGACTATTGGCTCGCCAATGTGGTGATCATGCCTCCTAACAAGGAGGCTCACATGACACTCACACCCGTTTCTCGCAATGTGCTGGCAGGATTTGCCGCGGCAATTGCGTTGGCTGGCATCACTCAGGCCCGCGTCAGCAAAATAGTCGTTGAATCAACCGTTGATCCCGACGCAACACTGGCAGCCACCGGCCCCACTGGCGCGATCAAACGCATCAGCGGTCGGGCGTACGGCGAACTCGATCCTGCCAATCCGCTCAACGCGATCATTCAGGACATTGAGTTTGCGCCTCGCAACGCGAAGGGCAAGGTGGAGTACGTTGCGACCTTCCAACTCGTGATGCCGTCCGACCCGTCGAAACTGAGCGGCCTGATGTGGCATGACGTACCTAATCGCGGTGGCCGCGTCACCATTGTTGCGGCCGAGAGCACTGTGGGCGATGTTGGCCTGAGCAGCGGCTGGCAGGGCGATAACGCGGGACAAACGGCGCACACGCAGGCCGGTCAGGACTTCGTGATTGTGCCGATTGCCAAGAACGCCGACGGCACCCCCATTCGCGGTGAAGTGCTCGGTCGCATCGTCAACCGCAGCGGTCCGGAATCGCAGCCGATTCTGGTGCAGACGAGCCCGCTGCCTTACCTGCCCGCCGACCTGGATACGAAAAAGGCGACTCTTACGGCGATCAAGCATGAGACGATTGATGGCGTGGTGACTGTGGATTCAAGCATTGCCAGCAGCGACTGGGCATGGGCGAAATGCGATGCTGCAAATCCGTTTCCGGGCAAGCCTGACGCCACGCAAATTTGTCTGAAAAAGGGCTTCGATCCGAAGCTTTTGTATCAAGTAATTTTCACTGCAGAAAACCCGCCCGTGCTGGGCGTCGGCTTCGCTGCGTTCCGCGATGTGGCGTCGTTTTTCCGCAATGAAACAAAAGACGATTTCGGCACTGCCAACCCGCTCGCAGGGAAAATTAAACACGTCATCTCACGTGGTAATTCGCAGTCCGGCAATTTTCTGCGCGGCTTCATTCATCTTGGTTTTAATCAAGACGAAGCGGGCAAGCAGGTGCACGACGGCGCATGGCCGATCATCGCGGGCCGGCGCATTTCGCTGAATATTCGCTGGGCGCAACCCGATGGCGTGCTTGAGCTCTATCAGATCGGCTCTGAGGGCCCGCAGTGGTGGGGGCCGTGGCCAGATACGCTGCGCAAGCTGCCTGAGCGCGGTATTCTGGATCGCTGCACAGTAAGCAAAACCTGTCCGAAAATTATCGAGCATTTTGGTTCTGCAGAAGTGTGGGCCCTGAAACTCACGCCAGAGTGGGTCGGCACCGATGGCAAGGCGGACATTCCGCTGCCGGACAATGTGCGCCGCTACTACCTTGCCAGCAGCAATCACGGCGGCTTCATCGTGCCAACGCCGAACACCATGTTCAACGCGAGTCTTGCGGGCAGCACCTTACCGCCGCCGAATTGCCCAGGTAATAATTTCGGCAGCGCCGAGCTCGCGCCGAACGTAATGCCGCATATCCATACCGTCAACGCGCTGCGTCAGCACTTCCGCAACTGGGTGATGCAGGGATTGCCGCCGCCAGCGAGCGTGTGGCCGCGCCTGGCCAAAGGTGAACTGGTGGACGCGAACAAGGCGGCTATGGGCTTCCCGTCGATTCCTGGCGTGCCGGCAACCATTCCGTCGAACTTCATCATGCCTACGCTCGATTACGACTGGGGACCGAAGTTCAACTACAACGACGGCGCAGGCGTGCCGACTAACTTGCCGCCGCGTATCGTGCAGGTCATCAACATGAAAGTGCCGCGCGTCAATGCCGACGGTAATGAAGTCGGCGGCGTGCCCGTGGTGCTGCACGACGCACCCCTCGGCACTTATTTAGGTTGGAACATCACGGCCGGCGGCGCGCGACCGTTCCATCAGGGGCAAATCTGCAACTACGTCGGCGGCATGATCCCATTTGCCAAAACGAAGGCAGAGCGCACCGCGAGCAGCGACCCACGCCTGTCACTGGAAGAGCGCTACAAAGATCATGCGGGTTACGTCGAAGCGGTGAAAGCAGCAGCGGCGAACGCGGTGGCGCAAGGGTTTCTGTTGCAGGCGGACGCAAACTTGCTGATTGGGCAAGCTGATTCGAGTCAGGTGCTGCGGCCTTAAACGGCAACCCTCTGAGGGCGGCGGGCGACGGCCCGTCCGCTAGCGAATCTGGCGCGCAATTTCCTCGAATATGGCGGCAATTCGCGTTGCCACTATCTGAGCGTGCTGCATATTGCCGCGCAGCGTACCCAGCGTGACATCGACTGATGACATGACGCCGCGGAGGAGGCCCTGATAGCGCGCGGCAAAACCGCCGATTACAGGCAGGCCGACCAACGGTTGCAGCAGGTTGGCCAGTGACGACACCGACCGCGCGAGTGCGTCACGAATCCGGCCGGTGACAAACGTGGCTGGATCCTGACCCAGCGCTACGGCTTGTTTTGTGATGCTGCGCAGTTGCGACGCCAGCCCACCGACCAAGCCGTTGATTTCGCCCTCCACCCGGTCAAAAACGACCTGCGGCACGAAGTCCGAGTCGATCCAAGATAGCAAGCTTGAGGCTACCTTTTGGAAGCCTGAGATGATCGCTTCGATCACCACATTGAACGCCGACAAGTCGACAAAACCCGGCGGCCCGGGTGGCGTACGAGGCGGCTGCAGCACGCCACCTCCGCCGCTTCCACCGCCTTGACCGCCTAGCCCGCCGTTAGTTAAGCCCAATGCCGCCGCAGTGTTGGCGCCGACGATGCCGTCCGCGGGTAAGCCACGGCGCTGCTGAAACATTTTCACCGCCTGGGCAGTTTTCATGCCAAAAACACCGTCGGCTACCAACCTTGGCGAAGGCGTGAGCAGCGCGTTTAATTGGGTTTGAATCGCCGCAACGCCGGGTCCACGGCTCCCCATTTGAAGCGAACCGAAGCCCGAGTTTTGCATTGGCATACGACCGCCCTAAATTTGTCGACACAGATATAGGTAAAGACGTAAAGCGCGCGCTTTAGCGACAGCACGCTGCAGAAGTTCGCTGCGGTGCGCGTGAAGTTAAAGCGCTACATGGTTTTTAAAAATTGATCGCGTTTGCGGCGGGCAAGCTACATCCAAATGTGCGTAAAAATCGCGCCTATTTACTCACTGTTATCGACCTCACGAGCGACGACCACACGGCGCGCGCATCCGGGGCATACTGCTGCTCAGCGGTTAGCCGAATTTCGAGCACGCGTTCGCCCACGGTTGCTGCAAAGGTCGTCTCCAGCGACTCCACGCCGGACCATCCTTTCGCTTTGTCCGGTGTGCCCACCAGAGCGAATCCCGCTCCTTGAAGCTCGCTAAGTTTGTTGATTTCGACGGATTGGATCGGGCCGCGCATCGTTGCCGTCATCGCGTCTTTGCGCAGTTTCACGATGCTCGTCGTCGTCGCCGTCGGATCGCTTGGCGCGCGCAAGCTGATCATTAGATTCGGCCCGGCGGTGGGGCGCGTCTTGTGCTTGAAGCTGACCTGCAAGCGCTCTGTGGTGTCCTCCAGCACGTCAGCTTCGAGATAACCCGGAAGCTCCAGCGAGACCAGCTTGGCGGTAAACGTGGCGGCCAGTGGACTGCCTTCCGCTTTTTTCGTCACCTCGGGCGCGGCCACTGCCAGCGTTGCTTGAATTACGGGCGGAGCGGGCAGTACCAGCGACCGCTGCAAGGCAACGGAAAGCTCATCGATCCGCGGCGTTCGCGTTGCAACGACCTCCATAAAGTCCCAGATTTCGTCGTGGTGCAGCACCGACGCAAATTGCACTGTGGGCGAGCCCACCACGCCCTTGCCCGCCATTGACGCGCCCAATGCCGAGTAGCCGCCATAACCCGAAAACTGCGTAAATCCGTCGTTCGAGGTGCTGCGCAAAATAGTCACCACCGCGCCCTGGTGCTGCTCCGTGAAATATTCCATCTTGCGCACGAATGAATCGCTGGGCTTGACCGCCGCGTCCATCGGCTTGCGGGTCACCCAAAGTTCAAACTGTTGCGCGTCGACTTTGCACACCAGCGCCGTCTGCGCCGCTTGGCAGAACGAAGGCGCGTCAAAGGTTGCCCCGTTGACCACGATGGGTGCCGCGTTGGCGATGCTGCCGAGCAACAGCATCGGTAAGGCGGTGGAAAAAATACGTGCGTGACCCATCGCGATTGGTCTCAAAAAATTAGTTGAAGCGCGTAGCGTAGCGCAACGCTCCGACGCTCTCTGCAGTGCCGCACTTGACGCGAACGTCCACGCGACGATCAATTTGGCGGCGTCGAAGGGTTACGTTGCGGGCGGTAGACCTTACCCGCCTTTGCGGTCGGCACAGAACAAGGCAATCGAGGTGCGCTACGAGCAGCTAAACCACCGCCCCGAACAGTTTGCCGACGCCGGCGGTGATGGCCATCGCTAAGGCACCCCAGAACGTCACGCGCCACGCACCTACCCACATATTTGCACCGCCCGCGCGGGCGGCCATTGCGCCCAGCACAGCGAGGAACACCAGCGATGTCGCCGTCACCCACACGATCAGCGTGGCGGCTGGTGCCAAGGCCGTCACCGCCAGCGGCAGCGCCGCTCCCGCAGCAAAACTTGCGGCTGACGAGAGCGCCGCCTGAATGGGCCGCGCATTCATCGTTTCGGAAATGCCCAGCTCGTCGCGCGCGTGGGCGCCAATCGCGTCGTGCTGCATCAACTGAACGGCCACCTGTTGCGCCAAAGCTACATCGAGGCCGCGCTCGACATAAATTCCAGCTAACTCGCGCTGCTCCGCTTCCGGGTCTTTGTTGAGTTCGGCCTGCTCTCGCGCGAGATCCGCCTTCTCGGTATCCGCCTGCGAATGCACCGACACATACTCACCTGCGGCCATCGACATCGCGCCCGCGACCAGTCCGGCAATACCGACCAACAAAATGTTGCTTTGGCTCGCGCTCGCCGCGGTTACGCCCACCATTAGGCTCGCAGTCGACACAATGCCGTCGTTTGCGCCAAGCACCGACGCGCGTAGCCAGCCAATTCGATTTGTTCTGTGTCGTTCGATGTGTCTCATAGGGCGCTCAGTTCGCCAGAGGAGTTTTGCTCGTAACCAAAGTCTACGCAGTTGCCGTTACCAATCGGCTGTCGCCGGATAGATGTCGAAGCGAGTCGTTGCTGCGTATGCGACACGTGCAAAACACAATATTTCTGTGGATTTTCCAGCATAAATTCCGGATTCGGAAAATATTAAAAACCAACGAAGGTCGCGTTGCGCAGCGCATCTTTTCCTACACGCTGATGCGCGTCTGGATGATCGGCGTAGCTTGTTTGCCGTTTAAAAATTTTGTCATCCGATGCGTTGACCGCACAAATCACCGCGGCGCGCCGGGATGCGAATGTGCTTCGCAGGCCGACTCGGAACTCGCGTTCCAGACAACGCCACAGCGCAAAACCGACCAACCAACATTTTTAAAGGGCAGCAAATTATGGACAGTAATCTTCAAGACACCAATCCTGATCCGTTTACCGGTGAACCAGGCTCTCATCCAGTTGGTACGGGACTCGGCGCGGGCGCGGGGGCATTGTCTGGCGCGCTCATCGGCACCGCGGCTGCGGGTCCATTGGGAACGATTGTCGGCGGCGTGATCGGTGCCGTGGCCGGCGGTTTGGTCGGCAAAGAAACCGCAGAAAACTTTGATCCGACCTTCGGTGGCGCGCCTGAAGCGCATGCGCTGGGCACAGGGTTGGGCGCATCCAGCGGAGCGGTGGCGGGCGGCGTACTCGGCTCCGTAGTCGGCCCACTAGGCGCGATGGCGGGTGCCGCTATTGGTGCCGCAGCGGGCGGACTCGCTGGCAAGGGTGCCGCAGAAGTGGTTAATCCAAAATCCGACGACGAGCTTGGCGAACACAATTTGGCATCGGGTTCGGGCGCGGCGGCAGGTGCCGCAACCGGTGCTGCGTTTGGCTCGGTGGGTGGCCCGATCGGAGCAATTATCGGCGCCGGCGTGGGCGCGATCGCTGCTGGGGCCGCCGCTCAAGGGGTGGCCGAAGTCGCGAATCGAAAACGTTCGGATGAACTTGAAGAGCATCATCTTGCGGCCGGTACTGGTCTGGGTGCGGGTGCTGCGTCAGGGGCGCTGCTTGGCGCGGTGGGCGGCCCGGTCGGCTCATTGGTAGGCGCAGGCGTGGGTGCGGTGGCGGGTGCCATGGCGGCCCGCGGCGTTGCTGAAGTGGCCAACCCCAAGCAGGATGATCATCTCAACGCGCACAATCTTGCAACCGGCGTTGGCGCGGGCACAGGTGCTGCGGCCGGCGCGGTGGTCGGCTCGGTCATTGGTCCGGTTGGCACGCTTGCCGGCGCGGCCATCGGTGGTGCTATTGGCGGCTTAAGCAGTCATGGCGCGGCACGCCTGGTGAACCCTAAGGCGGAAGATGAGTATTGGCGTGCCAATTACACGACTGCACCTCATTACCGCAGCCAATACACCTACGACGACTACGGCCCAGCGTACCAATATGGTGTGTCGAGTTATGCGCAATATCCTGGCGGCAGCTTTGACGAGGTCGACAGGGAACTGGCGTCTAACTGGGAAAAAGCACGCCTTAATTCACGTTTGAGCTGGTTGGAAGCGCGAGAAGCGACACGCGCAGCGTGGAATCGCGTCGGACGCGTTTAAGTTGAAAACCGCCTTCGCGTGTGCGCTGAATCAGGCACCCGCGAAGGCGCTCGGTTAAGTTGCCTTTGAGTTGCGCGCACCCTCTTGGCGGCTGATTAGTTGTCTGGTGCACAGGTCGCGCTGAGAGGCTGAACGACCGATCATGCGACGTGATTGGGCGGAGGCTGGCGTCGCGGCGCGCAGCATTGCCTCGACATTACAAAGCACAGAAAAATCGTTCTCCGACTACTGAAATCCCTAACTCCTTTTCGCCTTGTTAAGCCTCATAATTTATGACGGAAGTGATGTTGCGCATAGTGCAGTGGCGTCGTGATTAGGAGAGATTTCATGCAAGGTTTTATTCGGCGTGCAGCCGTTGTCGCGTTGGCGGCGTGCAGTTTGTTGGGCAACGCATCTGCGCAGGTCTACCCGAGCAAACCGATCAAGTGGATCGTGCCGTACCCGCCTGCCGGCACCACGGATGTGCTCGCCCGAATCGTTGCGCAGTGGCTGTCAGAAAATCTCGGGCAGCAGGTGGTGGTCGAGAACCGGGCCGGTGGTGGCAACAATATTGGCACCGAAGCGGTGGTGAATGCGCCCGCAGACGGATACACGATGTTGCTGGTGAATCCGGCTCACGGCATCAATGCGTCGCTTTACAAAAAATTGCCGTTTAACTTTATTCGTGACATCGCGCCGGTCGCTGGGCTGGTGCGCACACCGAACGTGATGGTTGTCACCAACGGCTTGCCGGTAAAGACAGTCGCTGAGTTCATCGCGTATTGCAAGGCGAACCCGAGCAAAGTCAACATGGCGTCGTCAAGCAGCGGCACCTCCACGCATTTGTCGGGCGAGTTGTTTAAGTCGATGACCGGTTGCAACATGGTGCACATTCCGTACAAAGGCGCCGGCCCGGTGCTGTCCGACTTGATCGGCGGCCAAGTGCAGGTGTTCTTCGACAACTTGCCGTCGTCGGCTGGGCATATCAAGGGCGGCAGCATTCGTGCGCTGGCTGTGACTTCCGCCGCACGGGAACCGTCCTTTCCAGATTTGCCAACGGTGGGCGAAACCGTGCCCGGTTACGAAGCGACCGCATGGTTTGGCATCGGCATGCCCAAAGGTACGCCGCGAGAGGCCATCAACAAGATAAACGCTGCCGTGAATAAAGCGCTGGCCGATCCAAAAATGCGCGAGCGTTTGGCTCAGTTGGGCGGCGCGACGATTCCTGGTACTCCGGAGGATTTCGCTAAGGTGATTGCGATCGAAACGGAGAAGTGGGCGAAGGTTGTTGCTTCGTCGGGCGCTACGGTAGATTGACGCGTAGCCGTTGCGCCGCGCGCTGGATAGGCCGCTAGCGGGCGGCCTGCAGCAGTGCGCCGCAGACCTCATCTCGTGCCACTCAATCGGCGCGGCGACTCACCTGAACGTCGACATCCATGCCCAGAAAATCACCTGGAAAACCGTGCCAGTTGCCGGTGATGGGAGAGGCGCCACTGGCATGACGGGCAAATCCGACGCGGATTAAATCGGTGCCGCCGACCAGGTTATTGGTCGGATCAAACGTCAACCAGCCGGCACCGGGCAAATACACCTGCAGCCACGCGTGCGTGGCTCCAGCGCCATGATGCGCGCCGTCTGCACGGTCCAGTGCGGGCGTGTAAAGATAACCCGACACGAAGCGCGCCGCGTAACCTAGTGTGCGCACCGCCTCAATCATCAGCGTGGCGAAATCGCGGCAGGTACCGCTTCCGATATGCAGCGTTTGATAAGGGCTTTGCACGCCCTCGTTGATTCGCGGCAGGTAGGTCATGGTGTCGCGAATGAACGCAGTCATTCGCACCAAAACGTCAAGGGAATACACCGGACCTTCGCCATTCAAAAACGTCTGCGCCCAGCGCAATAGTTCGCCGGTCGGATCGGTGTACCAAGGCGGTAGATACGGTTGCAGCACAACGGCGTCTTCCTCGCCGTACACGAAGGGATATTCGACGAACGCGGGTTCGACGGGCAGATCAAGCACCCGTTCGCCGACATGCTCGACCGTGAATTTGCAAACGAATTGCAGCTCGTTTGTCGGTGACGCCGGCTCAACGATGGCGACCGAATTTGAATAGACGTCGTGGATCAGCCGAACGTCTTTAGGCTGTGGCAATACTTCTAAGCTTGTCGCGAGGACGCGCATGTCGTGGCTTCCACGCGGCCGAAACATTACTCGATGGGTGCCCAATTCAACCGGTTGCGCATAGCGATAGTGGGTGGTGTGGGTGATGTCAAACAGCATAGGCCGGGCGCGCGAGCTGCGGCTTTGGAGCAGGCGATGGAATAGGTGCGGATGGTCTTGATCCACCCACTTGCTCGACCGCCGGGCTCATGCTCAACATGCGTGCTTCACCGAAAAACGTGGCAAACGGTACGTCCTTGGCGTCGCGACCGGTGCCGACGCGAATTAGCTCGTCAATGGGTGCCATTTCTGTCGCATCAAACAGCACCCAGCGCGTGCCTATCCACGCTTCAAATACCGCATGAAAATCAGGCGCGCCTTCGGGAAATTTCACATAACCGACAACAAATCGCGCCGGGATATTCAGCGCGCGACAAAATGCGATTCCTAGATGTGCAAAATCGCGACACACACCCCTGCGTTGCAGAAACACATCACACGCCGTGGAGGTGGTGGTTGTCGAGCCAATGGCGTACTCAATGTTGTCGTGAATCCACTGCCGGATGTGCTCGACGCGCTCCCAACCGGGCGCCGATTGCGAAAACATCTTTAGGGTGGCAGACGATAGCAAGTCAGACTCGCAGTAACGCGTTGGCGACAGCAGGTGAATGTAGTCAAACGGAATGCTGGAAACAGACGATTCCGGCAAGCCCTCGCCTGACGGCAGCGGTGGCGCAAGCTCAACGGTTGCGCGATAGTTCAATTCGAACAAACCGGGCATCACATCCAATCGGATGAGCCGGTTGTTTGACGGGCTGTGAGTGTGCCGTTGCACGCTCGCCGGTGGGGTCAGTGTGAGCGATTCGTCGATGACCGTTTGGCCGGACTCCACGGCTTCCACTTGGAAGACAAAATGCGCGGGTGATTGCACTTCATATTTAAGGCTGCAGTCCACATTGAAGCGTCGTGCCGCTTCTGCAATGTCGCGTTGAGCGCTCGCAGCCACTGCTATCGGTTGTCCTCTGCCGGATGCATATTCAGAAGACGTGTGTCAGGCAACTTCCATGAACGCATAGATTTGCTGGCATCAACTTTCACCTTCGCACAGTGCAGCGTGACGGTTGCGCGGAGTTGACGGTTGCGGCCCATCGATGCGAGTGCGGGCAAGGCGGCGACACGGCCCACAAGTTCGGCTACCCATCCGAGCGAGCGATTGGCCCAGGCTACAAGGGTGCCAGCTTGAGGTGCGTTCATGAAGTTTTTACAGCAAGTTTTTTAAGATGTCCAAGGCTAGACGCTTCGCTTGCTTCGGCGGGTAGGATTGTCCTGCGATCGGGTGTAGGTCTTGTACTACGCGTGAGTGATTTGCAGAATACGAACAGCCGGGGCTGCAAAGCCAAATCACAGTGACATACTGGGCTCAAACGGGACTATTTCCCGCTCAAGGAGGATCATTCGTGCGCTCTATTCGAACTGTTTTTTTTACGGCTACTTTTGCCGCGTTGACGGTGGTGAGCGCCTATGCGCACGATGTCGAGCAACGTGTCGAGGGTGCGTCGGTCGTCAGCGGTGGCCCGCGCTACGCGGTGGACGCGACGTGGCCGAAGCCGTTGCCGAACAACTGGATTCTTGGTCAGGTCGCCGGTGTTGCCACGGCAAACGATGACACCATCTGGGTGATCCACCGACCGCTCACCTTGACTGAAGACGAGCGCGGCAACACGTTTACGCCGAAACGCTCGAAATGCTGCAGCGCCGCGCCGCCGGTATTGCAGTTTGATCGCGCAGGAAAGCTGTTGCGTTCGTGGGGTGGCAAAGGCGAAGGCTTCGACTGGCCCGCCAACGAACACGGCATTTATGTTGATCCCAAGGGCGACGTCTGGATCGGCGGCAATGCCAACACCGACCACATGTTGCTTAAGTTCACCCCCGACGGCAAGTTCGTGATGCAAATCGGCAAACCCGGCGCCAGTCTGGGCAGCAATTCCGAGGTGCAACTTGGCCGGCCTGCGCATATGGAAATGGACGCAGCGGCAAACGAGTTGTACGTGGCCGACGGCTATGGCAACCGGCGTGTGATCGTGTTCGATGCGTCAAGCGGCGCTTACAAACGGCACTGGGGTGCCTACGGCAAGCGCCCCGATGACGCAAAGATCCCCGACTACAACCCGGAGTCGCCGCAGTTCGGCAATCCTGTGCACTGCGTGCGCATCACCAAAGACAATCTGGTCTACGTGTGCGATCGAATGAACAACCGCATTCAGGTGTTTAAAAAGAGCGGCGAATTCGTGCGTCAATTCGTGTTTGAAACTGCGACGCGTGGCTCGGGCTCGGTGTGGGATTTAGTGCCGTCAGAAGACCCTAGTCAGAAATATTTGTTGGTCGCAGACGGCACTAACAATGAAGTGCGAATTACGGTGCGCGAAACGGGTGAAGTCATCGGCAGTTTCGGTCGCCCCGGCCGTCAAGCGGGCGATTTTCATTGGATACACAACATCGCGGTAGATTCGCAAGGCAGCGTCTACACCACAGAAGTTGACACTGGAAAGCGCGCGCAGCGGTTTGTTCGTATGAAGTGATCCCGCGTAAATGGTGGTGTACAGCTTCGCGCTGAAACCACCAAATGACGGGAGTTAGCTGTCAATGCGTTGGCAAGTTGACTTTCAATAAAAACGAGCTAAAACGCAATTGCAATCGGGCATTGACGGAAAAGCTGTTGGTGAACGGCGTCGATTTAACGCCGCCTCCTTCGCGCAGCGCCGTGACGCGCAAGCGCTTGCGATAATCGTGGATGAACTTAACGCCCCCCGCGTCACCGCAGCCCTACGCCAATCTCACGCCCGACACCGTGCTCAATGCGCTGGAGTCGTGCGGGTTGCGCGGTGATGGCCGGTTGATTGCGCTGAATAGTTACGAAAACCGCGTTTATCAGGTGTGGCTAGAAGAGCCCGAAGCGCATGGCGTGAGCGTGGTGGCCAAGTTTTATCGGCCCGAACGCTGGACGACAGCGGCGATCCTGGAAGAGCATGCGTTTGTTGCCGAGTTGGTGCAACACGAGATTCCTGCGGTACCGCCGTTCACGTTAAACGGACGGACGTTGCACGACTTCGAGGGCTTTCGCTTTTCGGTCACGCCGCGTTTGTCGGGGCGCTCGCCGGAGCTGGACAACAATGATGTGCTGACCTGGATGGGTCGGTTTATCGGGCGCATTCACGCGATTGGTGAGCTGCGGCCATTTGTTGAACGGCCCACCTTAGACATTCAAACCTTCGGCGTTGAACCGCGTGAATTTTTGCTGGCCAACGATTTCGTTCCCGCTGATTTATTGCCCGCATGGTCGAGCGTGAGCGCAATGGCGCTCGATGGTGTCCGCGCGATTTTCGATCGGGTGGGTGCATTCAAAAACATTCGGCTGCACGGCGATTGCCACGCCAGCAATGTGCTTTGGGTAGCGCAAGGCGCACCCGGCGCGGGCGGTGGCCCGCACTTTGTCGATTTCGACGATTGCCGCATGGGGCCGGCGGTGCAGGATTTGTGGATGATGTTGTCGGGGGACCGCGAGGCGATGGGCCAACAACTGCGCAGCATTATTTTGGGTTACGAAGATTTTTGCGAATTTGATGACAACGAGTTGGGATTGATCGAGGCGCTGCGCACCTTGCGCCTTCTGCATTACTCCGGCTGGATTGCACGACGTTGGCACGATCCAGCGTTTCCGACCGCGTTTCCGTGGTTCAACACGCAGCGCTATTGGCAGGATCGCGTCCTCGAGTTGCGTGAGCAGATTTCGGTCATGCAGGAACCGTCCCTCAATCTGGCGGGTTAGTAGCAGTCAAGCGCTATTTCGCTCAGTTGACTTTACTGGGCGAGTCGCCATATCTACCTATCGACGTGCTAACTTATAGCCTCACGTCCTCAATACCAGCTAACTCCGGCCCCAAAGAACAAGATATGAGCAGTTTGCAGCAACGCCTAAGCGCGCTTTCCCCGACCCAACTCACTGGTATGCGCCGCGGCATTGAAAAAGAAAGCTTACGCTCCCGACCGAACGGAGGCTTAGCGCTGACGCCGCACCCGGTGGCGCTGGGTTCGGCGCTGACGCACCCGAGAATCACCACTGACTTCAGCGAGTCGCAGGTCGAATTGGTGACCGGCGTGCATGCTGATGTTGAATCTTGCTTAGCCGAGCTGACGCAAATCCACCAGTTTACCTATCGCAGTTTGCGCGATGCCGGCGACGAAATGTTGTGGGTGTCGAGCATGCCGTGTGGACTGCCGACCGACGAGACGATTCCGTTGGGCCGTTATGGATCGTCGAATGTGGGCCGCGCCAAGAGCGTGTATCGCATGGGGCTGGGGCATCGCTACGGTCGACGCATGCAGACCATCTCAGGCATTCATTACAACTGGTCTTTGCCCGGTGTAACCAGTGAGCAATATTTTTCGCTGATTCGCAATTTTCGCCGTCACGCATTTTTGTTGTTAACGCTGTTTGGCGCCTCGCCGGCCGTGTGCTCCACGTTTGTTGCGGGGCGTCAGCACCAGCTGCAAAACCTGACTGAGCACACCATGTACATGCCGCACGGCACCTCGTTGCGCATGGGCCGACTCGGCTACCAGAGCGACGCGCAAGCATCGCTCGCGGTGAGCTACAACACGCTGGAGGGTTACGGCGCATCGTTGCAAGACGCGCTCACCCGGCCCTATGCAGCGTACGAGGCCGTTGGCGTGCAAAATCCAGGCGGCGATTACAACCAGTTGGCCACCACGCTGTTGCAAATTGAGAACGAGTTTTACGGCACCATTCGCCCCAAGCGCGTGATTTTTCAGGGCGAGCGTCCGTTGCATGCGCTGCGCGAACGCGGTGTCGAATATGTGGAAGTGCGCTTGATGGATCTCGACCCGTTTGTGCCGGTAGGTATCACCGCCGAGACCATGCGCTTTCTCGATGTTTTTCTGCTGCATTGCCTGCTCACCGACAGCCCCCCCGACACGCCGGACGAAATTGCCGCGCTGGCGCGTAACCAGCATCGCACCGCCGCCAGTGGTCGCCAGCCCGGCCTGATGCTGGAACGCAACGAGGCCGAAATTTCACTGGTCGATTGGGGGCTTGAATTGATCGAGCAATGTGCGCCCATCGCCGCTGCGTTGAACGGCGCGCACGGCCACACGCATTACGGCGACGCGGTGACCGCTGCGCGCTTGGCGCTGCAGCAACCGGACACGCTGCCATCGGCCCGAGTGCTCGCCGTCACCCGCCAGGACTTCGAAAGTTCATTCGTTAAATTTGTGCGCGCACAGTCGGCGCAAACGCAACAATCGTTGCTTGCGCTGCCGTTCTCTGGCGAGCTGCAAGCGCGTTTCGAGGCAATGACGCGAGATTCGATTGCCGAGCAACGCAAAATTGAAGCGGCAGACACCACGCCGTTCGAAACTTATCGCCAAGAGTATGTTTCGTCGGCACGCTTACAAATCGGCAGCAAGGCACCGAGCTTCGCCTAGCGCGACGCTGTAGAAGGAATGCGCGATGCGCGCCAAGCGAGCGCTATCAGCGCGTTCAAAAGACGCTAATGCAGTGTTGCGTGGAGCGCCGCTAGGTCGCGCCTGCTCAAAATTCAAGCTGTAAGCAACGCGGTGGCGCCCGGTGGTGGCACACTTGTCAGCACTGACGTTTTTTGCGTCGCAGAATTCGGACTGATCGGTTGCAATGAGCGACACGCCTTCGCAAGAAATTTCAACTCACCCACGTACCCGTAGCGTTTGGTGGTGGATCCCCACGCTGTATTTCGGGCAAGGCATTCCGTACGTGGCGGTCATGCTGCTGTCGGTGATTTTGTACAAAAACATGGGCGTGTCGAATACCGAGATTGCCCTCTACACCAGCTGGCTGTATTTGCCGTTTGTGATCAAGCCGTTGTGGTCGCCGTTTGTCGATATGTTCCGCAGCAAACGGTGGTGGATCGTGTGCCTGGAGCTGGTCATCGGCGCCGCTTTTGCGCTGGTGGCATTGACATTGCCCATGGACAATTTTTTCCGGCTCACGCTGGCTGTCTTCTGGTTGCTGGCGTTTGCCGCAGCCACCCACGACATAGCGTCCGACGGCTTTTATATGCTGGGTTTGGTGCCGCATGAGCAGGCCGCCTATGTGGGCATTCGCAGTACATTTTTTCGGCTGTCGATGATTACCGGGCAAGGCGGATTGGTGTATCTCGCCGGCAAATTTACTGAAGTCACTGGTAATTTAACGCTTGCCTGGTGCATTGTTTTTTCGCTACTCAGCGCAATGTTTTTATCGCTCTTCGTGTATCACAGCTTGTCGTTGCCGCGTCCGGCAAACGATGTTGCGCGCGTCGACAGTGGCGGCGTGGCCAAGACGTTTGTTTTGATCTTTGCCAAGTTTCTGAAAAAGAAGGAAATCGTCAGCATCCTGCTGTTCCTGCTGCTGTACCGATTTGCCGAAGCACAACTGGTAAAAATTGCGCCCGTTTTCATGCTCGACTCGCCGGAGAAAGGCGGCCTCGGCCTGTCCACCGCCACCGTCGGCGTGGTCTACGGAACCATTGGCATGATCGCGCTCTCAATCGGCGGCATGTTGAGCGCGTATCTCATTTCACGTCACGGTATGAAGCGCTGGTTGTGGATCATGGCGCTGGCCATTCACGTGCCGAACCTGGCCTTTGTCTACCTCGCTGTCGCGCTGCCCAGCAACGTCAACGTGATCGCATCCCTGGTGGCTGCCGAGCAGTTCGGCTACGGTTTTGGTTTCACCGGTTATGTGCTGTTCATGATCATGACAGCAAAGGGCGAGCACCAGACGGCACACTACGCGATTTGCACCGGCTTCATGGCGCTGGGCATGATGTTGCCCGGCATGGTCAGCGGCTGGCTGCAAACGCAGTTGGGCTACGCCAACTTTTTTATCTGGGTGTGCGTGGCAACGATTCCGGGATTTCTGGTGACCGGGCTGATCAAGATCGAGCCGGGATTTGGCGCCAAACCCACGGAGCCGTGATGCATTGACGCTCGCGCAAACTTGGCGCTACTGTCAGCAGATGCAAGCGAGCCGGAAAGCCCCGCCGCTGGCTGCAAAGCGCTCCCTTAGCCGAGCAGTAATCCCCACAGCATGCGCACGCCCAGCGCGTAGAGCAACACGGCAAAGATCCGCTTGAGCGTTTGCACCGGCAGCCGATGCGCCAGTCGCGCGCCGAACGGTGCCACCAGCATGCTGGTGATCGAAATGCCGACCAGCGCCGGCAGGTAAACATAGCCGAGGGAGGGCTGCGGGACGTTCGCCACATCCCAGCCGTTGAAGATGTTGGCGATGGTTGTAAACAGTGCAATCGGAAACCCCAACGCAGCAGAAGTGCCGATGGCTGTGATGGTGGGCACGTTGCACCATGTCATGAACGGTATGGTGAAAAACGCGCCGCCGACGCTGACCATCGCAGACAGAAATCCAAGCACTGCGCCCGCGGCAACCATGCCGAGTTTTCCGGGAAGCGTGCGTGAGGCTTTAGGCTTGACGTTGATCAACATCTGGGTGGCGGTGTAGAACAAAAAGCAGATGAAGAAGATCCCGAGAAAGGCGGTGGACATGTGCTTCACCACACGCGCCCCGATCAGGCTGCCCAACAAAATGCCCGGCACCATCGCCCAAAGTGCTGGCCAGTTCACCGCCCCCCTGGCTTGATGCGCGCGCACCGATGAAATTGATGTGAACATGATGGTCGCCATCGACGTGGCGAGGATCACCTGCATCTTGGTCTCAAACGGAAACCCCTGCGCCGGAAACAAAATGGCCAGTACCGGCACCATCATCGCGCCACCGCCTACGCCCAGCAAGCCGGCAAAAAAGCCGATCACCACGCCGAGCGCTAGATAACCAAAGAACCAGGCGTTGAGGTATTCCATTTTTTAGCAGGCGGTGATGAGTGATCGGACGGGACGTGCAGCACACGGCAAAGATTTCGTTGTGCCGGCGTAGGCCGGCATCCATGCGCCCTTGCAGGTCAGGGCGCTTGCGTAGGGCGTGGGCCCCGGCCTGCGCCGGGGAGACGAATAGGCGGCTGTAAATCCGGCCGTGTGCGCCTTATCACGTCACCAACTGGGTAGTGATGAACTCCCATTCCGCGTCCGACACCGGTGTGATCGACAGTCGATTTCCACGCTGCAAAATTCGCATTTCCGACAGTGTCGGCGCGTCGCGCAACGCGGCCAGCGGAATGAGATGTAGCTTCTTCACAAACTTGACTTCAACACAAACCCAAAGCGGATTTTCTGGCTTTGATTTGGGATCGTAGTGCGAATCGTTTTTGTCAAATTGCGTCACATCGGGCGCCGCCGCTTTGGCGATTTTGCAGATGCCGGCAATGCCCGGTTCGGGGCAGCTGGAGTGATAAAAAAGCACCAGATCGCCGACCTTCATATCGTCACGCATGAAGTTCCGCGCTTGATAATTTCTGACACCGAACCACGCACTTTGCCGATCGCGTTGCAGATGGTCAATGCCGTATTCGCCTGGCTCTGACTTCATCAACCAATAGCGCATGAAATCTTCCCTCAAAGTTTCAAGGCCCACAACAAAATGGGGAGTCAACTGACTCCCCATTGATGGACACGTAGGACACAAAAATTCAGACTCCCGCGTATGCCGCAGCGGCCGGCATCTTGAACCAGGGTTCAAGAGTGGATGCCTGCACCGTGGCGCTAGGTACAGCTGGCGAGAGGTAGCGACCGAAGTCACCAGATCAAGAGCCGCGCACACGTCCACAGTAAGGTCAGGCTTCCTCGCGACAAGCGCATTGGCTCAAAGAAATATTCGACCGCCACAAACACCGCAGGAGCAGGATTGATTCTACGCTTGTTGCTGGTTTAGTGGCTGCGGTTGCACGGATACTCTGCCACGCTCAGACAAGACGATTGTGGCGCAGCAACAAAGCCATTTAATTTACCGTTCGCCCTGAGCAAAGCGAAGGGTCTGACGAGACTCGCCGGTGGTCAAACCCTTCGCCGTTGGCTCAGGGTGAACGGGGTTGGGGTCTGGTGTGACCGCCTAATTGGGTGCGCTATCACGTTCAGGCGCGACGCTTTTGGCGCAGGATCAAAGCCATTAAATTTACCGTTCGCCCTGAGCAGAGCGAAGGGTCTGACGAGACTCGCCGGTGGTCAAACCCTTCGCCGTTGGCTCAGGGCGAGCGGCTAATGGCGGACGATGAGCCGGGCTGGATCGTTGTGCGGCGGTTTAAGCGGATTGCGTTTCAGCTAGCGTGCGCTTTAGCTTCGCAGTCATCGCCAGCAGGCGTGCTTCGACGCGCGGGTCTTCTGGGCTGGACGGGTTGGTCGCGGCCAATTCCAAGGCGGCGAGCAGCAACACGCGCTCAATTTCCGCGGTCGGTTGCTTCTGCGCGATGACCTCGCATGCGGCTTCAACGATGGCGATGGCCTCGGCCAAAGCAGCGCTTTCCGCCTCCGGCGAGGCAAGTCGGAATTTACGGCCGTGGATGGTGGCTTCAAGCGTGGCCATCATGCCGCAGCCTCTGCGCTAATTTCGACGGCCGAAGGCTGCGGCAAACGCTCGGCGGCAGCACGAAGTTTTTGCGCCGCAATATGCATGCGCTCGTTCATCTCGGCAAGCTCAGCGCGCAGCCGCGTGTTTTCATCAAACAGCCGCTGCAGCTGCGAGGCAGCTGCATTGAGTACGGTTTCAAGTTCGTTCAGAGATTGGGTTGAAGATATTGACATGCGATAACTATATCAAGCGCCAGGCGCCGCTTCGGCGGGCGGCGACGAAAGCTGGGTGTGGCTGGGCGCGAGATGAGTATCAAGCGGTTGGTAGGCCACGGACAAAATTTCCAACTCTTCAATGCCGACAGGTGTGGGCAGCATCACGATGTCGCCCTCGCTATTTTTGGTCAGCACACGCGCAATGGGGCTCACCCAGCTGACGTAACCGCGTTGCGGATCAACCTCGTCCAGGCCGACGATGGACACAGTGCGCTGTTCGCCGCGAAGGTTGACCACCGTCACCGTGGCGCCAAAAAATATCTGATCGATGTCGCGATTGGCGGGATCAATCACCTCCGCCGTGTCGAGCCGTTTGATCAAGTAACGGGTGCGCCGATCAATCTCGCGCAGCCGCCGTTTGCCGTAAAGGTAATCGCCGTTTTCGCTGCGGTCGCCATTGCTCGCTGCCCACGACACAATGCGCGTGACCTCCGGACGATCCACCACCGTCAAGTGTTCCAGCTCCGCTTTTAAACGACCATGGCCGCCCGGCGTCATGTAATTTTTTGAGCCCGCGGGTAACGCGGGCAGCACGATGTCATCGACGTCAAGCTCGCCGTCATCCGGCGCATCGGTATTTTCTTTGGTGAAGGCTTTACTCATCTGTGCTGCGCCGCAGACCGACGTTGTTGTGGCGGGGAGATGGATGTTAACGGAGTAGGATTTTTGAGGGTGTAGGAGGGCGGCTTATTGCGCACCGATTGCCGTTAGCGGCAGCAAGTGTTACGCCCCCCCCCCCCGAAACCGTTCGCCCTGAGCGCAGCGAAGGGTTTGACTGGGCAGTGAATCGATCCGTAAATACGCTTGGATATCAATCGTAGGCTTAAATAATGCAATAGTTGCTGTTTTTTTGCAGCACGGCGGCGCACTGCGCTGACAGTTAAAACCATCAGACAAATTGAATTTTTTGAGTCCGTAGAGGACTCAATCGTCAAGCCGCAACGTAACCGAGGGCCGCTGACTCGGCGCGACAGCAGCGGTGACCACAATTGCATGATCAAACGCGTCAGCCAATGCTGCGTGTAGCACCGCATCATTGCACTCGCCATGTCCCGCAATGGCCCCGTCACGCATCACCAGCATTCGATCCGCTTGCACCGCTAGCGGCAAGTCGTGCAGCACGGTGATGACGGTGTGGGTGCTAGCTAGGCGGCGGAACAGGCGGGCCAGTGCTACTTGGTGCGGCGGATCGAGATGGGTGGTGGGTTCGTCGAGCAGCAGCACCCGTGATTCTGTGGCGAGTGCGCGCGATAGCAGCACGCGTTGCCGTTCGCCGCCGGAGAGCTCAAACAGTCGTCGATGCTGCCAAGTGGTGCTCGCGGTGGCGGCGAGTGCGGCGTCGACGATGGCCTCGTCAATGGCTGTGGGTGCGCCGAATAAACCGATGTGTGGCAGTCGTCCGAGGTGGACGGTTTCTCGTGCGGTCAGCTCGCCCGTGGTCTCGCCTTGTTGCGCGAGCCATGCGATGGCTTTGCCGCGAACGCTTGCCGCGTAGTCGGTGAGCGGCTTGCCGTGCAACGTGACTTGTCCGCTGGCCGGTTTCAGCAGTCCGGCGAGGGCCCTCAGTAGCGTTGATTTACCTGCGCCGTTGGGGCCAACCACCGCCGTCCATCCGGGCTCAAAGCTGCATGAAACGTCGTGCAACACGGTGCGATCACCCAGAATGACTCGCAGGTTTTCTGCACCAATTGTCATGAAAACTTCCGGCGGTGCAGCAGCCACAGCAAATAGCCGCCGCCGAGGATGGCGGTGACCACGCCGACCGGCAATTCTTGTGGCGCGATCACGCCGCGCGCCAGCACGTCCGCGCCGAGCAGCAGCACGCCGCCCATCGCGGCGCTCATCATCAACACATAGCCGTGGGTGGACGGCGCAAAGCGGCGCACCAGGTGTGGTGCGGCGAGGCCCACGAAGGCGACCAGCCCCGCTTGCGACACGGCGAGCCCGGTGCAGGCGGCGAGCACCAGCACCAGCGTAGCGCGAATTTTTGCCAGCGGCAGACCGAGCGTGGCGGCGCTGTCTTCGCCCAGGGTGAGTGCGTCGAGCGTTCGCGACAACATGCGCGCCAGCGGCAACGCAAAGCCAAGGCCCGCAGCCAGCACGGCAACGCTGGGCCATCCGAGAAACCCGGTGCTGCCCAGCATAAACGCCTGCTTGCCACGCAGTACGTCGGCGCTGCTGGTGGCCAGCAATTCGGTGATCGCGTTCAACACCACGCCCACCACCACGCCCGCGAGTAACAGGCGCAACGTGTGCTGCGCGCCGCGAGCAAGCAATAGCGTGAGGCTCACGCCGATTAATGCGCCTAAAAATGCGGCGCTGACGAGGCCGATGCGCGCCATCCACTGCACGTTTGCCAGCGAGATCATGATGCCGCTTGCTGTACCGGCGGCGAGCACCAGCACCACGCCGAGCGACGCGCCGGCGGCCGAGCCGAGCAAGTACGGGTCGGCCAGCGGATTGCGAAATAATCCTTGTGAAATCGCGCCCGCTAAGCCGAGCAGTGCGCCAACCAGCAACGCGCCCACCGTTCGCGGCGCGCGAATTTGGCCGAGGATGAGTGCGGCGTCATCGGCGGCGAGGTCGGTGCGCAGCTGCGTAAACGAGAAGCCTTCGCTGCCTACGGCGATGCCAAATGCGGTGAATACGATGGCCGCAATGAGTAAGCCGATGGCTAGCGTGGTTCGGCGTGAGGCATCGAGTGATGCTTCGTGTGAGGCTTCGTGTAGCGCAACGTGTGATGCATCGCCCGGCGTAGTGTCCGTCACTGTTCGCCCTGAGCGTAGCGAAGGGTTTGATGGCCTCGCTAAGTCAGACCCTTCGCTACGCTCAGGGCGAACGGAGTTTTTTGGACGAACGGCGGTGTCTGGGCGAACGGAGTTGTCTGGGCGAACGGATTTGTCGGACCCTTCGCTACGCTCAAGGCGAACGGATTGGGTTGGCGAGTTGTTATTCATTGCGGGGGTGTGACACGCAAACCGGCCAGACATTCGGCGATCGCCAGTGCCGCTTCGCCCATGCGCGGGCCGGGACGAATCAGCAGTTCATAGCGGTCTTTTACAAAGCCGCAGCTTCGTCCCCGGATCGCTGTCAACCCCGACCAACCGGGACGGCTGGCCATCGACTGCACTTGACGATCGGTCGCCATGATGATGTCGGGACGGGCGCGAACAATAAATTCGGGATTCAATTTGGGAAACGGGCCGAGCGAGCGCGGTGCAATGTTGCCCATGCCCAGTCGCGTTAACGTTTCGCCGATGAACGAGCTTTCGCCTGCCGCGTACGGCTCCGACGAGATCTCGAAGTAGACTTTCTTGCCGCGCAATGCTTGCGGCACCCGAGACGCCGCGAGCGTGATGTCGCGCTCGATTTGCCGCCACACCCGATCGGCCTGATCGGGCGAGCGCAGCAGTTGCGCCAGTAGCGTCAGCGTGCGCTTCACGTCGCCATGACTTTGTGATTCGAGCACCACGACTTTAACGCCGAGTGACTCTAATCGCTCAGCAACCCGCGCTGATTTCGCGGCGAGCACCACATCAGGTTTAAGTGCAACGATACGCTCGATTTGCGCATCATCCAAGCCGCCTAGTTTCGGCAGCGCAATGACTTCCGGTGGTGTGTTTGAAAACTGGTCGGTGCCGACCAGACGCTTGCAGGCGCCCAGCGCACAAACGCTTTCAGTAACTGACGGCAGCAGACTGATGATGCGCTGCGGGGGAGCTGCAAATCGCACCTCGACGCCGCGATCATCTCGTAGCGCAATCGGCGCGCTAGTTTGTGCCGCAGCCGGGTTGCTGCCGACAACGGCGCAGATGCTGGCAGCGGCGATTAGTGCCCGAGCCATTCGCGCCAGCGCCCGCGGCCGCATCAACGCGGCCCCTACCTCCCTGGTTCGCAAACATGCAGCCGCAGCCGTTTCCGGCGCGGCTGGTTTGCCACGTTTGCCATCATTGAGGATTAGCGCGCGCATGAATCCGTGTGGCCTAGAAGCCGCTGTAACGCAGCGTCAGGTAGCCCTCGCGTCCGGGCTGGTTGTAGCCGTAGACGGTTTCATATTTTTTGCCGGTAACGTTATTGACGCGAAAGGCAACCGACCATTCCTTTGCAAGCCGCCAGTCCGCGCGCAGGTCAAGCGTTGCAAAGCCGGGCAGCCGGGTGCTGTTTGCGGCATCTTCAAAACGCTCGCCAAAAGCGACCAGCGAACCACCCAAGCGCCAAGCACCTAGATCAACGTCAGCGCTCAGTTTGGCCGAATCTTTAACGCGTCGCGGCAACAGTTTGCCGTAGCTCGATGATCCGCTGCTGTCGTTGCGTGGATTGACGTGATCGACGCTTGCCGCCAAGGTGACGTTGGCGATACGCGCTTCATAGCTCGCGGTTACGCCATCAATTCGCGTGCGCGGAATGTTAGTTGGCAGCGGGCCGCTGGAGATGTAGCCGCGAATTCGGCTGTCAAAATAGGTGAGGCGCGCTTGTTGATTATTGCCGAGCCAGCGGACGTTGACCTCAGACTGTTTGCCTTCTTCTGGCAGCAGTTTCGGGTTGCTATAACCCGGGTAGTAGAGCTGGTTAAAGGTTGGCGTGACAAAGCTGGTGCCGTACGCCGCACCGATTCGCCAGGCTGACGTCAGGTCAAAGCCGTAGGCTGCGGTGCCCGTAGTTTGCGAGCCGAATTGCGAGTTTTTATCGTGGCGTAAATTGGCCTGCCAATGGTGCGCGCCGAAACCCCCATTCAGCCCTGCCGCGATGCCCATAATGTTGCGATCAGACAACGTGAACGGCTCGCCTGGACGGCTGACTTTTTGCTTAGTTTGCTCAAGAATTACTACCGCTGCGCCAACCGGCGTAGCAATGGTGTTTTCCCATGCCAACTGATCTTGCACGGTGGCGATTTTGCCGAGATCGCTATACGGCGATGCGCTGGCGAGCGTAACGTAATCGTCGGTTGAGCGCGCAACGCGCACGTTAGTTTGCCAAAGGGCCGTAACCGGACCGCCCACATTGACCGAGGCGACCTGCGAGCGCAGCTTTGCTTTGGCATCGGCACCCAGGCCGTCGTCATACTGGGTGACGCCGTCGGATTGCAGAATGCGCGCGTCAGCACGCCAGCCACCACCGATTTTCCAGCCAAGTTGGGCGTTGCCACTGTTTTGCCGAAAGCCGTCGTTGTCGGGGTTGTAAAGGTCAAACGGGACACGACTGTTGGTCGCGGAGAAACCACGATTTTCGGTACGCTGCACTTGAACCGAACCATCAAACGCGCCTTGACCGAAGCTCAGTCCGGCGCCCAATTGCCCGTAGTGCTTGGAGCCGATGGTGGCCACGGCATTACCGCGCAATCCGTCTTTGCCCCGACGCGTAAAAATCTGAATGACACCGCCCACGGCGTCGCTGCCGTACAAGCCCGACAGCGGGCCACGAACGATTTCAATGCGCTCAATGGATTCAAGTGGAATGTTCTCCCACGTGGGCGTGCCGAGCGTGGCGGAGCTGTAGCGCACGCCGTCGATCAACAGCAGCGTGTGTCGCGCTTCAAGACCGCGCAGCGACACCGAACTCGGTTTACCCTGACCGCCGTTGGCCCAAAACTGCACGCCTGCCTGCTGCCCTAGCAACTCGGCCAATGTCTTGCCGGCCGATTGTTCGATCTGGCCGCGATCAATGACGGTGACGTCACCCAACGCTTGGTCGACTCGCGTCGGCGTGCGGGTGGCGGTGACGATGACCGTGTCGACCTTCGCTGTCGCGGTGGCTGAGGTGGTTTGTGCAATCGTGGTTGCACTGAACGCGCATCCGGTTGCGGCTATTGCCGTGACCAGCAATTTGCTTGAAAAAGATACGGGGATGCTCGCGCGCGAGCTTAGTAAATACTGCATGACATTCCTTTGTAAACCAAGCCCTCCGCTCGGCAAGCTGATGCTGCTGAATGGCTGAGAGCAATGAGGAAAAGGGAATGCCTTGTGAGCCGCACAAAATTGGGCCGGAAACATTCGCTTTACCGTGCATCCCCGCACAGACAGCATTAATTTCATTGCCTGAGGCGGGCAATGGACAAGCAGGGCCGGTCTCCGGACTTTTCGCCGCTCGTTTGACTGCGCCTTCCCAAAACGCTAGGTTTCAGTGGCTGTAACCAGGGCAAATATTCATGCTCTGATCAATGCAGTCTGCGTTAATGCGATTTACCGTTGCGGGGGCAGTAACAGAATGGCCAAAAAAATTGACGCACTGTTTTCCCGTTTCACTCGTCAGCATGCCAAAACATGCGTGGAGCACCTTGCTTGAAGCGTGAGTTTATTTCATTTCATTTCGGTTCGAGGTGGGCGTCACTACGAAGACCATATGCGAGCACGGCAATGAGGAGCGACAACGTGGCGGACTGAGTTGGAAGTGGATTTAGCAGGGGGCATGCAACAATTTGTAGATGGTGACTGACTTTCAAAGATACAAACGACTGCTGGGTTTCACGAAACCGTATCGCGGGCGGCTGACCGCAGGCATGCTGATGCTGGCGCTGGTTTCGTTAACCGAGCCGGTGATTACGATTGCCTTTTCGCGCATCTTGGACCGGGCATTTGTTGCTGAAAAAAGTGTCTCTGCGGGGACACAGGCTGCAGCTATGCTGCCCGCTCAAAGCGCGCTTTCGCAATCGGCCGTATTCGCCTGGCTATCTAGCGTCCTTGATGCGTTGCCGATCATGTGGTTTCCGTTTTTATTGGTGGCCATTTTTGCGTTGCGCGGAGCCGCCAACTTCTTAGGCGACCTCGCACTGCACTGGGTGTCTAGCCGGGTGGTGTTCGACTTGCGGCAAATTACGTTTGCACACTTATTGCGTTTGCCGGTTAGTTTTTTTGATCGCAATGCAGCCGCTGAATTGACGTCAAAAATTACGTTTGATACGCAGCAAATTGGCGCGGTGACCAGTCAGGCGCTCACCACGCTGGTTCAGGATTCGCTTAAGCTGGTGGTTGCTTTGGTGCTGATGGCTGCGATCAGTTGGCGACTGACCTTAGGCGTATTTGTCATCGCGCCCATCGTTGCCGTGGTAGTGCGCCTTCTGACCAAACGTTTGCGCGCTGCAAGTGTGGCGTTGCAGGCGCAAATGGGTGAGCTTTCGCGCTTTACCGATGAGGGGCTCAGCAATCAACGCTCAATCAAAATCTATGGCGCGTTCGCCCAAGTAGCCCGTGCGTTTGCCGCGCGTGCCAATGGTGTGCGGCGCACCATCATGAAGCAGGAAACAGCCAATGCGGCGAGTTCACCGCTGATGCATTTGGTGGTTTCCTTGGCCATTGCCGGCATCGTGTTAATGGCCATCTCAGAGGGGCAGCGCGGCGCAATGACCGCCGGGGATTTTTTCGTGTTTTTTAGTGCGCTGCTTTCGCTGTTGCCACCGTTAAAAAGTCTATCGGCAATCAATTCCGTGCTGCAACGCGGACTCGCCGCGGCAACCAGCGTTTTTGGCGTGATTGATCAGCCTGCTGAGTCGGTGATATCGCACCACGCGGCAGCCAAATTAAAAGGCGCGATACAGTTCGGCGACGTGACCGCACGCTATGCAGGACGCGACGCGGATGCCCTCACCGGCGTGTCGTTTGCAATCGCGGCGGGCCAACACGTTGCCTTGGTGGGCGCGTCAGGCAGCGGCAAATCGACAGCAATTGCCTTGCTTGCCGGATTCTATGAGCCGACAAGCGGCGAAATTACCGTCGACGGTCAAAGCCTTAAATCGATTGGCTTGCAAACCCTGCGCGACAACATCTCGCTGGTCGCTCAGGACGTTTTGCTGATCAACGATTCGGTTGCCGCCAATATTGCGTTCGGCGGCAGCGATGGAAAGGTTGATCAATCGCGCGTGCTTTGGGCGGCGCAAGCGGCGGGTGCAGCAGCGTTTATCGAGGCGCTGCCCGGCGGCTTTGCGGCGATGGTGGGCGAGGGCGGCAGCTTGCTCTCGGGTGGGCAGCGGCAGCGTATCTCTATTGCTCGTGCGCTCTACAAGGGGGCGCCGATTGTTTTGTTTGACGAGGCGACGTCTGCGCTCGACTCGGAATCAGAACGGTTGGTGCATGACACGCTACAAATTCTTGGCCCCACCCATACGGTGATTCAAGTTGCGCATCGCTTGAGCACCATTCGCAACGCCGACGAAATCTTTGTATTCGAGGCCGGGCGTATCGTCGAGCGCGGCGTGCACGCTACGCTTGCGCAGCAATCGGGGCCCTATGCTCGGCTGCTGGCGCGTCAGGAGGATTGAAGTCAATCACCCAACGCTTGAGCTCGGCACGCACATCCTTGGGCGTTGGCTGATGTAGCCATGCGTTGAGCGCAGCTAAATCAATGCCGATATTGGCGTCAGTGATGACCCGGCGCACTTTTGCATGCTCGGTTTCAACAAAGTGCTCGCCATCGCCGGTAAGCTCCTCATGCATTTTTTCGCCAGGACGTAATCCTGTGAAAATAATGGGCACCGAGTTGGCGTCCCCCTTGGCCAGTCGAATGAGTTCTTGCGCCAATTCAATGATGCGAACCGGCTCACCCATATTCAGTACGTACAACGAACGCGCCTGCCCTATCAATCCCGCTTGCACCACCAATTGTGCCGCTTCCGGGATCGACATAAAGTAGCGCGTCATCTCGATATGGGTGACAGTTACGGGCCCGCCCGCAGCGATTTGCTCACGAAACTTGGGAATCACACTTCCGTTGCTACCCAGTACGTTGCCGAAACGCACGCCAACAAACTGCGTGGGCGTTTCCGGCAAGCTCAGAATGGCCAATTCCGCAAGGCGTTTACTGGCGCCCATGATGCTCGATGCACGGACCGCTTTGTCAGTGGACACCAGCACGAATTTCTCCGCCCCCACGCTGCGGGCGCACTCTGCCGTAACCAGTGTTCCGAGTACGTTATTACGCACGGCTTCCCAGGCGTTCACCGATTCTGTCAGTGGCACGTGCTTGTACGCCGCAGCATGAAACACGATGGCGGGCCGTTCGCGATCAAAAATCTCTTTCATGCGGGTTCGTGATCGCGCGTCACCCACGTAGACCTCAAGTTTCGCCAATGGCAATCGCGTTGCCATGTGCTCGCCGATGACGTGCGAGGCAAACTCCGAAATATCAACCATGATGAGTCGCCCCGGATGAAACCGCGCAACTTGATTACACAGCTCGGTACCGATTGAGCCGCCCGCACCGGTGATCAGCACCGTGCGCCCCGCGATCCAATTTTGCAGCCCACTGCTGTTGAGTGTGATGGGATCACGTCCCAACAAGTCTTCGAGCTCGATGGCGCGAAGCTTGGCCAATGGAGCCTCGTCCGACAGCAGCTCGTCGTAGGACGGCACGGTGAGCGCGGTAAGCCCTGCTTCCGCAGCCAATGCCACCGCGCGTCGTCGTGCTTCATGATGCGCGTTCGGCATGGCGACAATGGCGTGGCGGGCGCCGAAACGTTTGGCGACGGATTTGGCCTCAGCAAGTTTGCCAACCACTAACGTGTCGTGTACGCGCCTGCCGACCTTGGTGGTGTCGTCGTCGAGTAGCGCGACGACATGCCAAGTTTCAGACTTAGCCAGCTCGCTGACTAAACGAGCGCCTGCAGCACCCGCTCCGAGCACAAGCACGGGCTCCCCTTTCGCCGCAGCCAAGCCATACAGCCGATGTTCACGCCAACTGCGATAAGCGAATCTCGCGCCACCCATCAGAATAATCAGTAACGCAGGTTGCAATAACAGCACCGAGCGCGGCCAGATAAAGCTATCCGGGCGCACCAATACAAACAGCACGGCGGTACCTGCTGCTGCGATGAACGCACCGAGCACGATGCGCCGCAGGTCGGCCATGCTGGCAAATCGCCAAAGCCCTTGGTAGAGCCCGAGACCGACGAATACTGCGGCATGAACCGGCACCACGAAAGCTAGGCTTCTGGCGATATCGCGAGCAGTGAACTCAGCAGTGTCGAAGTTGAAGTTAAAGCGCGCCCAGAACAGCAAAGTCCATGCGGCTGCGGCAGCGACTACGTCATACAGCAGCGCGAGGATGGCTCTGGGGTTCAACAGCAGATTGGGTTGCTTACGCAACGTCCATTCCGTGAGGGCAACATAAAACGCCGCAAAACCGACGACCGTAAATAGTCCGTTCGTACTTACGATTTCACGCAACAAGTAGGCCGCAATAGCGGCAATTAAATTCCAGCCAATCATCCATAAGAGCACGCCGCGGTGCCCTAGGCCCGCCAATGCGAGTCTTTGGTACAAGTGCTCGCGATGCGGTCGAAGCGGGCTATGACCTGCGGCCAGACGACGCAATAGCGTGTAGGTCGCATCTGCCCAAAACGGCACGAAAAGCGCCGCCGCCGCCGCGAGTGACCACATGCCGATAACCGCCCCCTCTAAGCACAATGAGGCCAGCGTGAGTCCCAGCACGGTTGACCCGCCGTCACCCATAAAAATCCTGGCTGGTGGCAAGTTGTAGCAAAGAAGACCTGCGGCGGCAGCCGCCACAACGATGCTCATCGCGGTGATCATCTGCGAGCTCGCCGTATCGGGCGCCGACCAAGCCAGGACCGCAAGTGCGACTCCGCCGATCACGGCGGTGCACGCGGCGAGGCCGTCGGAACCATCCATGAAGTTAAATAAATTTAATCCCCAGATAAGCGACAAAGCCGCAACGATTAGGTAGATTGACGACGGCAGCGCGCCCCAACTCAGGACAATACTGACGGCGGCCAGCGTGTGTACCAGCAGTCGAACCGTCGGTGAAGCGCCAATCCAATCGTCCCACGCCGAAACCGCCCACACCATAAACACAGCAACGACCAGCACAACAGGCGCGCCTATCCACACCCATCCAAACAGCAACGCGGCCGATACGCCCAAGCCGCCGCCTCGTGGAACTGGAGTCGAATGAAGTGAGCGCTCGCTAGGAAAGGATAGCGGCGAAGCGATCCAGAAACGAGCTACTGCGGTACACGTGACCAGACTAAGCGCGAAACAAACCGTGGCCAGGATCAAAGAAGAAGTCATTAACGCTATTCAAATCAAAGGGTTACGAACACCACCACCAACACGCAATTAAAGGGAACAGGGCGGTGGGAGCGTTTCATGCTGTTGCAATTTGACAACATGCAAACGCCCGCCTAGTTACGTGCAACTACCGATAAGGTTGGATGAATCCTCGTAATTTGGCAGAATTAGAGCAGCTTCCGAGTTTGTGTAGGAAGAAAAAATTGTTGGTTCAACGTCCTAAGGGCTTTACCGACCGTCTATATCTGAGGAGAGACTGTTATGAATAAGAAACTCATTGCATTGGCACTGAGCGCAATCGCAGCGGGTGCCGCTTCGGCGCAAACCGCAAACGTCACGCTTTACGGCATCATTGATAGCTACGTCGCGTCACACCGCGCCAACGGCGTTTCAACCACCGCCCTAAATTCTGGCGGTATTTCTGGCTCACGTTGGGGCCTGCGCGGCACCGAGTCATTGGGCGGCGGCATGAATGCTGTCTTCGTTCTTGAAGGCGGTTTCGGTGTTGATACGGGTGCTTTGGGCCAGGGCGGATTGCTTTTCGGTCGTCAAGCCTACGTTGGCCTGAACGGTGGCTTCGGTTCCGTAACGGTAGGTCGTCAGTACTCGCCTAACTTCTATGTTGCTTGCAACTCGGACGACACGTTTGGTGGTTGCTTGACCGGTTGGTCGGCTGTTGCAAACATGGGCGGCTTCTTCGCCAATACGTTGCGTCCAAACAACTCGATCATTTATGCAACTCCAAACATGGGCGGCATTACTGCATCCATGATGTGGTCGCTGGGTGAAGTTGCTGGTAGCACCAGCGCAAACCGTACTTTGGCTGCTAATCTGCAGTACAAAAATGGTCCAATCTACGCGGGTGTGGGCTTCAGCGATCAGAAAAACGCCACGTCCACGGCTTCTGACAAGCAGTTCATTGTTGGTGCGACCTACAACTTCGGCGTTGCTTACGCTGGTTTAACGTACATCGAAAACAAATCAGCAACTGGTGTCAAAACCAAGCCGTTGATTGCTAGCGTAACGGTGCCGTTTGGCGCAGCTCGCGTCGGTCTGCAATTGGCTCAGAACAAGAGCGGCAGCGCCAAAGCTAACAGCTACGCTGTGCTGGGTGAGTACGATCTTTCCAAGCGTACAGAACTTTACGCAATCTGGTCGGGCTGCAAAAACAAGGGCTTGGCTTGCACGTCTGATGGTAACAACGCTGCAGCCTCAGTGGCTCTGCTCGCTCCGAACAAGTCTTCGACCACCCTCGGTGTTGGCGTCAAGCACAAGTTCTAATCGCGGCACGTTTGCGATCTGACTAGAGCTGAGCCGGTCGACTTTGTCGGTCGGCTCAGCTCGCATGAGATCGCACTATTTAATGCAGCAACAAATTCCAATGAGGACCAGAATGAAATTTACTAAAGTTGCACTCGCGACCGCAGTCGCACTCGCTGCAGTAGCGGCCCAAGCGCAAACCGCCAACGTAACACTTTACGGCTACATCAATACATCGCTCGAAAGCAATCGCGGATCGAACGCTACGACCAGTTCTACGGTCAATCGCATGACGTCGAACTCGTCGCGCTTCGGTTTCCGTGGTCGTGAAGACTTGGGCGGCGGACTCTACGCTCACTTTCAGCTCGAAAACAGCTTCAACAGCGATGATGGTGGACTAGCTACCAATCCTGGTACCAGCGCAGCGATCCCTTCGGGTAACGGCGCGGGCATCATGTGGGGACGTGAAGCATGGGTCGGTTTGGGCGGCGCCGCATGGGGCGAAGTCAAACTGGGCTACGGCTTGACACCATACGATGATGTTCTCGGCCTTTCACATCAAAACATTGGCTCTACTGGCGCGCAAAACCGTAACAACGGTCTTTCCGGCGGCCCTGGTTTTGCGTTCAATCAATTGTTTACGAACTACGGCCGTGGCGGCACCGCATTCAGCGAATCGCAAGGCAACTTCGACGCTCGCGCAGGTAATTCGATCAGCTACGCAACGCCAAATCTGGGCGGGTTCACCGTGCGTTCGCAATACTCGCTTATTCAAGAACAAGCCGTCTCACCGCGCGCTCGCCTCTGGGATACGGCAGCCATCTATTCGAATGGTCCAATAACCGTCGGCGCAGTTTACGCGCTGCACAAAGATTTTGGCGGCCTCGCAGGTGTCGTGACCGGTACGCATGACCAAACCGCGTTTCGTGGTTATGGACGTTATAACTTCGGCGTTGCCCGTATTGACGGTGCCTACGACGTCACGAGTTACAAACTTGCTGCTGGCAGCCTAAAAATGAAATATTGGGAAGTTGGTGCGCAGGTACCACTGGGCGCACATAACGTTGGTTTGCAGTACAGCCAACGCGACAACGGCGCAGCTTGGGCTTACAACCCGCCAGTCGGCTATACCGCACCAACGCTCGCAACGCTGCGCAGCAATTGGACGGCAGGCGGCGGCAAGCACGTCTCGTTGGTTTACGATTACACATTCTCGAAGCGTACGCAGGTTTACGCGTATTACTCAAGCATGAAAAATGAAACCGGTGGCAAGTTGAACACCCCGGCGATCGGCTTCATCCACAGGTTCTAACCGAGCTTGAGCTGAACAAAAAAGGGCACGTGAGTGCCCTTTTTGTTTGGCAAAATAGAAGCCTGTAGTTCGGAGGTTTTTTATGGATCGTTTTATTCTCGTCGTCGACCGCGCCATGCGGACCTTGTCTGGCGCGGCCAGCGCGCGTCGCGTGAATCCGGCGGCAACTCAATCAGCGCCCCCGATGACGGACGCGGAACGCGGGCAGTCTATTTCGTTAATGCGGGTGAACCACGCCGGAGAAGTTGCCGCGCAGGCGCTTTATCAAGGCCAAGCGTTGCTATCCCGGACTTCTCGCTTGCGCGAAAAGTTAGGTCACGCGGCCGACGAAGAGCTCGACCACCTGGCCTGGACGCGCCAACGGATACACGAGTTAGGCGGCCGCACTAGCGTGTTTGATCCGATTTGGTACGCTGGGGCGTTCGTTATGGGCGCCGCCGCCGGCGCGCTGGGCGACAAAACGTCGCTCGGATTTTTGCAAGCTACCGAAGAGCAGGTTGAAGCGCATCTTGCTACGCATCTCGATCGCCTACCTGCGTCGGACTTGCCAAGCCGCGCCATTGTCAGTCAGATGAAACAGGACGAAGCCAGCCATGCGCAAACGGCACGTAGCTTGGGGGCGCGTCCATTGTCGCCACCGGTGCAAGGCCTGATGCGGCTTGGTTCTCGCGTGATGACCACGCTTGCCGGAAAAATTTGAGCGCCAAGCAGCGCAATGAATGCATGGGTTGCATCGCGCGAGCGCAGCCGTTTCAGTATTGTCGTTTTATCGCGCTTACGACATTGCATAGGCGTCTGTGGCGGAAAAGCCGAGCTTGTGGCCTTCGGCATCGGGCGTCAACCAGCCCAAATGCAGTGACGACTTACGCAAAAAGGCCGGGCTGTAAATGAGATCGGTCTTCAAGCGCGCCGCGCAAGCAATGCGGCCATAACCGCGTGTCTTTGCGCTACCGACAGTAACCCCCAGTTCGCGATTTCGTCTAGCGTGCGAGCGCATCCTACACACAACCCGTCTTCATCAATGACACAAATTTGCACGCAGGGCGACTCGATAGTGGCCGCGCGATCGGCGGCGCCTGCAACGTGCAGGTGACGAAAGCTCATCGTTAATTCTCCCTAGCCAGTACGCGTCGCACGTTGGCACTGGTTGCCGCGGCGAAGGCGTCGACCGACATGGCACGCGCGTCCGCAAGCATCGCGCCGATTCTAGGCAGGTACACCGGACTGTTACGCGCACCTGATGCCATCGTTCCCAAAAAACTCGGAGGAATGTCTGGCGCGTCGGTTTCCACAACAATGTTTTCGATCGGTACGTCGTGCAGCAAAGCGCGAACCCGGCGCGCCTGCGGAAACGTCGCAGTACCGCCAAAGCCTAGGCAAAATCCAAGTTTCACGAACTCGGCCGCTTGTTGCGCACTGCCATTAAAGGCGTGCGCAAATCCGCCACGCACCTTGATTCGACGCAGGTGCTTCAGGACATGATCTTGGCTACGCCTCACGTGCAGCGAAACCGCTAGATTGCAGTCACGAGCAATTTTCAACTGCTCGGCGAAGAACCACTCTTGCTCGACCAGATTGAAATTCGGAATGAAAAAATCGAGCCCAATTTCGCCAATCAAGTCGGGCTTTTCGCGTTCGACCCAACTGCGCAGCGTATTAATGTCTTCGCGTTTTGAATGCAACAACGGACCCGCCACCCACATTGGGTGAATGCCGTAAGCGGTCAGGCAACCGTAGCGTTCACGCGTGGCCTTGGCTTGCGCAAAGTGGTCGACGTGACCAGGCAGATTGATGATGGCCTCGACGCCGGCCGCACGCGAATCCGACACCACCTCGTCGCGATCAGCGTCAAATTCAGGGGCGTCAAGATGACAGTGGCTATCGATCCACACGTGATTTACGCCTGCAATGCCCGCTTTGCGGCCAGCGCGCGATTTACGCGCGAATGCGGCACACGGCCCAGCACCTGCGAAATAAACTGTCCCGCTTCGCACACTAGGTCGAGATTAATGCCGGTATTAATGCCCATGCCATGCAGCATGTAGAGCACATCTTCGGTCGCCACATTGCCGGTCGCGCCCTTGGCATAAGGGCATCCGCCCAAACCCGCGACCGACGTGTCGAACGTGGTCACGCCCAGTTCAAGACAGGCCAAAACATTGGCGCAGGCTTGCCCGTAGGTGTCATGGAAGTGGCCGGAAATCTGATTAAGTGGAAAGGCTTTTGCCGCCGCTTCAAACACCGCTGAAACGCGGGCCGGCGTACCAATGCCAATCGTGTCGGCGATGCCAATATCGTCGCACCCCAAGTCGGCAAATCGCATCACGCAATCCACGACCGCTGCAATTGAAACCTCGCCCTGGAACGGACAACCCAGCGCGCAGGACACTGCCGCACGCACCCGCATGCCGTTCGCTTTTGCCGCTTCAGCCACAGGACGAAATCGCTCAATGCTCTCGGCAATCGAACAGTTGATATTGGTCTGTGAAAAAGCCTCAGACGCCGAACCAAAGATCACCACTTCATCAGCCCTCGCCGCAAGCGCGCCTTCAAAACCCCGCATATTCGGCGTCAATACCGAATAAATAACGCCAGGTTTTCGGTGGATGCCCGCCATTACGTCGGCTGAGGTTGCCATCTGCGGCACCCATTTGGGCGACACAAACGAGCCCGATTCGACATTACCAAAACCGGCATCACTCAGGCGGTTTACCAGTTCGATCTTTACCGACGATGGCACATCCTGTTTCTCGTTCTGCAGGCCGTCACGCGCGCCGACCTCTACGATGTTTACGTGCGTGGGGTACTTCATCATTACCTCAATAACCCACTTTGGGATCAACAATACCGGACACCATCTCATTGCGCGAAAGGGCGGTGATCTTGGCCACAATCTGCGCGCAAGCGTCTTTAATCGGCGTGGTCGCAGCAATGTGCGGCGTGACGATTACGTTCGGATGCGACCAGTACCCATGATCTTTCGGCAACGGCTCTTCGTGAAACACGTCAAGCAACGCGCCGCCAAGTTGGCCGCTGTTAAGCGCCGCCACCACGTCGGCGTCGACCAGATGGCCGCCGCGTCCCGCGTTCACCAGAAATGCACCGCGCGGCAATTGCGCGAGGGTGGTCGCATTGAGAATTCCGCGTGTGGATTCGGTTAGCGGCAGTATGGAAATCAGCACATCACAACCCGACAAAAACGTCGGCAACGCGTCATGCCCGGCAAAGGTCAGCACATTCTCAATCTCATGCTTCGAACGGGACCAACCGCGCACCGAATAGCCAAACGCCGCAAGCCGGGTGGCCACGGCACCGCCCATTTCGCCCAAGCCCATTACGCCCACCGTCGGTCGGCGCACGTTGCCGCGATCTTCATGTTGCTCCCAGTGAACATCGCGTTGTTGGGCGTGATAAATCCGCATATTGCGATGATGATGGATGACGCCATAAATCGCGTATTCCGCCATCTGCTGCGCCATGCCCGCATCTTCAAGGCGGATGATTGGCATATGCGCAGGTACTGCATTCATCGCCAAAATCGCATCAACACCCGCGCCGTAGTTGATCACCGCCTTCAGCGCTGGCTGTCGTGCAAACAGTTCTGCGGGTGGTTTCCAGCCCACCACATAGTCACACGGCTCATCGGACGGCCACGCTATGTATTGCCAGTCGGGTTGATGCGTTTTAAGCTCGCTGATGATGCCGGGAACAATGTCGAGGCCGGTTGATTGAACAAGGATTTTCATGCGTTTACTGTGCTTTCGGACGTGATTGATGCGGAGAGGGCGACCAACTCCGCGCCTTCTTTAACTTGTTCTTTTGCAACGAAATAGATGGCCTCAACGGTGCCATCATGTATTGCTGTGATGGTGTGCTCCATTTTCATGGCCTCCATGATGATCAGTGGCTGACCCTTTTTCACAATATCGCCAACGCTGACCAACACGCTCACTATCGAGCCGGGCATGGGGGCGGTCAGGTACCCGCCGTGGCCTTCGTCGAGTTCTGGCGGGGTGTAGCGGTCAACCGCAGCAAACTCGAAACGCTCACCCGCAAGCAGCACCAGGCGGTGCTTGCCGGAGCGCAGCACGCGTGCCGTGCACTGCATTTCGCCGAGCGTGAGAGAGATGCGCTCCCCGCTAACCTCAGCAACGGCGCACGGGGCGCTGTTCGGCAGTTGCAGCAAAAACCCGTTGCCCTGCGGGATCACGCTAACGAGGAGGTGCGCGCCGCCCTGCGAATACACAAAGTCCACGCCGTTGCCGGGCTGATTGGGCCAAAACGCATCAGCCAAAGCCCATGGTGACGACGGCTCACCGGCGGCGGCCGCGCGCGCGACGCTGGCATCACGAACAGCAGACCATTCAACCAGCGCGCAAGCCGCCAACGCCAAGTCAGACGGAACCGACAGCGGTGGCAACAAATCGGCCGCATGTCGGGCGATAAACCCGGTGTCGATGTCGCCGGCAACGAAGGCTGGATGCCGCGCCACCCGTTGTAAAAATTCGACGTTGTTGCTGAAACCGACCACCGCATATTGGTCAAGCGCAAGCGCCAGTCGTTGCAATGCCTGTTCGCGGTTTTCGCCGTGCACGATGAGCTTGGCGATCATCGGGTCGTAGTTCGGGGTGATGGCGTCGCCTTCGCGCACCCCCGTGTCGATGCGCACGTCCGCATTCACCATTGGTGTTCGCAGTAGGTTGATCGGGCCGAGTGCGGGAAGAAACTGATTGCGCGGATTTTCGGCGTACACACGCGCCTCAAACGCATGGCCGTGGATGCGCAGTTCGTCCTGCAGTTTCGGCAACCGTTCGCCCGAGGCCACCCGCAGTTGCCACTCAACCAGATCGAGCCCGGTGATCATTTCGGTCACCGGATGCTCCACCTGCAACCGCGTATTCATCTCCATAAAGTAGAAGCGGCCCGAGGTCGCGAAATCATGCTCTGCGATGAATTCAACGGTGCCCGCACCGACATAACCGACGGCTTGCGCAGCAGCAACGGCCGCCTCGCCCATCTGCCGCCGACGCGCCTCGGTCATGCCGGGCGCCGGTGCTTCTTCGATCACTTTCTGGTGCCGCCGTTGCAACGAGCAATCGCGCTCGAACAAATACACGCAGTGCCCGAGTTCATCAGCAAACACCTGTATCTCGATGTGGCGGGGACGCTGCAAGTAGCGCTCAAGCAACACGTTGTCGTTACCAAAAGAGTTGGTGGCCTCACGTTTCGCCGACGCCAGCGACGCGACAAATTCGCTTTCCGATTCAGCGACTTTCATGCCTTTGCCGCCACCGCCGGCACTGGCCTTAATCAACACCGGAAAGCCAATGCGCTTGGCCTCAGCAAAAAGAAGCACCTCATTTTGATCGGTGCCGTGATAGCCCGGAACCAGCGGCACGGTGGCACGCTCCATCAATCGCTTCGATTCGGCTTTAAGCCCCATCGCCTCAATTGCCGCTGGCGGCGGCCCAATGAACACGATGCCAGCGTCGGCGCATTGCCGCGCGAATGCAGCGTTCTCGGAAAGGAAACCGTAGCCCGGATGAATGGCCTGGGCGCCGCAACGCTTCGCTATCTCCAGCACTTTGTCGCCGCGCAGATAGGAGTCGCGCGGTGCCGAGCCACCGAGGTAGTGCGCCTCGTCGCAGGCACTGACGTGCAGCGCGTCGCGATCTGCATCGGAAAACACCGCGACCGTCTGAATGCCCATTCGCCGCGCGGTGCGCGCAACGCGCACTGCGATCTCCCCGCGGTTTGCGATGAGTATTTTGCTGAACACGGTCTAGCCTTTCACCCAGTTTGGCTGGCGTTTTTCAAGAAAGGCACGAATGCCTTCCTTGGCCTCAGGGGTCGAGCGAATCTGCGCGATGCGCTCGATGGTGTCTTCCATCAACTCGTCATCAATAGATTTGTGTGACACGGCCTGAATAAGATTTTTGGCCGACTCCATTGCTTTCGGCCCGTTTGCGAGCAAGGCATTGCACAGCACCGCGATCTGCTCGTCCATGGCTTCAACAGATGAGGCTAGATCGTGCAGCAAGCCAATGCGATAGGCTTCAGACGCCGAGAAGCGCTCCGCTGAAATGAAATAGCGATGCGCATAGCGCGCACCGATCGCTTCAATCACATACGGACTAATCGCTGCCGGAATGATGCCCAGTTTGACCTCGGACAACGAGAATTGCACGTCCGCGACACCGATGGCAATGTCGGCTGCTGCGACCACGCCGACGCCGCCACCAAACGCGTTGCCCTGCACGCGCGCGATCACTGGTTTCGGGCAGGCGTAAATGGCATTAAGCATCAGTGCGAGTTGACCGGCATCTTCGCGGTTTTGGTCCTCGTCGTATTCCGCCGCGCGCTTCATCCAGTTCAGGTCGGCGCCAGCACAAAAGCTTTTGCCTTCGGCGGCGATGATGATGACGCGCACCGTGTCGTCAGCACCGAGATCGCGGAAGGCTTCGATCAGCTCGCAGATCATGGCTTCGTCAAACGCGTTGTGCACCTGCGGGCGATTCATCGCAACCATGGCGACACCGCGGGAGTCTCGTTCAATTTTTAGTGTGTTCATCGCATTACATCCGGAAGACGCCGAATTTGGTTTCCTGAATGGGTGCGTTCAAGCTGGCAGAGAGCCCCAAGCCAAGCACGCGCCGCGTATCCGCTGGGTCAATAATGCCATCATCCCACAGCCGTGCGGTGGCGTAGTACGGATGTCCCTCGCGTTCATATTGTTCGCGGATCGGCGCTTTAAACGCCTCCTCCTCGTCGCTTGACCACGCCCCGTGCTTCGCTTCAATATTGTCGCGACGGACGCTTGCCAAAACGCTTGCGGCTTGTTCGCCACCCATCACACTGATGCGGGCGTTCGGCCACATCCACAGAAATCGCGGTGCAAAGGCGCGACCACACATGCCGTAGTTTCCCGCCCCGAAACTGCCGCCGATGATGATGGTGAATTTCGGCACTTGCGCACAGGAAACCGCGGTCACCATCTTCGCGCCGTTTCTGGCGATGCCTTCGTTCTCATACTTACGACCGACCATAAAGCCGGTGATATTTTGCAGAAATACCAGCGGAATTTTGCGTTGGCAGCACAGTTCAATGAAGTGCGCGCCCTTCAGCGCCGACTCAGAAAACAGCACGCCGTTGTTGGCGATAATGCCAACCGGCATGCCGTAGATGCGCGCGAATCCGGTAATCAGCGTGGTGCCGTAACGCGGTTTAAATTCGTCGAAATCACTGCCATCCACGATGCGCGCGATCACTTCGCGGACATCAAATGGCTTACGCGTATCGGTTGGAATGACGCCGTAGAGTTGTCGCGAATCGTAGAGCGGTTCCACGCTCTCGGTGAGCGCAAGTTGCACCGGTTTTACGATGTTCAAATTAGCAACGGCTTGCCGCGCCAAACCCAGCGCATGCGCATCGTTTTGCGCCAGCTGATCAGCGACGCCCGACAACCGCGTGTGTACATCCCCGCCGCCCAAATCCTCAGCGCTGACGACCTCTCCGGTCGCGGCCTTCACCAGCGGCGGCCCGGCAAGAAAGATGGTGCCCTGATTTTTTACGATGATCGACTCATCGCTCATCGCGGGCACATACGCACCGCCTGCGGTGCATGAACCCATGACCACGGCAATTTGCGCAATGCCCTGCGCGCTCATCGTTGCCTGATTAAAAAAGATACGACCGAAGTGGTCGCGATCCGGAAACACCTCGTCCTGATTCGGTAAATTTGCGCCGCCTGAATCCACCAGATAAATGCATGGCAAATTGTTTTGCGCCGCAATTTCCTGCGCTCGCAAATGCTTCTTCACCGTCAGCGGATAGTAGGTGCCGCCCTTCACCGTCGCATCGTTGGCAACGATCACGCATTCACGTCCACTAACGCGGCCAATGCCGGTGATGATGCCGGCACCGGGCGATTCGTTTTTATACATCTCATGCGCTGCAAGCGCCGAGAGTTCAAGAAACGGCGAACCCGGATCGAGCAGTTGCTTCACCCGATCACGCGGCAACAGCTTGCCACGCCCGGTGTGTTTAGCCCGCGGCGCATCGCCACCGCCCAACGCCGCAGCGGCATGCTTAACGCGCAAATCATCGACCAGCGCCTGCATGGCCTGCGTGGAGGCCAGCACGCTGGCGCCGCGCGGATTAAGTTTGGTGGGGATAGTGGGCATCTGGGCACCTCTAAAAATTTATTTTTGGGGATGCAGTGTTAGGCGCGGGGCGCGCAGCAACCGGAGCGTACGGCCTGGTACGTGAGGATTGCGAGCACCCCGTAACGACACGATGCGCCCCACAAATGAATTTTCAGAGGTGCCCATTAGTACTTCCACGCGCCTTGGGTGAGCCAACGCTC
>JACMNN010000199.1 GCA_014378555.1 Burkholderiales bacterium | reverse complement strand
GGCGATCGCCAGTTGCGTGAACCCCGACGTGATGCCGTGGCTGGCCGGAATGGCCACTGCATAAGCGCCAAGCATCACGTACATCGCGTGGCCCAGGCTCACCATGCCGCCGAAGCCAAGGATGAGATTTAAGCCAATCGCGGCTAGCGCGTAAATCAAAATGCGAGTGGTCAGGCTGACGTAATAGCTGGCATCAAATGCAGTGGCGAGCAACGGTAGGACGGCCAGCAACAGCAGCACGATGCTGGCGGTGACCGCGCGCGGTGATAACCACGCAATCGGCTGTGGAAAAATCTTCATCGCGTCACACTGGTGCTTGCTGGAAATAGCCCCTGCGGCTTAACCGCAAGCACCACCGCCATGAACAAATAAATCAGCATGGATGCCAGAGCAGGCCCTGCGGCATCAGCCGTGCTGCGTTCGAACAGCGTACGCATCAGCGTTGGCATAAACGCACGGCCAAGCGTGTCCACCACGCCTACGATTAACGCAGCCAGAAACGCGCCACGAATCGAGCCCAGCCCGCCGATGATGATCACCACCAACGTCAGTATCAATACCGGCTCGCCCATGCCCGGCTGCACTGAAACAATAGGCCCTGCCATCACCCCAGCAAGCCCCGCCAGCGCCGCACCCAGCGCGAATACCCAAGTGTTGAGCCATTTGATATTGATGCCCAGCGCGGCCACCATGTTGGCGTGCGTGGCCCCGGCGCGAATGAGCATGCCAACCCGAGTTTTTTGAATCAACAGATACAGCCCAAGCGCCACCGCAATGCCCACACCAATGATGGCCAGACGGTAGCTTGGATAGGTGAAGCCAAAAATGTCCACGGTACTCGACAGCGCCTCTGGTGCCTGCATGAACACCGACGACGGCCCCCAGATAATGCGGATCAATTCGTTGAAGAACAGGATGAGGCCGAACGTGGCCAGCACTTGATCGAGATGGTCGCGCTGATACAGCGAAGTCAACGCAAATCGATCAAGCAAAAGGCCCACGATGCCCGCACCCACAACCGCCGCAACGACTGCGAGCAGAAACGATTCAGTGTGGGCAAAAGCGGCCGCACCAAAGTATGCGCCCAGCATGTACAGCGAGCCATGGGCAAGATTGACAAAACTCATGATGCCGAAGACAAGCGTCAGGCCGGCTGCGAGAAGAAACAGTAAGACGCCTAGTTGTAGGCCGTTTAAGAGTTGGGAGAGGGCTAATTGTGCAGTCATCAGTTTGGTCCCCTCTCCCGCAGCGCGGGAGAGGGCTAGGGTGAGGGTGAGGGTGATGCGATTATGGGGAAACCCGACTCGAATTGATGCAGCTTAGTGTTAGCCGGCCATCGCATCGCAAGGGTACTCGTGCGCCACATCCCTCACCCCAACCCTCTCCCGCGCGCGGGAGAGGGGGCCATCGCGTATCGGTAAATCAGCAAGGGTTCTACAGCGCTTTCATCACGCAAGATGCCGCATACGCATCCACGTGATTGACCAGCGGTTTGGCCACGGTGCGCAAGCTCACGCGCCCCTTGCTGTCTTTGGCCACGTCGAACATGTACATGTCCTGGACTGGAAACTGGTTGCTGCCGAACTTGAAGTTACCGCGAATCGATTTGAAATCTGCGGCCTTAAGCGCAGCATGAAAGGCTTTTTTGTCGTCGATCTTGCCCTTTACCTTGCGAATTGCACTGTCTAACAACTGCGCGGCGTCATAGCTCTGAGCGGCGTACTGCGACGGAATGCGGTTGTATTTTTTCTCAAATGCAGCAACGAATTTCTGGTTGGCTTCGTTCGGGAAATCTGGGCCCCAGAACGTGCCAGACAGCATGCCAAGCGCGGCGTCACGCAGTGCGGGCAAGGTGCTGCCGTCGACCGTTGAGGTGCTCATCACAGTGATGCTTTTGTTGAGCCCCGCCTGCTGAAACTGCTTGACAAAATTCACGCCGAGACCGCCTGGATAAAAGATGTACAGCGCGTCTGGCTTTTTGCTCGCAACCTGTGCAAGCTCAGCGGAAAAATCCTGCTGATTGAGCGGGGTGTAGATTTCGTCGGTCACCGTGCCGCCCTTGAAGGTGCGCTTGAAACCCGACACGAAGTCTTTGCCCGCCTGATAATTCGGGGCCATCGCGATGACATTTTTGTAGCCTTTGTCGCTGGCAAATTTGCCAACCACTTCGGCCTGATTGTCGTTCTGCCACGAGGTGCTGAAAAAGTAGGGCGAACATTGCGCTCCAGCGATTGGCGATGGGCCGGCGTTTGAACCGATCAAGAACACGCCCTTGTCGGTGATCTTCTTGTGCACCGCCATCATGACGTTGGAGAAGGTCACGCCGGTGATGATCTGCACCTTGTCTTTTTCGAGCAGCTTGTCGACGACCTGATTGGCGACGTCGGGCTTGAGCTGCGAATCTTCCTTGATGATTTGCACCGGCACGCCGCCGAGCTTGCCGCCGTTTTGTTCGATCAGCAGCATCAACGCATCAAACTGGTCTTGCCCCAACGGCGCTTGCGGCCCGGAAAGCTCGGCGACGAAGCCAATTTTCAGCGGCGCTGTTTGCGCGAATGCAGCACCCGAAACGCAACCCGCCGCAATAAGGGCGATGACCAGTTTATGCATGATATTTCCTCTGAAACGTTGTTTTGCTGATGAATTCAGCATTTTTGTTGATCTAAATGTAGTTTGAACTGCTAGTGAACGCGCTGTGTTGCATTCACTCTTTTGGCTTAAGCCGCACCTTGCGTTTACCAATGCAGTTCAAAGTCGAAAAAAACTTCGTGCATTTTCCGTCAAAACCTGCCGCCTGTGTACCTCGGTTAACCCCGGCTGCTGGCGCACCAGGTCGCCGATATGCTCCTCGCCCAAAGGGAACGGTGCATCGCTACCGACCATGATGTGATCCGCACCCATGGTGTCGACTAAGAGCCGCAGCGCGCGCGGGTCGAACACGGCGCTGTCGACGCTGAAACGGTTCAGGTAATGACTGGGCGGATGCAGCGAAATGCCGCGCACAATATCGCGCCGATGCCAGGCGTTTTCTAGCCTCCCGAGCAGATACGGAAAGCTGCCGCCGCCATGTGCAAAACAGATGCGCAGCTCGGCCGGCAGCCGATCAAACGCGCCACCCAAAATCATCGCCATGATGCCGAATTGCGTCTCGGCCGGCATCCCCACCGTCCACGCGCTCATCCAGCGCTGCAGCCGATCACCGCCCAACATGTCCCAAGGATGCACCAGCACCGCGGCGTTTTCATCCACGCAATGCTGAAGGAAAGTAACAATGCCCGCATCGTCCATTTCGCGCGGTCCGACATGGTTGCCAATCTGCACGCCCACGCAGCCGGCCCGCATCGCCCGCGTTAATTCCCGGCACGCGAGTGCGGTGTTTTGCAACGGCACCTGTGCCAGCGCACGCAGGCGACCGCCGCTGTCGGCAGACAGCGCGAGCGCGGCGTCGTTGTAGGCACTGGCAACATAGGCGGCCTGTTCAGCCGGCGCGTCATAGGCGAACATCACCGGTGTGGCGCAGATGATTTGCGTTTCAATGTGATTGGCGTCGAGTTCCTTGACGCGGGCCGTAGCGTCCCAGAGTGCGGAGTGAACTGGACGGAATGGCTGGTCACCGAGCAGCATCATGCCGGTGCCGTCACCATGATCCTGCAGCGTGACCCACGGGCCCGAAGCCTCGCCAAATTTCGCCGCGAAATTGGGGGCGGCTTTTGGGAAGAAGTGGCTGTGGATGTCGATGCAGGGAGAGGTCATCACGTTACTGTAACGCAGGCAGTGCGCGCGTGCCGCGCGGGCAGTCAGTTTTCTGGCTTCGCCACGAAAAGCGACTCAAAGCGGGCGTCCCCGAGGTTCTGTCCCCTCTCCCCTCGCGGGAGAGGGTTAGGGTGAGGGGGCGGTGAGCGCAGAAAGGATAGCCGCCAGCACCGAATCTCGTTCCTCAAATACCTGGTTATTCCAAAATCGAAGCACACGAAAATTCTCTGTTTTCAGCCAGCTTGTTCGTTCCGAATCGTAGCTAGTTTGTTCGCCGTGTTGCCCGCCATCGAGTTCAACAATGATGCGGGCGCTTAGGCACACGAAGTCGGCAACGTAGCGGCCCAGTGGTACTTGCCTTCGGAATTTGTATCCAGCCAGTTCGCGACGTCGCAGTAGCTGCCAGAGTTCGCGTTCGGTGTCGGTTTGGTTGTGTCTTAAGATTCTGGCGAATTGGGTGAGTGCTGTGGTCACGTGCCCCTCACCCTAACCCTCTCCCGCAAGGGGAGAGGGGACCGAGGCCGCCGGCGTGTAAACATTGGCGGAGCCCAATTTTCCCGGATGAACGCTCCCGCAATGCGAACAAGTTCGCAATGTCTGGCTCGCATAAAACGCCGCAAACAACGGCGGTAAATCATCGACGATGCTCTTCAATTGCACCTCTACTCGATGCACCAGTCCATCGCAGTTAAGGCAATACCACTCAAACCCGTCCACGACCCCTTCGGGCCGTGAGCGTTCGATCACCAGGCAGCGCGATTCGGGCTCGGGGCGTTGTGGCGAGTGGCGCATGTGCGGCGGCATGAGATACATCGTGCCTTCGGCGAGTTCTATGCGCTCACGTTGGCCGCGGTCGATGATGTTGAGGAACGCGTTGCCCTTAAATTGCCAGAAATATTCTTCGTACGGGTCGTCATGAAAGTCGCTGCGCGCGTTCGGCCCGCCCACTACCGTGACGATGAGATCGGTGTTGAGCCACAACTGCTGATTGCCCACCGGAGGCTTGAGCCGGTGCGCGTTGTCGATCAACCAGCTGGGAAAATCGATGGGAAAACTCATCACGCTGCGTTCGGTTGGTAGGCGACGGCTTTCATCTCAATGCGCAGGTGGGGGTGCGGCAATTGATGTACGGCAACGGTTGTTCTGGTGGGTCCGGTGTGGTCGAAATATTCGGCCCACACTTCGTTGTAGCCGGCGAAATCGTTCATGTCGACCAGGTAGCTGGTGATCTCGACGCAGTCGGCGAGCGTGGCGCCCTCGGCGGCGAGGATGTCGCGGATGTTCTCGATCACGGCGCGGGTTTGCACGCGAATGTCGAGCTGAGTGGTGCCCAGCGCATCGACCTCGACGCCGGCAAACGAATTGTCCTTGCGTCGCGAACTGGTGCCAGAAACGAACAAGAAGGCTCCGGCACGGCGGAGGTGGGGAAATTTGCCGCGTGGCGTGGCTTTGGTGTCTAGTGTGATGGCGGTCATGGCTGGCTTTTCGGGCTTGCGCTGGGCGATGTGGCGAGTCTATCGGGCCAAAGTAACTTATGGTTTGTGCTGTACAGCTTTATCTGAAACGCGCCGCTGCGCGTGATTTGCATCAACAAACGATAAATAGTCGAGTAATTACGAAACTGTGGCTAAACGCCTTTTTGCAATTGGGATTGCGCGTAAAAGCTGTTAGGAGTAACTTGGCAATTACACATGGTAGATTCGCATCGAACGGCTGCTATTAGCACCGTCAAGATGCCGCCGCGATACCATTGTGGTGAGTACATAAAACCGCAAATCCCGCCTTAAAAATATGCACAAACAATCGCTCCAAATTCAGTTCGTGTTGGCCGCTGCGATGTTGTTGCTCGCGGGATGCGCGACGCCGCAGCGATCGATTGATGCGTCCGGTGCGGTGCGGCGAACCGTGCCCGAACTGGTGGCGCTACGGCCTGCCGCGCTGAGTGCGCAGTTGACGTCCCTGGTGGGTGAGCGCGCGGTGTTTGCGGAACAAGCGGCGTTGGTGCGTGCCGTGCTGGCGCTGCCTCCGGGGCCAGAGGCTGATGAAAAATTGTCGGGCGCGCTGACCGCCGCTGCGCACTTCAATATCGAAAAAGACTTGGTGCGCACGCATCTTTTGGCGCTGCTTCCAGGTGTGGCTGTGAAAAGCGCCGCCTACCAGCGCGCCGTGTTGAGCGCCGCGCACACTCAGTTCTGGCGTGAGTCTGCGCCGCTGATTGCGGCGTTGTTGCCGAACATAAAAACGCCGCGTGAGTTTGCGATCGGGGCCTACACGTTGTTGCGCAATGATGAGTCCGCAGCGCAACGGCAGATGCTGCAGGCGATGTTGCAGGCGAGCTTTCCCGAGTGGGCCAGCGAGCCGCGTTTGCGGGCGCTTGAGCGTCGTTTGCGGGTTGCGCCGCTTGACGATATGGCACAACGGCCGTCACTCACCGATCTGCTCGCGGCACCGCTACGTTCTGGTCATCCGGTGGTGTTCAGTTTTCAGCGCCGTGATCGTGAGCGCGCGGGGCTTGCGCTGGTGCGTGGCGCTGACGGGCGCTTCGTGCGCAACGTCGATGGCAGCTATTTCAACATTGCGCAGCTCGCCATGGCGCGAACCAATTTGCCCGGCACGATCACCAACGGCAACACGCCGCAGGGGGTGTTTGTGGTGAAGGGCACCGGCACTGCGACCAACCGCTGGATCGGGCCAACGCCCTATCTCGAATCAATGCTGCCGGTGGAGGCGCCGCTCGCGCTGTTCGATGCGCCGACTGCGCGAGACACGTTGCCCGTGACCACCAGTGACGACAACAAGGCGGCGTGGACGGAAACTGCCTACGAAGCATTTTTGCCACCGTCGTGGCGCAACTATTTTCCGATCAAGGAGGCGTTGCTCGCGGGCCTCGCGGGGCGCGACGAAATTCTCGCGCATGGCAACACGGTCAACTCTGCGTACTACCAAGGCGCGCCGTACTTTCCGGCGGCGCCGTCGGCAGGCTGTTTGGTGGCAATGGAATACTGGTCGAGCGACGACGGCAGGTTGGTTCACAGCGATCAGTTGGCACTGGTGAAAGCGTTTGTGTCGGGCGGAACCGATGTTGGCTATCTCGTCGTGGTCGAGCTTGATGATCAGCCGCGCCCGGTGCTGCTTGCTGACGTGATTGCAGCGGTGGTGGCCGCGGAGCGCGGACGGTAAGACGTTGTTGATAGGCCGCTCGCAGCGAGCGCAACGTCGTTCGCGAACTCAGGGTGATCGGCGGGTTTGATTGAGCAAGGTTAGTTTCAGACCCTTCGCCCATGGCTCAGGGCGAACGGTGGTTTTGTTACAGCTTCACCACGATTTTGGTGATCGTTTGCCCTGCTCACGCACTGTCTGCGTTGTCGCGCCTAGTCCGTTCGCCCTGAGCGCAGCGTCCTTCGCGGACTCAGGATGATCGGAGGGTTTGATTGGGCAAGGTTAGTTTCAGACCCTTCGCCCATGGCTCAGGGCGAACGGTGAAGCTTGTTACAGTTTCACCACGATCTTGGCCATCGCTTGCCCTGCTCACGCACTGTCTGCGTTGTCGTGCCTGATCCGTTCGCCCTGAGCGCAGCGTCCTTCGCGGACTCAGGATGATCGGAGGGTTTGATTGGGCAAGGTTAGTTTCAGACCCTTCGCCCATGGCTCAGGGCAAACGGCAAATTGGCTACAGCTTCACCACGATCTTGCCCATCGCTTGACGGGACGACAGGCGCTTTAGCGCGTCTTTGGTGCCTTCCAGCGTCACCGTTTCGGTGATGCTCGGCGCGAGCTTTCCGCTCTCGAACCATGCTGATAATTGCTGCATGTTGGCGCGGTGACCCTTGGGATCAGCAACGGTGCTGTCGCCCCAATACACACCAAGAATTTGACGCTCTTTGAGCAGCGCCAGATTGAGCGGAATTTTGGGAATCTCGCCCGCTGCGAATCCCACCACCAGAAATCGACCCCGCCAGCCGAGCGAGCGCAGCGCCGGTTCGGAGTACGGTCCGCCCACGGCGTCGTAAACCATTTCAACGCCTTTTTTGGCAACGATGGCCGTGACCTGATCGCGCCAATCAGCCGTGGAATAGTTGACGCAATAATCGGCACCGAGCGACTTACACAGCGCCAGTTTTTCCTCGGTAAACGCAGCGGCAATCACTTTCGCCCCCATGAGTTTCGCCAGTTGAATTGCCGTTGTGCCCACACCGCCGGACGCGCCGAGCACCAGCAGCGTTTCGCCCGGTTGCAAATTGCCCACGTCTTTCAATGCGTGATAGGAGGTTGCGTACGTCAGCACAAACGCTGCGGCTTGCTCAAAGCTCATGCTTGGCGGAATCGGTGTCAGCATCCGCGCATCGGCTTCGGCGTATTCCGCGAAACCGCCGCGACCGGTGCTGATTACGCGATCACCGATTTGCACATGGGTTACGCCTTCGCCGACGGCGTGAATCACACCCGCGAACTCAGCGCCGGGCACGAACGGCGTTTGTGGTTTCACCTGATACAAACCCTGCACCGTGAGCGCGTCGGGAAAGTTGAGCGACGCCGCCTTGATGTGGATCGTGACCTTGCCGGGGCCCGGCACGGGGATCGGCAAATCCTCAATGGTCAAGTCATCAATGGGGCCGAACTGGTTGCAGACGAGTGCTTTCATGGGCGATCTCTAGGTTTCGTATGGTGGGATACGACAAATATAGTCGCCGGGTGGTACGGCGCGCCGGTCATTGCTCCGGTTCGGAGCAATGACCGAGGCGATTACGTCGTGAGTGTGCGGGTGCCCAGCACCACCGGATAATCGGGCCGCCCAGTTTTTGCCCAAGTGATGAGATTCTTCGCGGCCTTGGTGCGCAACTCGATTTCACTCTCCACCGAATAAAACGCCGAGTGCGGCGTCAGCACTACGCGCGGATGCTCGGTCAATCGTTCACCGGGAAGTGCCGGCTCAATCGGCAGCACATCAAGGCCCGCTGAATCGAGGTGCCCTGAGTCAAGTGCATCGAGCAGGTGTTCGATATTGATGACGGCACCGCGTGAGGTGTTAACCATGTAACTGCCCCGCTTCATCGCAGCGAAACATCCGGCGTCAAGCATGCCGCGCGTTTCGTCATTCAACGGCGTGTGTGGCGACACCACGTCAGCCTGCGCGAACAGTTCATGCAGATCGCGCGCACGTTCGACAAACGCCGGAAAATCACCGTCGATCAAATACGGGTCATAGGCAATGACGCGCTTGAACAAGTTGCGCGACACGTGCGCCATGCGTTTGCCGATGCGACCGAGGCCCACGATACCAAGGGTCATTTCGGTGGCACGGCGGCGGAGGCCGTTTGATTCGTAATGCCACTTACCGGCGCGAATATCGATGCTGTGAAACGTGGTGCCGCGAATGATGTCGAGGGCCAGTGCCAGCGCATGGGTTGCCACTTCGCCGACGCCGTAGTCCGGTGAGTTGGCGAGCCACACACCCTGCTTTGCGCACGCTTTAGGATCGATCGTGTCGAAGCCTGCGCCAATGCGCGAACAAATGCCGACACGCGGCAGTGCGGCGAGCACGCGCTCGGTGACGGGTGCGTATTGAACCAGCAAGCCGTCAGCGTGGCAGTCAGTCGCAGCGCGGATCACGTCGTCTTCAGTTTTTGCCTGCGCGGTGACAAAACGCACGCCTGCATCAGCGAAGAGTTTTTCTTCAAGCGCGTAGGATTTTGCGTCGAAGTCGGTGAGTAGAAAAGTTGCCATCAGATATAGATTTCCGAATTAGTTCAGGTGCTGCACCAACCACAGCGTGATAGGCACAACTGCCACAAGGTGTGCGATGCAGGCGAAGTCTGACACGATGAGACGCATGATGCCACGATAACTTTCAGCCATCGGAACATCCTTCGCCAACCTCTAGGGTGCCGCCCGCCAGACGCAGCGGCTCAATGGCCAAATTACAGCGGCAATGCTGGCAGCACCGTGCCGGTACAGGTGCCAAAACCGATGCGCGCTGCACCTGACTTTTCGCAGTGCGCGCGCAACGTTATGCTGTCGCCGTCTGCCAAAAACGCGCGTGATTCGCCATTCGGCAAGGTGATGGGAAGCTTGCCGCCCTGGGTGAGTTCGATCAAAGCGCCCGCCTCGCTCGCGGTGGGGCCTGAGAGCGTGCCGGTGCCCAGCAAATCACCCGGTTGTAGGTTGCAGCCGTTCACCGTGTGATGGGTGACGAGTTGAGAAACGGTCCAGTAGGCATGGCGATAACTGGTCAAACAGATACGGTGTGGTGCTGAGCGCTGTTCACGCATGAGCGCTGTTTCAATCAACACTTCGAGTTGAATGTCGAACGCGCCTTCGCTGCGCAACGCTGCTGAATCAAGGTAGGGCAAAGGTTGCGGGTCGTCGCTTGCGCGCGTGAAGCGTTGGCGATAGGGCGCGAGCGCTTCTAACGTCACAATCCACGGCGAAATAGTGGATGCAAAATTCTTCGACAGAAAGGGCCCTAACGGCTGATACTCCCAGCCCTGAATATCGCGCGCCGACCAGTCGTTGAGCAGGCACAAGCCAAACACATGCGACTGGGCGTCATCAATGCCGATGCGCGTTCCGAGCGCGTTGCCGCTGCCCACGAAAATGCCCATTTCCAGCTCAAAGTCCATGCGCTTGCACGGTGCGAGCGTCGGCGCCTCCGCGCCGGGCGGCATCAGTTGTCCCACCGGGCGCGGAAACGACTGCCCCGAGATGGCTATTGAAGACGCACGACCGTGGTAGCCGATGGGCACCCATTTGTAGTTGGGTAGCAATGGATTGTCAGGTCGGAACTGGCGGCCGATGTTGGTGGCGTGATGAATCGATGTGTAGAAATCGGTGTAGTCGCCGATGTGCGCGGGCAGGGCGTATTCGGCGTCACTTTGCGCGACAAAGCACGAAAGCATTTCGGCTTGGTGTGCGGAACCTACCCGCAGCAAGCGCGACAACGCAAGTCGCAATGCTGTTGATGCCGCGTTGCCGTGAGCCATTAAAGCGTTGAGCGTGGTAGCTGTGGCAGCTTCGCAAGCGGCGGCTGCAACGTCGCTCAACAGGCGAGCGCGATGCAGCCTGGCAAGATCAACAATCTGATCTCCGATGGCCACGCCGCCGCGAAAAGGTTCATCGGACCCGGCGCGGCGAAACACTGCAAACGGCAAATTCTGAATCGGAAAGTCGGTAATGCCGTCGTTAGCCGACACGACAAAACTTTTCAGTGTGGGGGCGTGGGTTTCGTTGAGTGCAGTCATCGATGTTCTTCGTTTATGTCTTCACTGTCGCGAAGTGGAATTTTAGTTTGTGGGGCTAAGCTACCGATAACAGGGCTGCAATTTCCCGTGGTGAGGACGACGCCCAAGTCATTTCGCAGCTATCGTTTAAGCGGATCAAAATGCTTCTTAATTCCCTGCCAACAGTCGGAATACTGCGCCTGCAATTCATGTGATTGCAGCGCCTGTTGTGT
>JACMNN010000035.1 GCA_014378555.1 Burkholderiales bacterium | reverse complement strand
TTGGTCTGGGGTGCGGTATTGAACATGTGTTTTTTCAATCGGGACGGAAGAACGTTTTGGTGTATTTTTGTCCGGTTACTAATCGTACTACGATCATTACGACTTGTCGAATTATTACGACTCCTGCAAACAATAGTTTGCATATATTTGCGATACTCAAACGATAGATGTCTGATTCAAGAAAAGTTGGTGGGCATCACCCTAGTTAAACTGAAAAATCATCACAGTTAGGCTTTAACTGTGAATTAGCGTTAGCCTGTGGAGACGGTCGCACGCGTACGCTGGAACGACTGTTGCACGAGATGCAGGACTTTCGATCCATCATCAGGAGGCCACGCAGCCGGGCTAACCTCTATCGATTAGCTAAGCCCTTGGGTTGGCATGACAGTGAGTGATACCCGAGCATGCGCCTTCGCAGAAAGCACACTAAAAATGAAAAGCGTGCCAGCGCCGAGCGCGCGCCCAATGGCTGGACCACCCGATGCCCGACGGTTAATCAGCGCCTTGTTCAGCTCATCGAGTGCGCCCTGCCATTGTGCATAGAGATCGATTGCATCTTCGGCCGCAAGACCGACAGCGCGCAGCAATCATTGCCGGCTGCCAAGGCGCTCGGTTGACGATCATCGGTTTGTTGAGGCTCTGCGCATGCGCGAGCAGCGCCTGCCTCTGGTCTGTGTGATCCCTGATCAGGACAGCGAGTCCTCTCGCCGGATCAACATCAAGCCCGTAACCTTCTACCCTCTCAGCCACACTGACCCTGGCAGAAGCCGACCGTGGCGGACGTCAATGGTTTGCCCGCTACAACGTTTCCGAAGGTCAATTGATCAACAACACTATCTCTGAGTTCGTCCTCTACGTCCAACATCAACACATTCACCGACCGGGGCGCCACCTCGAATGGGTACGCCCCGGGGAAGTACTGTCCTATTTGCCCCTCGCCGTTGCGCTTTGATGGACATTCCGCCAAACGCTATCTTGACCCTCACTAAAGCCAACGTTTCACGCAAAAGCTGTTGCCCACGCCCTACCCGCAAAAAAGGCAAATCACTGGCCAGCGCGAACGAGTCGAACGCGATAGAAGTTGCTGCGGCTTTGCAGGAAGGCCCAACCGGCGAAGAAGCTCACTAGCCACGCATCAGCCGCGCCCCCGACAGAGGGCGAACCCGCCCAGAAATAATAAGTCGTATTGGGAAATGCAAATTCATTGATGCTAGGGTTGATGCGACACTCCTCAACCAGACTGCGCACCTCTTTCAAATTTGGTAGACGCCAATCGTTGTAGCCTTTGTAGCTGCCAACCGTGGCTGCCGCGTTGAGGGCTCCCTGCCAGTCGAGGCCGCTGGCGGTGCCGGTGGCACAGACAACGCCTGACTGCCCTAGGGAAACACGGTTTTATCAGCTTGTCATCCGCAGCTACAGCGAAGGATCATGCGCCATGCAATGATGTCGATGACTCACAACCGCCCTCGCATGCGAACTGATACTTCGGCGCGCTCAGGATGACACTAAGCTGCGTATCCCTAACCGTTTGGTGCCTAAAAACTACGCTATCAGTCGTTCAAGCGCCGACGGAAAATCAACTTTAGCCGAACTTCGACGCATCAACCAGCATCCGTCGCGCAATACGCTCGTTGCTGTCATCGGGATTGGGTTCGATGCTGAAACCCATTGCTTCGCAGAACTTGAGCATGCGCGTGTTTTCTCGCAGCACAGCACCTTCCATCTCTTCATAGCCCCTGCTGCGCGCGGCGTCAAACAAGCGAAGCATGAGCGCGCGCGCAAGCCCGGCGCCGTGCATATTTTCTTCGACTACGATGGCAAATTCGCAGCGTGCAGGCACGGTGGTCGGCGTGATTCGGGCTACTGCCACCATCAGTTGCTGCGCGCCCTCGCCGGTGATGCCTACCAGCGCCAATTCACGACCGTAGTCGATTTGCGTAAAGCGCTCGATCATTGCCGGCGACAGCTCGCGCACCGGCATCATGAAGCGAAAGTACAGCGTTTCAGGAGATAGCCGAGCGACAAAGGCGCGATCGCGCTCGGCGTCTTCCGGTTGAATCGGGCGAATCAGCAGACTCACACCACCTTTAAGCGTCACTATTTCTTCAAGTTCGCGCGGATATGGATAAACGGCAAGATGCGCGTACCGTCCAAGCTTTTTAAGCCGCGCCACCTCCTCGCGCGGGCGCAGCACAATGCGGGCGTCCACCGCTACTGTGCCATGCGAATACGCAATCACCGGATTTAAATCACATGCGGCAATTTCCGGACACACGCAGGCCAGCGTCGAGAAGCGCAACATCAGTGTGGTCAACGCGTCGCGATTGATCGCTGGCACATTGCCATACGCATCAAGCAAGCGTGACACGCGGGTGCGCGAAATTAAGTTTGCGATCAGCACGTCGTTTAACGGCGGCAGCTCGAACGCAACATCGTCGACGCGCTCGATACTCAGGCCACCGGCGCCGAAGCCCATCACCACGCCAAAAGTCGGATCGTTGGCCAGGCCCAAATACAGTTCGCGCTGCCCGCGGTGGCGCACAAATGGCTGCACCGTCAAGCCAATCACGCGCGCATTCGGCGAATGGCGCGCCACCGCGTCGAAAATTTCTTCTGCGGCACGACTCACCGATGGGGCGTCACGTAAATCGAGCCGCACGCCGCCCGCTTCCGTCTTGTGCGAAATATCGGGCGACACCACTTTGAGCACCACCGGATAACCAAAACTGTCGGCCAGCGTCACCGCCTCAGCGGGGGTGCGCGCCATGCCGGTACTAATCATGGCGATGCCAAACGCGCCGAGCAGTTGTCGGGCCTCGTGCAGGTAAAGCTGGGTTCGACCGTCCGCCCAAACGCCCTCAAAAATCGCCTGCGCATACTCCAGATGCGGCGTGAAGCCGTCTACGCTTTGCGCCGGCACTTGTCGCAGCAACGATTGATTTCGCGCGTAAGTTTCGAGAAAACCAATCGCATCAACTGCGTTTTCAGCGCTCAAAAATTGCGGGATGCGCGCTCGATCAAGCAACGCTCGCGCCGGCATCACGCTCGCGCCGCCACCCAGCACGGCAAGCACCGTTTTGCGGTGCGCTTTGGACGCATTAATGATCTCAGTGGCCACGTCCATCGCACTGACGCAGGATTGCGGCGAAAACAGCACGATGCAGATGTCGACCGATTCATCGGCGAGCACTGTGTTCATTGCCATTCGATAGCGTTCTGCCGTGGCGTCTCCCGAGATACTGAGCGGATTGCCGAGCACTACGTGTGAAGGCAACGCTTTGCGTAAGGCAGCCAACGTAGTCTCTGACAACGGCGCCAGTGTGAGCTTCTGATCGCGCACCGAATCGGCCGCCACCAGTTCCGGGCCGCGACCATTGGAGATGGCGACAATGCGATGTTGCGAGCGGTTGCGACCGCCGGTGAGAAGGCGCGCCGTGCTGACCATCTGCATCGCCGTTTGCACCCGAACCGCCCCAGCGCGCGCGATGGCCGCCTCGAACACCCGGTCATGGTGCGCCAAGACGGTGGCATGGGTACCGTCAGCGGCGCGGTGCAAATCACCGCGATTGGCTTTCAACACCACCACCGGCTTCATGCGCGAAATCTGGCGCACGCCGGACATGAACGACGGCGCGTTTTTCACTTCCTCGATGTACAACAACACGTCTGAGGTGTAAGCATCGAAAGCGAAATAATCCATCAATTCGCCGAAGTCCAGATCGAGCGAAGCGCCTAGCGACAGCAGGCTAGAAAACCCGATCGAGGTACCCATCGCATAGTCGCGCAGAATCGATAGCCAGGCCCCAGATTGCGAGATGACCGCCAGCGAGCCGGCCGACGGCATGGCCTCCACATCGGTCATGATCGAGGCATCGAGCGCAATGCGCGGACGTAGCAGGCCACGCGCATTGGGGCCGATCAGGCGCACCCGAGATTCGCGCGCCACATCGATCAACGTCTGCGCGCTTTGCACATTTTTTTCAAGATCGCTGGAGCTCGAGCTGAAATCAAAGCCGTGCGACAAAATCAGCGCGTAGCCACAGCCGTTTGCGCCGCAGTCGCGGATGATCTCCGCACACGCAGCAGCCGGAGCCGCGATCAACGCCAGATCGACCCGCTCCGGCAGATCGGTCAGCCGCGAAAAGCAAGGCTCGCCAAAGATTGTTTTACGTTTTGGATTAACCGGAAATGCGCGCCCTTTGTAAGCATGCAAGCGCAACCGCCGCCACGCCGCGCAACCCAAGCTGCCCTCACGTTCGGACGCACCCACCACCGCAATCGATTGCGGCTCAAACAGCCGGCCGAGCTTATGTTGTCCCATGTCGCAATTGTAGGATGGAAAAATGCGGCGGGACGTTAACCGCGGAAGGTGGCGCGCCGGGTTAGAAACCCGCTATCTGTTCATGAGTCAGCACGCCCGCCACTGAGTGCCGCATGAAAGCAATGATCAGGTCGCGCACCTAGGCTATGTCCCCGCGCAAACCTCGCTATGGCGAGCGCGGTGTAGATCAGAAGGGGGCGGAGGTTTTGCCCCCTCTCCCGCGCGCGGGAGAGGGTTGGTGTGAGGGTGATTCATCCGACAAGACATCTTCCGCCAACGAAGCCATCGCTCGCACAAATCGTTCGGGCGCGACGGTCGTCTCGCTACTTTCACTTGAAAGCGGCTCGCCAAATATCTATCCCGTCACAAACACTGCGCAACCCGCCACAGCCCGCGCGTGGTCACCTGCTCGGCGTTCAGTGCTTCACAACTCACGCCAAACGCGCGGGTTGCTTGTTCGTACCAAGGCACCAACGCCGGGCTCGCCACCAGCACTACGCTGCGCGTGTCGGGGTACATGGTGAGCGCAGCGCTGATCTCGCAACCCAGCAACCAGCCGGCAAGCACCGTGCTGACAAACGCCTCGGTACGCTGCCCGGTGACCACCGATGCGCGCAGCACGAACAGGTCGTGCAACCACGTCGCGGCTCCGGCGCGGGCGTAGTTCAAGCCCATTTCGTAGGCGGCGATATCGTTGATATCTGGCGCGCTTTTGAGCAACGCACCGACCGAGCTGTGGCCGCGAATCAGCGAGTTCATTTCGCCGGTGTAGAAGGTGGCGAAGCTCTCGACCCGCCCGCCGTTCATGTTGACCCATTTGCAGTGCGTGCCGGGCAGCACAATGACGCCTTCGGACACGCCGGATCCGACCAGCTGTGTTTCCTCGCCGCGCATCACGTCGGGCTCTTCGCTTTTAATGCCGGGGATGATGGCGAGCGGACCTAGTGACGTGTCGACGCTAACCACGTGGGCCGCGAGCGCTTCAGCCAACCCGGATTCAGTGGCGTCGCCTAAACCGATGTAGCCCGCCTCGCGCCAGCCCGATTTTGCGCCGACCATCCCGCAGGCAATTAACCGTGCTGCGGGATGCCGCTTGGCCCATTCGCCAACGACGGCAACCAGCGCATCGTCAAACTGCGCCGCCCCAACCAGCGTGAGCGCACCCGATGAAAACTCCGCACGATCCACCACTTCGCCCCGCGCGTTATAGGCGAAGGCACGCAAGTTGGTGGAGCCCCAGTCGAGGCCGATCAGCACAATTTCACTCATAAGCAATCACGGTTTCCAGCGCGCCGCTGCCGCGTCATCGCTCACCCGCGCATCCACCCAACGCTCGCCCTGCGGGGTGGCTTCGCGCTTCCAGAACGGCGCTTTTGTTTTTAAAAAGTCCATGATGAATTCGCATGCGGCAAACGAGTCGCCACGATGCGCGCTGGTCACCGCGACAAACACAATTTGATCGAGCGGCTTAAGTTCGCCGACGCGGTGAATGATCAGGGTGTCCAAAATATTCCAGCGACCGCGTGCCTCGGTGGCGATTTTTTCCAGTTCGCGCTCAGTCATGCCGGGATAATGTTCGAGATACATTAGGTTGACCGCATCGCCCTCGTTCATGTCGCGCACGCAGCCGATGAAACTGGCGACCGCCCCCACGCCGGGATTGCCTAAGCGCAGCGCATGAATTTCAGCGCCGACGTCAAAGTCTTCGTCTTGAATGCGAACAAAACTCGCCACGCTAACCGCCGGTCACAGGCGGAAAAATCGCCACTTCGTCGCCCGCTTTGACCGGGTGATCGAGCGCCACCACCTCCTGATTGACCGCTACGCGAAACGCGCGGTTGGCGGCCAACTCTTCGGCAAATGCGCCGCCACGTTCGCGCAGCTGATCGAGCAGCGTGGCAACGGTTGCAATGGGTGGAGAAAGTGCTAAGACCTCGCGAGAAACGCCAAAACGTTCACGCAGGCGCGCCAAAAAAACTAATTGAATCGTCATGCCGTGATTTTAGAAAAATTGAATAAAGTCAATGGCTTTGACGGCAATGCTTTATTAAACAGGGCTCATACGAATAAATTGCATGATGTCGATAACAAGCTAGAACCTAGCCTAAGCCTCATCCAAAGGGGATTCGCCATAAAAGCTGTTAAATCGTCGAACTCAAAAAAGGCGGCCGAAGCCGCCCTTGTGTGCTGTGCTCTACCACTGCCGTTAAAACGACCAGCGAATGCCCAGATTCACCGCATCTGGATCGATATCGGTACGCAACCGGTCCAGCCCGAAGCGGGTGCCGCGGGTTAACTCGAGCTTAAGGCCGAGGCTCTGATTGAAGTCGTAGCGCATGCCGACGCCGTACGACAGCGCTGTGCGGTCTTGCGCGGACAGCGCGGAAGACGCCCAGTCTGGCGTAACGCGACCATCGGCACGACCGACGCCGACCTTGCCGAACACCGAGAAACTGTTTTGCCAGTTGAAAGCTGAAACCACGTCTACATTGACGGTCTGGCGTGGTTCCGTCCAACGTAAACCATTAAATTTAAGCCCAACGCCAGCGCCTACGCTAGTGGGTGTTGCGGCGCGCTCGGTGTTCACCGCCGCACTTAAGGCGAATCCACCCGAGAACTGATAGCCGCTGAATGCGGTGTTGCTGACCTCGCCGCCACGCGCGAACTCGAGCGCCTGACCGAGCTTGAGGCCCGGGGCGGCAAAGCTCCACGCCTTTTCGCTGGCGCCAAAACGCACCCCTGAAAAGTAACCACCGTCTTGCGCGCTCGACGCCATTGGCACAAACAGCACCATCGCCGCCTCGAACGCAGCGAGCAATTTGGACGGTTTTGTGGCAACGTATTTCATGATTGTGATGTTCGTCTGGATTGGCTAAGGTGTCAATATCAGTCAGCGTTTTTGTGCAAATTCAGGCAGTCGGCAGCGATGTTGTTGCGCCGCGCCCACGCCACGCCAGCCACTACACCGCACAACTATGGTGCATAACGAATTCAGCAATTTCCGCCACATCGGCTAGACCGAATCGCGCGAAACTTGGTTCCCGAACATCACTTGGCAACAAATCGTTGCTCGCCAGCGCCACAATATTCGCGTCACCGGGAAATAACAAGGCTTTGCCGACCTCGGCGCGCCACACCTCGAGCTTTGGGATTGACTCGCGCTTATAGCCTTCCACCAACACCACATCACAGGCGCCGAACAAAGCGATCGCCTGGCGCAGCGTCAGCTCCGGTTCACCGCGCAACTCGTGCATTAACGCCCAGCGGTTGGCGCTTGAAACCAATACCTCAGACGCCCCTGCTGCACGGTGTCGGTACGAATCTTTGCCCGGCTGATCCACATCAAAGTCGTGATGCGCATGCTTAATCAGCGAGACCCGCACGCCGCTGCCCGCCAAGTGCGAAATCACCCGCTCGATGAGCGTGGTTTTGCCGCTGCCAGACCAGCCCGCAAAGCCGAACACTTTTGGCGTCACGACCGTGCGCCCATGCTGCGTATGCGAAACACACGCAAAACGCAGTAGCGACGTATGGCGAGCCTTTGGATCAACTTGCGCTGCAAAACGTTAGCTATTTTTAAAGTTTGGTTTGCGTTTTTCCACAAAGGCGCGCATTCCTTCCTTTTGATCTTCCAGCGCAAACGTTGCATGAAATTCGCGGCGCTCAAACTGCAAGCCTTGCGTTAGCGTGGTTTCAAACGCCGCGTTGATCGTCTCCTTGACTTTCATCACCGCTGGCAGCGAAAAACTGGCGATTTTTCCAGCGGTAGCGAGCGCCTCTTCCATCAATTTGTCGGCGGGCACGACGCGCGCCACCAGTCCCGCCGCCTCGGCCTCTTGCGCCGTAATGAAACGCCCGGTTAGGCACCACTCCATCGCCTTGGCTTTGCCCACCGCACGCGGCATGCGCTGGGTGCCGCCCAGACCGGGAATGGTGCCGATGGTGATTTCTGGCTGGCCAAATTTTGCGTTGTCTGCGGCGATGATGATGTCGCACATCATGGCAAATTCGCAACCACCGCCCAGCGCATAGCCCGAAACCGCAGCGATCAGTGGTTTGCGCACGCTGCGCGCGGCTTCCCAATGTTTGGTGATGTAGTTGTTGTTGTAGACGGTGCCGTAACTCCATTCCGCCATCGCGGCGATGTCGGCGCCCGCGGCAAAAGCCTTCTCGCTACCCGTCACCACGATCACATGCACGTCAGGGTCAGCATCGAGCGCGGCGAGCTTGCCGGCCAGTTCTTCAGCCAGCGCGTCGTTCAATGCGTTCATCACTTTTGGGCGATTAAACGTCACCAGGGCGACTTTGGCAGGTGTGACCAGTTTTTCAACGAGGACGAGGGATTCAGACATGGTGCAATTCCTTAAGATTAGATTTGACTGCGGCCGCATCGGAGTCCAACGGCGTGTGGCCTACATCGGGCACCAACGGCGCGAAACTTTTCATGCGTGCTGCGCCGCCGCTCAGGCCGCCTTCGAGCATGCCGACCACCGTTTCCGCAAATTGCGCATAGGTCAAGGCGCCGCCCGGTTTAAGCCAGGTAAAGGTCCAGTTGATCATGCCAAACACGCTCATGGTGAGCACCTTGGCGCGCGCCGGATCAATACGATAGGTGGCCGCGATCAGATCGGCAAATGCCTGCACCACTTCACGCTCTTGTTTAATGACAATAGCGCGCTCCGGGGCGGGCAAAAACTTCACATCGTTCAACAGCACAATGTGCCGCGTGCGTGAGGTTTCGTATTCGCGCACAAAGCGGCGCACCACCTCGGCAAGCGCCTGTTGTGCGGGCAACGCTTGGGCTGCCACCTCGCCCACCAGCGCCTGCAAACGCTGCATGTATTCATGCATCAAATCAAACAGAATCGCGTCTTTGGCCGGGTAGTAGTGATAGAGCAAACTTTTCGATACGCCGCAGCGCTCGGCCAGCGCCGCCATGGTGGCACTCGGATAGCCCGCCTCGGCAAACGCATCGGCCGACACGTTCAAAATCGTGTCGCGTTGCAGTGAATGAGCGGAAGAAGGACCTCGTGGCATGCGGCAATTCTAGGGGAGCGCTGGTTGAGCGAGCTATCTGCCGTCAAAGCTCAAACGCACCCGATCGGTCACCGGATGCGCCTGACAGGTCAGCACAAAGCCGCGATCGACTTCATGTTGCTCCAGCGTGTAATTGGCGTCCATGCGAACCTCCCCTTCCAGCACTTGCGCGCGACAGGTGCAACACACACCCGCCTTGCATGCGTACGGCACGTCGATGCCGCTTGCCAGCACTACGTCGAGTACCGAAGCGCCCTTAAAACCCACGCGCAGCTCGCGCTCAATGCCGTCGGCAATCACTGAAACTGTGGCGGTGTCGCCGGTATCGTTCGGCTCGGCGTTTGCACGTTCAGCATGCACAACCGCTCCAGGCGCAGCGAATAATTCCTTGTGAATTTTTTCAACGGCAACGCCTGCATCAGCGCAGGCGGCAGCCGTCGCCTCGATCATCGCGGCCGGTCCGCAAATGTAGACCTGATCAATTCGATTGGGGTCGATTAGATGGGGGATGACGCTCGCCAGCTTCGCGCCGTCAATGCGACCGTTGGCCATCGGCGCTTCCTGCACCTCGCTGCTCAAAGTGTGAATCAATTGCAAGCGGGTCAAAAATCGATTGCGTAAATCTTCAATTTGCTCGCGAAAAATGATGTCCTTGACCCGGCGATTGCCAAATATCAGCGTGACCTGTGAGCTCGATTCAGCCTCAAGCGCCGTTTTCAAAATCGACAGTACAGGCGTGATGCCGCTGCCTGCTGCCAGCAACAAAATTTGTCGCGCACGGTTGGCTTCTGGCTGATACACAAAGTGACCGTCCGGCGGCAACACATCAATCCAGTCCCCCGCGCGCAGCAGCATGTGCGCCCATTGCGAAAACATGCCGCCGTCAACCCGCTTGATCGCTACGCGCCATTGCTTCTCATGCGGCGCCGAGCACAGTGAATACGAACGGCGAAGCTCGCGATCACCGACCTCGGCACGCAGCGTCACATACTGGCCGGCGCGATAGGAAAATGTTTGCCGCAACGCCTCGGGGACATCGAAACTGACCGAAATGCAATCAGCGGTTTCTCGGGTGACATCAATAATTTTGAGCGAGTGAAAATGCTGGGCCATAATTTTTATTACCAGACCGCGCCGGGATGTTGCCGAGCAAGCGACTGCATTTCGGCCAATAAGGTGACGCGGCTTTCGCTCGCGGTGATGTTGAGTAGGTTGGCGTCGTAAACAACCGAAATGGGCTGCGTTAAGGTCGCCGTATCGAACGTCGCTTGTACCGTTGCCCGCCACGCTAGGGTTCGCGCCGCTTGATCGGTGCCGTCAACAGGTGTGCCGAGCAACTCATCGCAATAGGGCAACAATCCGGCAAATGCGGCATCAATTCGGCGCCGCGATTCGTCGCTGCCATCGCCAAAACGAATCACCCAGTCGCTGGCGTGACGCAGCTGCATTCGCGATTCCTTCACCGCCTCTGCAGCGAGCGCTGCCAGCGGCCGGTCGGCGCTTTGCGCAAGCGATGCCCACACCGGCACAAACCACGCCGACAATAAAAACGATCGCGCGACAGTGCACGCATAGTCGCCGTTGGGCAACGCGGCCAGCATGACATTAAGAAACGCATCGGGCTCACGAAAATAGGCCAGCGTGTCCTCCGTTGCCCCGTCGCCACGGCGCGCTGCGGCCAGCTGCAACAGCGCGCGCGCCTGGCCAATGACGTCGAGCGCGGTGTTGGTCAGCGCAATGTCTTCTTCTAGTGCAGGGCCATGGCCACACCATTCTGACAATCGGTGCCCCCAAAGCAGGCAGGTGTCGGCGAGCGTTAGAAGTGTGGCGTCGGATACGACGTTGAGTCTGAGTTCGGTCACGGTCACTTTTATAAATTCGTCGCCCCAGCATGGGACGGGTCAACAGTTTGCGCACCACATTCATTGCGCGAGCCGCGTGTGGCCGAGCCCCGGCTTGCGGCTAAGGGATACGCAGGTCAGTGTCATCCTGAGCGCAGCGAAGGATCAGTTCGCATGCGAGGGCGGTTGTAAGTCATTGAAGTTATTGCATGTCGCATGATCCTTCGCTTTTCGCTCAGGATGACAAGTTGATCAATCCGTATTTCCTACGCGAAGCAGCATTCAGCTACATGTGGCCAATTTCATCAGGAATGTCGTAGAAGGTCGGATGCCGATACACCTTGCTGGCCATCGGGTCGAAGTTGTCTGATTTAAGGGCTGGATCGCTCGCCGTGATCGCGTTAGACGGCACCACCCAAATGCTCACGCCTTCCTGGCGCCGGGTGTAGACGTCGCGAGCGAGCGTGAGCGCATGTCGCGCGTCGCTCGCATGCAGGCTGCCAACGTGTTTGTGATCAAGTCCTTGCTTGCTGCGCACGAACACCTCAAACAGCGGCGTTGCCGCTTCTGCCAACGGCGTGCTCATACGGTGGCGGTCACTTGTGCATTGCGAAGCGCCACTTTTGCAGCATGAGCGGCATCGGCTTCGCGCACCCAGCGTCCGTCATCAAACGCTGTAACGCGGTCCGCCACCCGCTCGGCGTTACAAGGTCCATCGCCTTTCACTACCCGCCAAAACTCGTCCCAATCGATTTTGCCAAAGTCATAATGACCGCGTTCCGCGTTCCAGGCAATCGCCGTATCAGGCAGCGTCAACCCTAAAAACTTCGCCTGCGGCACGGTCACATCAACAAATTTTTGCCGTAAATCATCATTGCTGATGCGTTTAATGCCCCAGTCGGTCGCCTGCTCGGTGTTGGGCGAATCGGAATCATGCGGTCCAAACATCATCAGCGTGGGCCACCACCAGCGGTTGACTGAATCCTGCGCCAGCGCTTTTTGCGCGGGGGTGCCTTCGCAGAGCGATCGCACAATGTCAAAGCCCTGCCGTTGATGGAAGGACTCTTCTTTACAGATGCGAATCATGGCACGTGCATACGGCCCATAGCTGCAGCGGCACAGCGGCACTTGATTCATGATGGCCGCGCCGTCCACCAACCAGCCGATGATGCCAATGTCGGCCCACGACTCAGTGGGGTAGTTAAAGATGCTCGAATATTTGGCCTTGCCGGAATGCAGCGCATCCACCAACGATTCGCGGGTTACGCCCAGCGTTTCAGCCGCTGAATAGAGGTAGAGCCCATGCCCGCCCTCGTCCTGCACCTTGGCCAACAAAATCTCTTTGCGCTTCAGTGACGGCGCGCGCGTGATCCAGCCGCCTTCAGGCAGCATGCCAACGATTTCTGAATGTGCATGTTGCGAAATCTGGCGCACCAACGTCTTGCGGTACGCCTCGGGCATGGCGTCTTGCGGCTCAATTTTTTCGTCGCGCGCGATTCGCTCGAGGAACGTTTTTTGAAAACTGTCGACAGTGACGGTAGTCGTATTTGCGTTGATCGCCGTGTCAAGTGCCTGCGTGTACATACCTGATTGTCCCGACAAATTTTCTGAAGGAAGGCAAATAGTATTCCCGACTGACCGGTCGGTCAATTATGATTTTCTGAGCTACGTGGAAAAACTCCTACCCGGACGCGTAGGATTGCACAGCACAAAACAGATTATTCTTAGTCGATGAATACCGATAGCATTAATGTCGCTGATAAAGTGGTGCCGAAATAAGAGATATGGTCCGCAGTTGACCATTTCACGACGTGGCGCGCAATCAGGCTTCCGTTCAATAGCACTGAGCGCCGTTCGGCATAAGTTGTACGTTTAGCCCGTTTGATTAGAGGTTGTGTGTCAGGTTCTCAAATCGCGCAGTTGACGAAAATTCCGTTCGGGTCCGACGCGCCGCTGTTGCATCGAGCGCTGGAGGCCGGCGGCGTTGGCCTGTGGGATTACCTTCCTGATCGCGGGCTGATTGATCTTCACCACAACGTGTTTTCGTTTCAGACGTTAGCACCCGGTCGCTACTTTGGGCCCGTTTCTGAGTTTGTGGAATATGTGTTGGTCTCTGACCGAGCAGCGGTGGCGAGCATGTTGCAACAGTGCGCGGACGGCGACGACGACGTGTATGTCGAATTTCGAATTCGTACCCAAGGGCAAGGCATTGTGTGGTTCGCGTGCAAAGGCCAGCGTTCGACCGATGAAAGTGGCGGTGCCCGATACGTGGGTGCCATTTCCGACATTACCGATGCGTCAGAACGCGAGCTGAAGCTGTTGAGCTATCACCAGTCGTTGTTTTCTCTGGCGAGAAATACGCCCATCGTTGATCGCGCCGACTTCGGTGGCGCTTCAGTTCAAATCATTAATCACATCGCCGAAATGTTGGCCGTCACCCGTGGCGGGCTGTGGAAGTTTTCCGCAGACTGCAGTGAATTGGTGTGTCTGTATCAATACGATGTGGGCACTCGACAGGCGGCTTCAACCCCTTTTGACGCCACACTCATTCCAGCATTGCCGGAGCGGCAAGTGCTGACAGCGACCGACTTTCCGACCTACTTTGCTGCTGTTTCGCAGCGCCGCAGTCTTGCAGTTGACGACGCGATCGCAGATTCGGTACTGCATGAATTACGTGCGGCCTATTTGCCGCTAACCGGCGTGCGTGCGCTGCTTGATGTGCCCATATTTATCCATGGGCAACTGTGGGGCGTGGTGTGCTTTGAAGACTTCGCAAGTCCTCGGCATTGGGACAATGACGCGCTGGCCTATGCGGGCTCGGCCGTTGATCTGCTCGCGCTCGCGTTCGAAGTAGCGGAGCGAGCAAAATCAGAAACTGAACTTGCCGCCACCCGTGACCGCCATCGCGCATTCATTCAGGCCAGCTTAGATTCAATCTGGTCGGTGGACGTGCCCGACGGGATTGACACGTCGTTAACGCCGCAAAGGCAAATTGAGCTGCTGCGCGAGTTCGGCACGATCACCGATGTAAACGAGGCGTTTGCCCGCGATTACGGCATGAGTGCGCCACAAATTTTCGGCCGCAGTGTGGCTGCGTTCATGCCGGAGTTGTTTAAAGGCACGTCGCTGCACGACTGGATTGATCGAGATTATCGGCTGATCGAACGCGAGCTGCGATTAAGGGTCAAGCGCGAAGAACACCGCTGGTTGTCACTGACGCTGTTGGGCGTAGTGGAAAACGGCAAATTGGTGCGCATTTGGGGTGCACGACGCAACATTACCGATCGCAAACGCTATCAGTCGCTGCTCGAACAACTGGCGTTTCGCGACCCCTTGACTGGGCTGCTGAACCGGCAACGCATGGTCACTGAAATTAACGAGATGATCGAGACGACAGAGTCGCAATCGAGCGATGCGGTGGCAACACTTTTACTGCTCGATTTAAACCAGTTCAAGGACATCAACGACACGCTGGGTCACGGCGCCGGCGACGAGGTGTTGCGGCAAATGAAAACGCGTTTTGATGAAGCGCTGGTAAATGAAAACGCGGTTACGGCGCGACTGGGCGGTGACGAATTTGGCGTATTCGCCCGCGGCGTGGGCACAGCCGAAGGCGCGATGCGAATTGGCGAAGCGTTAACCGTGGCGCTGGCTAGACCGTTCATTATCGGTGGCGGAAAATTTCACATCTCGGCGAGCGTGGGCGCCGCGATTTATCCGACCCATGGACGCACGTTTTCTGAGCTGTCGCACAGCGCCGATGAGGCGATGTATCACGCCAAACAGACGGGCGGCGGCGTGCGATTGTTTAGCCGCCATACGGCGGTATTTGAACAGCGCAAATTGCTGCTGCTGGCCGGTTTGCCAGACGCAATTGATCGCGGCGAACTGGTGCTCGAGTTTCAGCCCATCATCAACTGTTTAACCCGAAAAACAGTACGCATGGAGGCGCTGGTTCGCTGGAATCATCCAACCTATGGGCGTTTGACGGCTAAAGATTTTGTGCACAAGGCGGAGATGTCAGACTCGATCCGGGTGTTGACGCGATGGGTCATTGAATCGGCGATTCGAGCCGCCAGCGAGTGGCAGGTGACCGCACCCGGCGTGGGTGTTGCCGTGAACATTTCACCGCGCTTACTCGGCGACTCTGTCATCGTCGCGCATCTGCAAAAAAGCGTCATAAAGTTTGGCCTGCCAGCGCGGTTGGTCGATCTTGAAATCACCGAGACGTCACTGATTCATAACCCAGAGCGTGCTGCACACGTCCTGGCGGACTGTCGCGCCCAAGGCTTCTCGATAGTGATTGACGATTACGGCGTAGGCTTTTGTTCGCTTGCGTATTTGCGACGTTTACCGTTGAAGGGCCTGAAGATCGACAACTCGTTTATCACTCGCGTAACGCAAAGCGCGGAAGACGCGATCATCGTGCAGTCGACCATTACCCTGGCGCACAACTTGGGCCTAACCGTCGTGGCTGAGGGCGTTGAGGACATCGCAACGCTCAAGTTTTTGGAGCAACACGGCTGCGACTATGCTCAGGGCTACGGGATTTCGCATCCGCTGGCGCTGGCCGACACCCTTAACTGGCTCAACACTCATCAGTTGCCCGCGCCGCCACCAGTGCCGTTGCGCGCAGTCGGTTAAGCACAACCGCTGCGGAGGCGGCCCTCGCCGCGCCGAGCCATCGTGATCACGTTTTGCTTTTCTGTTGAAATGCAGTGCATGAACTATCAAACCCTACTTTACGAAACAACCGCTGGCGCTGCACGCATCACGTTGAACCGCCCTGAGCGTATGAACTCGTTCACTCAGGTGATGCACCAGGAGCTGCGTTCGGCGATTGCCGAGGTGGCGCGCGACGGTTCGCGGGTGCTGGTGATCACCGGTGCCGGGCGCGGATTTTGCGCCGGGCAAGACTTGAATGATCGTGCGGTGACACCAGGTGAGGCGGTCGATTTAGGTGAGTCGATTGCAAAAAACTATGCGCCGCTGGTCATGTCGTTGCGAGCGCTGCAAATGCCAGTGATTGCTGCCATCAACGGCGTAGCAGCGGGAGCGGGCTGCAACTTTGCACTGGCCTGTGATCTGGTGATTGCCACTGAAAGCGCGAGCTTCTTGCAACCATTTTGCAAGCTCGGTTTGATTCCTGACACCGGTGGGTCGTACTTTTTGCCGCGTCTGGTGGGCACCCAACGCGCGATGGGTTTGGCGTTGCTCGGCGACAAAATAACTGCCCGGCGGGCCGCCGAAATTGGCTTGATATGGGAATGCGTCGCCGATGCTGAATTCGCCGCCCGCGTGGACGCCATCGCGATGCAGCTTGCCAGCGGTCCCACGCTGGGCTTTGCGCGCACCAAACAAGCGCTTTACGCAAGCCCTGACAACACTTTTGAAGCGCAACTAGCGCTCGAGGGTCGGTTTATGCAGGAGTGTGGATTTTCGGACGATTACCGCGAAGGCGTAGCGGCTTTCAAGGAAAAACGCGTCGCTGTGTTCACCGGTCGCTGACACGAATCAGCATGTGTGTTTGCGAAATAGCTATTCTGTGAAAGCCCCATTCAATAGAGCGTGGCCGCGAAAATCGAGCAAAGTCGATAAATGGTGATTCGACTACGTTCGCCACATCTTTAGGCTGTTCGCTACAAAAGCTGTTGACAGCTACGGCCGGTATCCCGAGCCACTGACGGCGACGTCACCGATCCCGCGAAAACCTGCACCGCAGCGGCCAAACCCGCATCCAGCTTTGCTGCGGCAATCACGCCCTGACTGGCTACCGCCTGAAGGTAGGGCAGCGCCGCTGCTGCCAACGCGGCCGTTGCCGCCTGCGGAACTTGCGCCGGAATGTTGGCCACACAGAAATGCACCACGCCCTGCGCAACATAAATCGGCGCGCTCCAGGTGGTTTGCTTTGAGGTTTCCGAGATGCCGCCCATGTCAATGCCAATGTCCACGAACACCGCGCCTTTCGGCAGGGTGCCCATCATGGCTTCAGTGATTAATTTCGGTGACAACGCACCCGGAACGCTCACCGCGCCGATCAACACATCGGTCTGCGGCAACAAGTTAGGCAACGAATCAATGGCAACGCAATGAACACCGATGGGCAACCGTTTCAGCAAACTTCGCGCCCGTTGTGGGTCGCGCAACACCACCGTCACCGCACAACCCAAACGATAAAACGCCTCTGCGGCCGCCAACCCGGAAACGCCGGCGCCGACGATCACCACGCGCGCGCCAGGCCCAAGCAGAACGCCGCGTCCGCCTTGCGCGGTTTGCAGGCACCACTGCGCAATGCTCGCGCTCAGGGTGCCCGCGATATGCGACATCGGCGCCAGCACCGGCGTGTTGCCATGGACATCCTTGATCGCCTCATAGGCCACCACGCTGACGCCCGCATTCAGCAACGCGTCGAGCAACACCGTGTCACGCGCAATCTGCGCAAACCCGCACAAAATTTGCCCGCTACGCAACAGCGCAAATTCCGACGGCTGAATTTCTTTTACTTTCGCGATGATGTCGCATGCGTAAACCAAGGCTGCTTGCGTGGCAATTCCTGCGCCTGCTTCACGATAGTGATCGTCGCTCAAACCCAACAACGTGCCCGCGCCCGTTTCAACCCGAACCGCATGCCCCTGACCCACCAGAGCCGTCACTTCGGCAGGCGTAAGGCCGACTCGCGCCTCGCCGGATTTAATTTCTTTGGGAATGCCGATCGATGTCATGCCAAGGATTGTAAGAACAGCTCGCCTGCAACGCTGCGCTAGCATCAGAAAAAATATTAAATGACTTGAAGGCGACACCCAAAATGACTCTTGCTTTTCCAGCCGTTGGCGCGGCTTCTTTCACCACCGTGGGTGTTATCGGCGCAGGCACCATGGGCGCAGGCATCGCGCAGGTGGCAGCTCAGGCGGGCTGCCGCGTTAAGCTCTATGACGCACGAGACGGTGCGGCGCAAGCGGCCCTGGTGCGCACCAGCGATGCACTGACCAAGCTCGCCGACAAAGGCAAGCTGTCGATAGACGACGCGCAGAGCACAGCGGCCCGCATGACCAGCGCCTCCGATCTCGCAGACTTTCATGATTGCGATTTGATCGTCGAGGCGATCATCGAAGACCTGCACGCCAAGCAAGCGTTGTTCAAGTCACTGGAGGCTATTTGCGCCGACACCGTGGTGCTTGCCAGCAACACCTCGTCCATTTCGATCACCGCAATCGCCAATGGTTTGGCGCGACCGGAGAACGTAGTCGGCATGCATTTTTTCAACCCGGCGCCAGTGATGCAGTTGGTTGAAGTAGTCAGCGGCCAACGCACCAGTGCAGCGGTCGCTACGCGCGTGGAAGCCTGCACCCGCGCCTGGAAAAAAACACCGGTGCGCTGCAAAAGCTCGCCCGGCTTTATCGTCAATCGCGTGGCGCGCCCGTATTACGGCGAAGCGCTGCGCGTGCTTGAATCGGGCGGCGCCGATGTGCCGACCATTGATTTGGTACTGCGCGAAGCCGGTGGTTTCAAACTCGGCACCTTCGAACTGCTCGATCTTATTGGGCTCGACGTCAATCTGATGGTGACCAAAAGCGTGTGGAACGCGTACTACCAAGACAGCCGATATCGTCCGAGCTTGACGCAAGAAGAAATGGTCGCTGGCGGCCTGCTAGGTCGCAAATCAGGACGCGGTTTCTACGTCTATCCTGCGGACGCGAGCGCGCCGCCCGCGTCGATGCTTGGCCCGGTGCCAACGATGGTGCAGTATCTGCTGGAATCCGATGCGCTTGATCCCCTAATTGAGCGCATCAAAGCCGCTGCCATCAAGGTGCAGGCACGCAAGGAAGATGATCCGCTGGGCGCAGGCATGTTCCGGGTTGGCAATGCAACGGTCTGCCTGACCGACGGTCGCAGTGCCACGCAACTTGCGTACGAGGAAGAACTCAGCAACGTCGTCACCGTAGATTTAGCGCGCGACTTTGCGACCGCAAAACGCGTCGCACTCGCTCGCGGTGAAGAGACGACGACCGCCGCGCTCGCAGACGCCGTCGGCCTGTTCCGCGCGCTGGGCATGGAAGTCTCAGTTATCAACGACATTCCCGGAATGATCGTCGCGCGTACGCTGGCCATGCTCGCCAACGAAGCCGCTGATGCGGTGTTGCAAGGCGTGTCTGACGCGGCGGGCATCGATACCGCAATGAAGCTCGGCGTCGGCCATCCTGAGGGACCGCTGGCCACGGCAGACCGCATCGGACTCACGCTGATCAACGCGATTCTGGTCAATATGCACGGACACACCGGCGACGACCGCTATCGACAGTCGCTGTTGTTGCAGCGCAAGGTTTGGAGTGATGGCAGCTTCAACGAATAGCGACAGCGCTGCCATGAGCCCGCCAACCCCGCAGCAAGTAGCCCAAGCGATGCATGCACGCGACCACGCGGCGCGCGCGCTCGACATCAAAATTGTCGCCATCGATCTCGGCAGCGCAACGGTGTCAATGCTGGTGCGGCAAGACATGGTTAACGGTCACAACATGTGTCACGGCGGCTACATGGCGCTGCTTTGCGACACCGCATTTGCCTATGCCTGCAACAGCTACAACCTAAACGCCGTGGCCAGCGGATTCTCCATAGAAATTCTCGCCCCCGCAAAACTCGGCGACACGCTGGTAGCCGTCGCCGTCGAGCAAGTGCAGCGCGGCCGACAGGGCGTGTACGACATCAAATTAACCAATCAAAGCAATGAAATCATTGCCCTGTTCCGTGGCAAGAGCGCGCGGATTGCTGGGGAAGTGATTACAACGGTCAATCCGGCCGGCGCCACGCCCTGAAACTTTGCTGAAGCGCATTTTTCTCCCGATCACCTGTTGACCCGTTCCACCGTTCGCCCTGAGCACAGCGAAGGGTTTGATGGCACACACATCAGACCCTTCGGCGAAGCCTCAGGGCGAACGGAAATACAGCTTCAGCCGATAAATACAGCTTCGGCTGTTAAATAGAACTTCGCTAGTTAATTCGCTTGCAACTTTCCAAGATGCCAACACAATGAAACTTTGCTGAAGCGCACCTTTCACCCGTTCACCTGTATTTCCGTTCACCCTGAGCGCAGCGAAGGGTTTGATTGCGCGCGTGTCAGCCCCTTCGGCGGAGCCTCAGGGCGAACGGAAACATAGCTTCAGTCGTTAACTCGCTTGCCACTTTCCAAAATGCCAACACAATCGCCCACCCCACTTCACGCCATCGAATCGGCATCGCGCGACGAACTGCAAGCGCTGCAACTCACACGCATGCAGTGGAGCGTCAAGCACGCCTACGACAACGTCCCGCACTACAAAAAATCGTTTGCTGCAAAAGGTGTTCACCCCGATGACCTGAAGCGCCTCGAAGACTTGGCCCTCTTCCCGTTCATGGCGAAAGGTGATCTGCGCGACAACTATCCGTTCGGTCTGTTTGCCGTGCCGCGCGAGCAAGTGGTGCGGATTCACGCCTCGAGCGGTACCACCGGCAAAGCCACCGTAGTCGGTTACACCAAAAACGACATCGACATCTGGGCTGATTGCGTGGCGCGCAGCATTCGCGCAGCGGGCGGCTGTCCCGGCGACATGGTGCATATTGCTTACGGATACGGGCTGTTTACGGGCGGGCTCGGCGCGCATTACGGTGCCGAGCGACTGGGTTGCACGGTGATTCCGATGAGCGGCGGTCAGAGCGAAAAACAGGTGCAGCTGATCAGCGATTTCAAGCCCGACATCATCATGGTCACGCCGAGCTACTGTCTCGCGCTCGCTGAAGAATTCGTTAAACAGGGGCTCGATCCTGCCGCCTCGTCGCTGGCCATCGGCATCTTTGGCGCTGAACCGTGGACCAACGCGATGCGCGTCGACATCGAGCGCCGCATGGGCATTGATGCGGTGGATATTTACGGCCTGTCGGAGGTCATGGGCCCCGGTGTGGCCAGCGAATGCATCGAGACCAAAGACGGCCCGGTGATCTGGGAGGACCACTTTTATCCAGAAATTATCGACCCCGTTACGGGCGCGGTGTTACCTGACGGCAGCGAGGGCGAACTAGTATTCACCAGCCTCAGCAAAGAGGCGATGCCGATGATCCGCTACCGCACGAGGGACCTCACCAAACTGTTGCCGCCCACCGCTCGCAGCATGCGCCGTATGGCAAAAATCACCGGTCGCTCGGACGACATGATGATCATCCGCGGCGTCAACGTGTTCCCCACACAAATTGAAGAATTGATCCTGCGCCAACCCGATCTCGCCCCGCATTACGTCTGCGTCATCAGCCGGCCCGAGTACCTCGACGAGCTTGAAGTGCGCGTAGAAATGACGCTGCAATTTGTGCATGCCGACGCCGATGCGCACCACGCCGTGACACGGCAGTTGACGGCGGACATTAAGAATTTGATTGGCGTTTCAGCGAACGTTGAATTGACACTGCCGGGCACGATTGAGCGGAGCTTGGGTAAGGCAAAGCGGGTGATTGATAGACGGTGACGCATGAGGACATCCACGTTACGATTACTCAAAATTTGAATCGGGGACTTGCATGAGTGAAATGAGACTGGTGTCACTGAAATGTCCAGCCTGTAGCGGAAATCTAGATATTGGGCCAGCTATAGAGACCTTCGCATGTGGTTATTGTGGAGCGAATGTGCGAGTTGAACGTGGAGGCAACATAGTCGCGCTCAACCTGCTGACAGAGGCGATGGACGGTGTTCAACGAGGCACAGATCGAACGGCAGCCGAGCTCGCAATTCGGCGCCTTAGCCAAGAGGCAGCCATGTTGCAAGTCGAAGCGTCAAATCGCTTGGTGGAACATGACCGAATCGAGACGAAATGGGCGCGTGAAACTGCGGCCGTTAAACCGTCTGACAGGCTTTTGCCTATGGCATTGTTGTCCGCTATGGTTTTCATTCCGGCGATCAGCATCCTCACAATGGCATCTTGGATTAATCCGGCAGTTGCACTGGTTCTCAGCGCCTTCGCGACCGCCGCTGTAGTTCGATATGCATGGCTGAGCCTTCATAACCAGCAACAAAACCTTCGAACCGAAAAAATGGAAATGCGTGACAGAGAACTGGAGCCTATTTTGAATGCGGCGAAGGACGCAAATAAACGGTTGGAGCTGGTAAATTCCAAACTGCATGCGCAACGCCAAATCGTGGACGCTCACGACTGAGCCCGTACGCTGGGTTGAAAACCCAGGGCGCCACATCCACCGAGAGCGCTGGGTTTGCCAACCCAGCCTACTTCTGAAGGAAAAAAGCTCGTAGGGCGGAACGCTTGCGGTTCCGCCTGGTGCCCCCGGTGGCGCGACGTTCGCTTGCGTCACGCGGCTCCGCGTCCGGCGGAACCGCAAGCGTTCCGCCCTACTTTATGCGGTTACACGGTGAAACGCACCCTACCTCGGGGGGGCCAAAAGCCCGCAGCCCGTAGGCTGGGTTGAAAACCCAGCGCGCCACATTCATCGAGAGCGCTGGGTTTACCAACCCAGCCTACTTCTGAACGCTTGCGGTTCTGCGTCGTGCGAATCCAACGCGGCAAAAAGTGATGAAAGCGCTTGAAAGCGTGAGCAACTACGGCGTCGGGGATTGCGTGCTCGATTTCTCGCCGACTAATCGCATTGGCTCGCAAAATGTCGGCATGGCCGTAATCAGTAGGGACGGTCGCCTGTTGCACTAAAGTTGCAAAGCGTATCGTCGCTCGCGGCTGAATACGATCTTAAACATCGCAAATTACTCATGACTCGGCGGCCAGCGACGACCTACTTCAGAGCTCGCAAAAACGCATCGATCACCGTGACCAGTTCACTTTCGCGACCCAGATAATGATGATCGGCACCGGCAATTTTCACTTGCTTTGAGCCGTTGCCTTCTTTGAGTGCGAAGTTGCGGCGTCCTACCGCGCTTAGCACCGGGCTGATGTCTTGCTCACCGTAGATGTCAAGAATGGGCATTGGAAATCGTCGCATCGGCCACGAGTAGCTGCCGGTCAATCCCATCACGATCCACGCTTTGTAGGGCGTGGTCGCAAACGCTTGATCCAAGTAGGCGTTAGCCATCCACGCGCCCATGCTGTGCGACAGCAGCACCACGTTGGCAAAGCCCTTTGCGCGCAAAAAGTCGGCGGCTTTTGCGATGCGATCTGCGGCGTCGGGAAAAAGCTTAGGGTAATAGTCGTCGACCGTCGCCTCCTTGCCATTCACCGGCATCTGAACGGCGAGCGTGGCATAGCCGACATCCGCCAATTTAGCGCGCAGAATGCCGATGACGCCGAAGTCTGGATGAACGCCTACGCCGTGAACGAGCACTATGGCGGGTAGCGCGGCATTGGGCTTGCTGGGTTCGGTGAAAAGCGCCAAAAATTCGCGGTTCGACGCGGCCTTGATACGCACTGCGTCGCCCACCACGAGATTAGGAACCACCTCGTCGGCCCAGCGCTTTTCGCGCTCGTAGTCTTGCGCGTGAAGGCGCTGGCTCGCCGCTACGCTGCAGGTCGCAATCAGGATCGATAGCCCAATGCGGACACGACTTGAGAAGGGGTTCATGGTGCGTTCATGCCGTTGGATTAACGGATGAATATTACTCGCCTTGTGGGCGTTTTTATAGTCTGCGGTTGCGCTGCGGGTTTATGGACCTAAGGGGCGAAAGAAATC
>JACMNN010000034.1 GCA_014378555.1 Burkholderiales bacterium | reverse complement strand
TAGCGGCAAATCGCGACACGATGTATCGCATCGCTTCCATCTCGAAGCTGATCACTACACTGGGCGTGCTGCGTCTAGTGGAGGACGGCAAGCTGGCGCTGGACCAAGACGTGAGTACCTATCTTGGGTGGTCGCTACGCAACCCGCATTTTCCTGATGTGCCAATCACGCTGCGCCTGTTGCTCACGCATCGGGCGTCGATTACCGATGAGGCGGGCTATTACTGGGAAGAAAAACTAGGCGTCAATTTGAAAGACGTTTTCACGCCGGGGAGCGCGGGTTACGGTGAAGGGGTGATGTGGTCAAAGCGGGCTAAGCCGGGTGACTATTTTCAGTACGGCAACCTGAACTGGGGCGTGATCGGCACGGTGATGGAACGGGCGAGCGGTGAGCGCTTTGATCGTTTGATGCAGCGTGTGTTGTTCGATCCGCTGGGTATTCGCGGTGGTTTTAATCCGGCGGAAATGAATGCCACGGATGTCGCCAATATCGCGACGCTTTATCGTAAGCGCACCGAGGTTGACAACAAGGAGGTGTGGCATCCCAACGGGCCGTGGGTGGCACAGGTTGATGACTACAGCAGCGCTGTGCCGGTGCCTCGTGCAGGCCCAAACTATGTGCCTGGCAGCAACGGCACATTGTTCGGGCCGCAGGGCGCATGTCGATTGTCTGCCGCTGATCTGGGACAAGTGATGTTGATGCTGATGAACGAAGGTAGCTTTGAAGGCAAGCGGATGCTGAGTGTTGCGTCGGTTCGCGAAATGCTGCGCGTGCAGTGGCGTGCCGACATTGCGGGCAAAAATGGTGACGTAAATTCAGGGGGCGGCAAGCAGATGATGAACGCGTGGGGTTTGGGCAATCAGCATTTTCTTGACGTGACCGGTGTCGGGCGTGGCGATCGGCTGGTGCAAAACGGCGGGTTTACGGGTGTGGGCCATTTAGGCGACGCATGGGGATTGCGCTCGGCGTTTGTGTTCGATCCGAAACGCAACAGCGGAATGATTTTTTTAAGCGGCGGGCCGGGGTTTGATCCTGCCACGACACCGGGAAAATACTCTGCGTTCTATCGCTACGAAGAGCGGATTTTGAATGCGCTTTATGAGCGGGCTTTGCGTTAGGGATGCGTGGATTCCGGCCTGAAGTCACCCCGGCGAAGGCCGGGGCTCAGCATGACATTAATCTGGCAGTCGGCGGGAGTGGCGAAAATTGTGACTACTCTCGCCAATTTTGCGGCTTTCGGCGGCCCTACGCTACTGCCGATTCAAGCAACGTCAACGTTCGTGCATCGGCATCAAATCGTGCGCGAACGCCGATCGGCAGCACCCACTGCGAGGCGATGTGGCCGAAGGAAAGGCCGTAGGCGCTGGGGATCGGTCGTTGCGCAAAATGGTCGCTCAGCGCTTGCGCCAATACCAGCGATTCTTCACCTGCTGCGGGCTCGCATTTGACGAAAACTCCAAGCATCGCGCCGCGTGCGTTGCTGAGCATTCCGCTGTGTTCTAGCTGCGTCAGCATGCGGTCAATGCGGTAGGGCGCTTCGCTGATTTCTTCCAAAAATAGCAACGCGTTTCGCGTGTCGGGCAAGTAGGGCGTGCCGACCATTGCGCTCAGTACCGAAAGGTTGCCACCGAGTAACGTGCCTTCTGCACTGCCGCTTTTGAGTACGCGCTGGATAAAGTGTGGCTCGTTGATGGCACGCTGGATGTGCTCATCGGCTGTGCTCATGGTGTGGCTGGTTCGCCCTTCAACCAATATCGCTTCGAGCTGCGATACAGTGAACGGTGTGAAACCAGAAGACGCGACGGGGCCATGAAAGCTGACCAGTCCGCTTTTTGCGTACAACGCGACGAGAAGCGAGGTGAGATCGGAATAGCCGATCACCACTTTCGGGTTGCGCGCTACTAAGCCATAGTCGATGTAGGGCAGGATTTGCGCGGTGCCCGAGCCGCCGCGTGCGGCCCACAGGGCGCGAACTTCGCGATGCGCAAACAGCGTGTGCAGATCGGTCAGGCGCTGGCCGATGGTGCCCGCCGTGTTGCCGCGCGACGCGCGCAGATGCGCTGCATGCATCACCCGAAAGCCGAGTTTTTCAAGATTTACTGTGGCGCGCTGGATCAGCGTGTCATCAGCAAATCCACTGGGGTTGAACAGTACGACCAGGTCGCCGCGTTTGAGGGCAGGCGCTTTGACGCGCATTCGGAGTGGCGCGCTTGTTGCGGCGTGAGCCACGTTCGCGCCCATCCCGGCAACTGCTGTAAGCGCCACCAACGCTCGCAAAAGCTGTCTACGCTTTACGTCAATATTGTTATTCGTAGCCACTCGAATTTACCGATCTATAAAAACAAACGGGCGCGAAAAATCGCGCCCGTTTTGACACTGATTCGCCGTGTTTTATCTGAACAAGTACGACGCCAGAATCGTGTAAGAGCGACCGCGCGGATCAGCGATACGTGGCTCCCACGAACTGCCAGCGCCCGTGTTGCCGTCGTAGGCCGCGCTGAACGGCGGATCGGTGTTCAAGATGTTTTTAACACCCAGCGTCACGCCCAGATTTTTGAATCCGGTGTAGGTCGCGCTTAGGTTGTAAGTCACCCACGCCTTCACGTTCGGGCTCAAGTTTGGCGGCACGACAGTGCCGTTAGCCACACCCGGCAGCACGGCGTCTTTGTAACCCGCGCTGTACAGCTGCGTGAGCGTGCCGCTCCATGGGCCTTGGTTGTAGGTGAACGAGGCGGCGTGCTTCCAGCGCAGTGGGATGTCGTTGCTGCGGCTAAACGCGCCGACTTCGTTGGCGGAGAATGCCGATGAGGCCAACAGTTGCGATTTGCGCTCGATCAGATAGGTGCCGTCGATGCGTGCAACGAAGTCGCCAGCGCCCAGTTTGCCGACCGCGCGCGCACCGATGTCCATGCCTTTGGTGATGGTTTTGCCGGAGTTCACGGCGCGGGTGTCGATTGCAGTCAGGTTGCCCGCTGCGTCACGAATAAACACTTCCGGAAACAACGCGCTGTTGCCAACCAGCGTCGAGAGATTCAACGCCTGAATGGTGCCGGTGCGACGAATGTCCCAATAGTCGACGTTGGCGCTGAGCCAGGTGGTGGGCGCAAGCACTACGCCAAGGGTTCCTTGTTTTGTTGTTTCAGGTCCAAGCGTCGGTTTGCCGCCCGACAAAATGGTCGGCGTGATGGCGGCGCAACCCGGCGCGGTGCTGACGATCAATGTCGGGCACTGGGTCGGATCGACCAGGTCTTTGCCAGAATACGGCGACTCGGTGATGCCGAAAAACAATTGGCTGAACGTCGGGACGCGGAAGCCGGTGTTGTACGAACCACGGAACAACACCTCTGGCGTCGGAACGAAACGGAAGGTGAATTTTGGGTTGGTGGTGCCGCCGAAGCCGCTGTAATTGTCGTGACGAACGGCCGCTGTTACTTCAAGTGATTTGAAGATTGGAACGAGCACTTCAGCGTACGCGGCTCGCACGTCGCGCTTGACGCCGTTTAAATCGTTGATCGCGTCAAACGGTGCATTAAAAATATTGTTGCGCGTGGCAAGATCGGTTGCCGAGCCGTTGAAGCGATATTTTTCTTGACGAACATCGACGCCAACCGCGGCCATCACATCACCCGCCGGCAGCTTAAACACCGGGCCGGACGCGGAGACGTCGGCCTGATTGGTTTCGTATTTGCCGCCGTAGAGCACGGTACCTGAGGCGGATGCTGCAGCTAACGCGGCCAGTGCCTCGGGTGTTTGATTTTGTCCTGCCGCCAAGAACGGATTGAGTGCGCCGGAGCGCAGCAGCGGTACAAACTTATCGTTGAAATAGTAACCGCCGGCTAGGGTGGATTTGGTGTCGCTGCTGGCTTGCGACAAACCGACTTTGTAGTCCCACGTACGGAAGCTGCCTTCGGCGCCGATCAGGTAGCGACGGGTGTCGGCTTCGGTCTCAATTTGGCGTGGGCCACACGGTAGACAGCGCCAACGATAGGCGATGCCCTGACCGCGGTTTTCCTCGATGGTCGGAAACAGTGACGCGATGGCATTGAACACTGAGTTGTAGGACGAGCCGGTGCTTGGATAGAGCAGGTTGAACAACGGGCTGGCCGAATTGGTGCTGCTGGCGATTTGGTTGGGCGAGAACGACTTGTTGGAGGTGACATTCGAGCCTACGAACTCGCCGTACATGGTTAAGTTGTCGTTGATTTTTACTGTGGCGCGCGCAACCGCGTTGGTGTTTGCCACGGGTTGTTGCAACACGGCGGCACGACCGGTGTCCCAAGCGCAGCCCCATTTTGCAGACGGCGTTGCCCACAGCAGCTCGTCGTACGCGCCCATGCCGTCAATCGAGCTGCAGCCGGCTTGACCGGGGAGGTCCAGCGCGTTGATGCCGTTCATTGCTTGCGTGGTGCCCGGTTGGGTCGGGCCAGTGCCGTTTACCAGCGCGCCGGCGGCGTTGCGCGAGCTCAGGATGGTGCGCAGGGTGCTGAGCGTGAACGCGGTGGCGTAAGGGGCGCCGCGAGTGTCGACCGACAAACCGCGATTCGGCTGGAAGGTGTTGACAAACGAGCGTTGGTCGCCGCGCAACGATTCGTTTTTGCTGTGCGCGACCGTAGCCATAAAGTTGTAGCCATCTTTGGCCAAATCGCCGAAGCCGCCAAGAATCGATACGCGCGAGATCTGCGCGCCACCTTGCTCGGTGATGTCGGTGGACGCCTGCACCGAAATGCCGGCGAAATCTTTGCGCAGAATAAAGTTGATCACGCCGCCGATTGCATCGGTGCCGTACAGCGAAGACGCGCCGTCTTTCAGCACCTCGATACGATCAACTGCGGCCATCGGAATGGAGTTCAAATCAACCACGCCGCCGTTCAGGCCGTGCGCAGCGATACGTCGCCCGTTGAGCAACACCAGTGTGGCGTTCGAGCCTTGGCTGCGCAAGTTGGCGGCGGAGGCGCCGTTGTTGCCACGACTGACGCCAGCGGCGACGTCGGCGTTACTGGCGAGATTGTCGAGACCATTGCCGTTGACGCTCAGTTGCTGCATCAACTGCTCCGCGGTCACAATGCCCGCTTTATCGAGTTCAGCGCGGGTGATGACCTGCACTGGTAGCGAGCCTTCGCCTTGAACGCGTTTAATGCTTGAACCGGTGATTTCGACGCGTTCGACTTTGGTCGTGACGTCCTGCGCCAACACGGGCCCAACGATCAATGCCATTGACATGCAATAGGTAAGTTTTTTTAGTTTCATGGAATGCTCTCCTCGATAACGCTTGAATTCAGGGCGACCTGTGCGGCCAAAAATGGAACTCACTAATGCGGCCAGGCCTCGACTCACATCGCTTAAAGCGCAATGTGCACCGAACCTTGGGCAGCGGTTAATTATTACTGCGTACGCGCTTAATGTGTCATTTGATGCATGCAATTTCAACATCGCGCGCCTACTGTTGCCAAAATTACGACGGTCTCGGCCGCGCTATAGTGCGTTGCTGAATTTATCGCTTGGGATCGCGCCTTGGATGCGCACCCCCTCACTGCTATGGAGCTGATTTGAAATGAGGTGCCGTGTGTTGCGACTGCTGTTAGCGCTGCTGATGTCGATGGCTTGGTGCCAACCTGGTTACGCCGACGCGTCGCGCGCTCCGTTTGAGTTGCCAGATCAGGTGGCGCGGCTGTTGCGCGAGGCCAAGCTGCCGCCGGAGGCGCTAGGCGT
>JACMNN010000005.1 GCA_014378555.1 Burkholderiales bacterium | reverse complement strand
GAACTCGCACCCGCAGGTTCTTGCGCTACGCAAAATGCAATCCCGTCACCAATCCAGCCGTTGCCAAGCAACAGTGAATAGGTTGCTGCGGGCACGTAGCGATGCATGACGGCTTTTGGCTCGAACGCCCGATAAATGGTGACGCGACCGGACGGACAGATACCGCCTAATGCGGGGACTGCAGCAAAACCAGCGGTAGCGGAACCGGCTCCAATTTCCACGAATGAGCCAGTCGCAACTAGCGTGTCGCGCTGGCGGGAATCGATGGTGTAGAAGAAGCGTTGCGAAAGCCCGGGTATGCGAGTGGCTAGGGTGAACACCCGACTAAGCCCTTCAACATTTGCTTCAACGGAGCCCCGCGGCCAAGCATAAAACGCCGCTTGCCAGCGACCCGTATCGCTCGCGTAGGTTGGGAAGTATTGATAAGCGCCGGCGTCATAGGTCGACAATTCGGTGCCGAATTTGCCTTGTTGCAGAAACACAGGAATCGCCGTTGATAAACCGGGTGCAGCGACCGTAAAGGTTGTGCTCGCGGCAGCTTGGACTACAGTGTTGCCGTACACATATCCGGTGAGCAAGCTCTTTGAATCGGCGACTCGCAACGTATAGGTGCCTGGCGCGAACTGAGGCATAACAATCGTAAGCACGCTAGCGGTGACGCAGGTTGCCGTAGGTGCTGTGGTGTTAAGAGCCATGGAAACCGTAGCGCCAAACACGCGGAACTGCAAGATGTCGGTCGCCAAAGACTGAAATTGCGCAAGCGTCCCGCTCTCGCTCGCCGCCAGACAAACCGGCGCATCAAAGGTCACATCGGCGACCAGACTCCGATCCGCAGAGAAATTGGGTCGGACGACTACTTGTGTAACAGCGGCGTGCACCAGCGGGAGCCCACCCAGAGCGAGTGCTGCAAACTGCGCAATCAGCCGGCGAAGGCCGAGGCGTGTCGATAGCGGCGATAGTCGCATAGCGTCTCCAAACTTGCCTCAATGAGGCTGCCAGCATACTCTCAACGTGAACGCGTTGCTCAGCCCAAAGCTGCCTTAACCTTGGCCGACACAGCACTCATATCCGCCTTGCCCGCGAGCTTTGGCTTGACGATGGCCATGATCTTGCCGATGGCTGCGTTGCCCGCTACGCCAGACGCCGCGACCTCTGCGACCGCACTTGCTATGACGGCGTCTACGTCGGCGCTACTCATCTGCTCGGGCAGATAAACGGCAAGCACGACGGCCTCCGCTTCTTCCGTGGCGACGAGGTCGGGACGGTTGCCGGTGGTGAATAGGGTGATGGCCTCGCGGCGCTGCTTGATCGCTTTTTCGACCAAGGCGACCACGTCGCCGTCGGTGAGCACAATGCGCTCGTCAACTTCGCGCTGTTTGACCGCTGCCAGCAACATGCGAATGGTGCCTAGGCGCACGCTGTCGCCGGCCTTCATGGCGGTTTTCATGTCGGCGGTAATGGTGTCTTTAAGGCTCATGACGGTGCTCCGATCAGGACAATACGCGAAAGGGGGAAGCGGCGAAAACAAAAACGGCTCCCGAGGGAGCCGAATTGATACTCAGACGTAATACTTTTTCAGTGCAGCTTCGGCGGCAGCTGCATGCTGCGGATGCGCTTGTAATGGCGCTTGCAAGCGGCAGCGTGCTTACGCTTGCGCTCAGTGGTTGGCTTTTCGTACGATTCACGAGCGCGAAGCTCGGTGAGGAGGCCTGTTTTTTCGATAGCGCGCTTGAAGCGACGCATTGCGACTTCGAAGGGCTCGTTTTCGCGGACTTTAATAATCATGATTGACCGAAGAGTGTTACGTCGTGTTTAACGGTTAAGGGTCGTGTTCGACCTGAGTAGCCTAGTAATATAACCCGAAATGACGGAAACCTCAAGAAATCAACGTTTAGTGCTCGGTGTCGAGTCGTCTTGCGACGAAACCGGCGTGGCCTTGTTTGACCTCGATAGCGGCAAAGTGGTGGCCGAAGCGCTGCATTCGCAGATCGCTTTGCACGCGCCGTACGGCGGTGTGGTGCCGGAACTGGCGAGCCGCGATCACCTCAAGCACGGTTTGCGGTTGATCGATCAATTGTTGCGAGACGCCCAATGTACAAGCGACAGCGTGCAAGCAATCGCTTACACCCAAGGCCCTGGACTGGCCGGCGCATTGCTGGTGGGTGCGCAGTTGGCGGCAAGTTTGGCCTTCGCCTGGGACAAACCGCTGATCCCGGTGCACCACATGGAAGGGCATTTATTGTCGCCATTGCTCGCCGATCCAGCGCCAGAATTTCCGTTTGTGGCGCTGCTGGTTTCCGGCGGGCATTCGCAATTAATGCGCGTGGATGGCGTTGGGCGTTACCAATTGTTGGGCGACACCATCGATGATGCGGCGGGTGAGGCGTTCGATAAATCGGCGAAATTGCTGGGGTTGGCTTATCCGGGCGGGCCGTTGTTGGCAAAGCTGGCTGAAAACGGTAACGCCAAAGCGTTCGCAATTCCGCGTCCGCTGTTGCATTCGGGCGATCTGAATTTTAGTTTTGCGGGGCTGAAAACAGCGGTGGCCAACGTGGTGCGCCAAGTGACCGGCACGGCGCTGCCCGGACGCGGTGCCGTCTCAACGCCGCAGCCGGTATTGCCCGCTGACCATCCGCAACGCGCAGATTTGGCGGCGTCCGTTCAAGCCGCGATTGTTGATTGTCTGGTGGTCAAAACGCTAGCCGCCCTGAAGCAAACGGGGCTACGACAAGTGGTGGTGGCCGGGGGCGTGGGGGCAAATACGCGCTTGCGTGAGGCGCTCACTGCGGGGGCGGCGCACGCGGGCGCGAAGGTTTTTTATCCGCCCGTGGCGTTGTGCACCGACAACGGCGCGATGATTGCGCATGTGGGCGCGCTGCGGCTGGCCGAGGCTTCGCGGGATTACGCAGTTAATGTGCGGCCGAGATGGGCGCTGTCTGAGTTGCGTGGTTTGGCTCCCTCTCCCGCAGGCGGGAGAGGGTTGGGGTGAGGGTGGAGGCGCACCAGCGCATCGCGCAACGCGCTTTTACTCAAACGCACCCTCACCCTCCGCCCTAGCGCCCATCAGTGCCCCGTGCTTTAGCGCGCGTGAGCGTGGCGATCTGAATCAGCGTTTTTTGAAATTGCCCTCTTCACCCGACAGCAGCCGCGCAATGTTCTTTTCATGCCGCCAAAACAGCAGCGCGGCCATCAACAACGCGGCGTAAAAGAACGGCCCGATGCCCACGAAGAAATAGGCCAATATCGGCGCACAGGCGCTACCGGTAAGTGCTGCAAGTGACGAAACGCGCGTTGCCGCGAACATTAGCGCCCAGATCAGCGTGAGGCCTAAACCGATGCGCCAGTCCAGCGCCCACAGCACCCCTGCAGCCGTGGCCACACCTTTGCCGCCCTTAAAGCCGAAAAATACCGGCCACAAGTGCCCCAAAAACACGGTGATGGCAACCAGTGCCACGCCCGCTTCGGTGATGCCCAATGGTGCAGCGAACAGCTTGGCGAGCAGCACCGCGATCACGCCTTTCAGCGTGTCGCCCAGCAAGGTGAGTAGGGCGGCTTTTTTGCTACCACTGCGCAGCACGTTGGTGGCGCCGGGGTTGCCGCTGCCGTAGCTGTGCGGATCGGGCAGTCCGACGGCGCGGCTGACGATAACGGCGAATGAAAGCGAGCCGATCAGATACGCACCGGTGGCGGCGATGATGTCAGCTAGTGTGAACACGAAAACATTCCCTCCCCCATAACCGTCTTTAGAATGAGCGCAGTGTATGCGAGGCAATCAGGAAAATTTTCAAATTGGACATCATCTTCATTCGCGGCTTGAAGTGCGAAACCACGCTCGGCGTTTACGACTGGGAGCGCGTATCGCTGCGACCGGTATTGCTCGATCTCGAAATCGGCGCGGCATTAATGGAGCCCTTCGAGCATGACAGCACCGAGGGCTTGATGAATTACGACAGCATTTCAAAGCACCTCACCGAGGCGCTAAAAACCTTGCAGTACAAAACGGTGGAGCGCCTCGCCGAGCACATCGCTCACGTCGTACTCAGAGAATTTCAGGCGCCTTGGGTCAAGGTGACTGTGGGCAAACCGGGCGCGGTGAGGAACGCGGCGATGGTGGGTGTCACCCTGACGCGCGGCATCAAGACCTGACGCCGCGGCAGATGTTAATGCGCTTTGGCGTTGCTTTTGCTCACCAAGTATTTGCCCAGCGCGACTACCAATACTGCGCCCAACGCACCGAATATCAGGTCAGCGCGCGGAATAGCCGTAAACCAGTGATTGATGGCGGGATCGGACACCACCATTTCGCCCGCTAGAAAGCCGAGCAATGCCGCGCCAAAGGTGATGATGAACGGAAATCGATCCATCACTTTCATCAGCAGCGTGGAGCCGAAAATAATCAGCGGTACGCTCACGGCGAGACCCACGATCAGCAGCATGGTGTTGCCTTTGGCCGCCGCGGCCACCGCAATTACGTTGTCCAGGCTCATCACCAGATCAGCGATCAGGATGGTGCGTATGGCTGCCCCCATGCCGTGCCGCACTTCCTTGTGTGCGCCGTCTTCTTCGTCGCCGTCGCCATCAGTCAACAATTGCACGCCGATGTAGACCAGCAGCACGGCACCAATCAGTTTCAAGTACGGCAGCGCCAGCAATTGAATGGCGACCAGCGTCAAGATAATCCGCATCACGATAGCGGCGGCAGAACCCCAGAACACGGCCTTTTTTTGCTGATCGGCGGGCAGTCTGCGCGCGGCCATGGCGATCACCACGGCGTTGTCACCCGACAACACAATGTTGGCCAACATGATCGAGCCGAGCGCCGCCCACCATACGCCTGAAAAAAGTTCGAGTTCCAAGATGTCTCCCCGTATTTAATTGAGTAATTATTCTAGGCAACGAAACTGTCAGTTCGCCGCTCAAAAATTAATCAACTTCGGGCCGGGAGCCGTGTATTCAGTGGGTTTAGCGTAATTTATGACGTAAATCGATAGTTGCGATTTTAGCGCGCCGAACCCAATGGCAAAGCGGGTTTCAGCCAAAAGCTGCAAAGCATCAGCGTTTCCCCACCGTCACTTCTCAGTGTCGGTCAGCCCTTTGACGAAGCTCTTTTGCATCACGATGATCACCAGCACCGGCGGGATCAAGGCGAGGATGGTGGTGGACATTACGATGTGCCAGTCGGTCGGTTCCGCGCCGCCGCCGATCATTTTTTTGATGGCGACGACCACGACGTCAAGCGAGTTCGACGTGGTGATCAGCAGCGGCCACAGATATTGGTTCCAGCCGTAAATGAACAGGATCACGAACAACGCGGCGATGTTGGTTTTTGACAGCGGAATCACGATGTCTTTAAAAAAGCGCATCGGGCCCGCACCGTCGATTTTTGCGGCCTCGACCAATTCATCGGGGATGGTCAAAAAGAATTGTCGAAACAACAAGGTGGCGGTGGCCGACGCGATCAACGGCAGCGTCAATCCGGCGTAGCTATTGATGAGATTAAGCTGGGTCACCACCTCGTAGGTCGGCAGAATGCGCACCTCGACCGGCAACATCAAGGTGATGAAGATCATCCAGAAGAAAATCATGCGCCCGGGAAACCTGAAGAACACCACCGCGTACGCCGACAGCAGGCTGACCGAAATCTTGCCGAAGGTCACCACCAGCGCCACGATCAACGAATTAAACAGCAGCGTCGAGGCCGGCGGCGACAGATAAGTGCCCGCCGAACCCTTCGACCACGCAGCTGAATAGTTGTCCCACCAGTGCGCGCCGGGCACCATCTGCATCGGCACCTGTGCGATGTCCTGCGGCGTCAATGTGGAGGCTATAAACGTCACATACAGCGGGAACGCCGTGATGAACACGCCGAGCCAAAGCACGGCATGGGGCAGCCAGTTGCTGTTGCGACCAATGGCGGTCGCGGTGGTGCTATTGGCAAGCATTTAGTAGTGAACCTTCCGTTCAACATACTTGAACTGAATCGCTGTCAACAGAATCACAATGGCCATCAAGATCACGCTCTGTGCTGACGATGAACCCAAGTTCAAAGCATGCACGCCGTCGTAATACACCTTGTAGACCAGCACCTCAGTGGCCTTAGCTGGCCCACCGCTGGTGACCGCGTCAATGATGCCAAAGGTGTCGAAAAACGCGTAGACAATGTTGACGACCAGCAGAAAGAAAGTGGTGGGCGAAAGGAGCGGAAAAACGATGGTGCGGAACTTGTGCCATTCACCCGCGCCGTCGATGGATGCGGCCTCCAGCAAGGCTTTCGGAATCGATTGCAGGCCGGCCAAGAAGAACAAAAAGTTGTAGCTGATTTGCTTCCAAGCAGCTGCCATGATGACCAGCAACATCGCATCCCCGCCGTCGAGTCGCGGGTTCCAGTCGACACCGAGCTTCTTTAGCCCGTACGCAAGGATTCCGATCGACGGCGAAAACATAAACAGCCACAGCACGCCGGCAATGGCAGGGGCAATGGCATACGGAAGCACCAGCACGGTGCGATAGAAGGTGGCGCCGCGAACGACGCGCTCGGCCATCACCGCAAACAGCAGCGCGGGTGCCAGTGCACACACCGCCACCGCGCCAGAAAAAATGAGGGTGCGCCACAGCGTCTTGATGTAGTCGGGATCAGACAGCACTTCTTTGAAGTTGTCCAACCCGACAAAGGTCACCGACTGCCCGAAGGCGTCCTGTGACAACAGCGACATGTGAACCGCCTGACCGGCAGGCCAGAAGAAAAAAATCAAGGTGACAGCGAGCTGCGGCGCCACCAACAGGTAGGGCAGCAGCTTATTAGGGAAGATTACGCGGCGATCCATGAATTCCGATTATGCGTGTTCTGCTCCCTCTCCCGCGTGCGGGAGAGGGTTGAGGTGAGGGTGGGGCATGAGCAGGAATCATATGTCTCAGCGTACGCGGGACCTGGGACTCTTTTAATGGCGAAGACTAAACAAATTAACTCGTTCGCCACCGCACCCTCACCCGCCCTTCGGGCACCCTCTCCCGCTTGCGGGAGAGGGAAGTAACGAGTCCTACTGCGACGCGGTCTTTTCAAACGCCCGAACCGCCACGTTGCCGCGCTTGATCGAGTTTTCTATGGCCTCTTTCGCCGACTGCTTGCCCTGCAACGCCTTCTCGACTTCCTCATGGTAGAAATCACGAATTTCCGTCCAACGGCCAAAACGATAGCCGCCGGTGTGCTCGCCCTGCTTGCCGTTGGCCAGCGTACCGATCGCGACCGCTGTGCGTGGGTTTTGCGCGTAATAGCCCTCATCGTTCAAGTACTTGAACGCCGCGTTGGTGGCTGGCAAAAAGCCGGTGGTTTTCGCCCAATCGGTCATCACCGGAGTGGACTTCAGGTAATCGAGGAATTTCGCCACGCCCTTAAACTCGGAAACGCTGCGGTTAGGGGCGTTGAACACCCACAACGATGCACCACCGACGGTGGTTGCGTAAGGCCCGCCTTTAGCGTCCGGCCAGTACGGCAGGGGTGCCACGCCCCAATCAAATTTCGCGTCGCGGATGTAGCCGCCGTATGCGCCAGAGCTTTGCGTGATCATCGCGCATTCGCCCGACTGAAACGCAGCGGAGGCGTCGTTCGAGCGACCACGATACGAGAACGTCTTGTCGCTCTGCATATCCATCAACGTCTGAACTTGCTTGACGTAGAGCGGATTGCTGAAGTTCAACTCCGCGTTCAAGCCACCGCGACCGTTCGACTGCGTGCCCAGCCCGACGTTGTGTCGCGCGCCCAGTTGCTCAAGCTGAATCCACGCCAGCCAGGTGGTGGTGAAGCTGCATGCGGACGCATCGCTAGTGCGAATTTTTTTCGCGGCAGCGATCAGTTCAGGCCACGTTGCCGGTGGTTTGTTGGCATCTAGCCCGGCCTTTTTGAAGGCGTCTTTGTTGTAGAAAAGTACCGACGTTGACACGTTAAATGGCATCGACAACAGGCTGCCGTCCTTCAACCCGTAATAGCCACGCGCCGGAGCAATAAAGTCGCCCGGGTTGAACTGCATACCGGCGCGCTTAAACACCTCGGACACTGGCACGATGGCCTTGCTGGCACCCATCATGTCGCCGGAGCCGGCGTCAAACATCTGCATGATGTGCGGCGGATTCCCGGCGCGGAACGCGGCAACGGCGGCGGCGCGTTGTTCTGGATATTGCCCCTTGAACGAAACCACGACCTTGTAGTCGCTTTGCATCTTGTTGAATTCGTCGCCGTACTTGGCCAACGTTTCACCGCCGAGGCCGGTCAACGCGTGCCACATCTGGATCTCCACCGGTTTTGCCTGAGCAAATACGTTGCCCGATAGCAACGCCGCACCCACGATTGCCGATGCAATTGCTCTACGAATTAGTTTCATACCGTCTCCTGTTGTCCGAAATTTTTTTGTAACGCGTAAGCGTAAGCGAGGAATGTGACACTTTTTCTGCCGCCGCGCAAATATTCTCTGCACCCAACGCGTTAATCGCGGGTTTTCCCGAAATTTACCGACACAAGCGCGCGTGACGTCCTGCCTTGATATAGTGCGTTCCCATGGCACAAGTCGAATTCAAACAAGTAAAAAAATCTTACGGCAATGTGGACGTGATTCACGGCGTCGACCTCACCATCGCCGATGGGGAGTTCGTCGTCATCGTGGGTCCGTCTGGTTGCGGAAAATCTACGCTGCTGCGGATGGTCGCGGGGCTAGAGCCGATCACTGACGGCGAAATTTGGATTGACGGCAGAGTCGTCAACAATTTAGAGCCGAAGGATCGCGACATAGCGATGGTGTTTCAGAACTACGCGCTGTATCCGCACATGAACGTGCGCGAAAACATGTCGTACGGACTGAAAATCCGCAAAATGTCGGCCGACGAAATCGGCGCCCGGATCAGCAAAGCGGCCGAGATTCTGGAGCTGGCACACCTGCTTGACCGCAAGCCCAAGCAGCTTTCTGGCGGGCAGCGGCAACGGGTGGCCATGGGGCGCGCCATCGTGCGCAATCCGAAGGTGTTTTTGTTCGACGAACCGCTGTCAAATCTCGATGCGAAATTGCGCGTTGATATGCGCCTCGAAATTCAAAAGCTGCACAACGAGTTAAAAGTCACCAGTCTCTACGTCACCCACGACCAAATCGAGGCGATGACGCTGTCCGACCGCATGCTGGTGATGAATAGCGGCATCATCGAACAGGTCGGCACCCCCAAAGAAGTCTACGAGCGGCCAGCGTCCTTGTTTGTTGCGAATTTCATCGGCACTCCCGCCATGAACCAATTGTGGGGCACCCGCGCTGGACAGTCGCTCAAAACCGACCAGGGCGACATGTTCCACGTCGGCGAATTTCCGTCAACGATTGCCAATGGCGACCGCGTAGCGCTGGGCGTTCGGCCCGAGCACTTGCAGGTGGTGCCAACCGCGCAGGCGCGTTTCTCGATCGCAGTGCAGATGATTGAATGGGTTGGGGCGGACGCCTATGCCTACGGCCAGTTCGCGAATTACCGCATTATTTGTCGTCTCGACAATGCGACCAATGTTCGCGTCGGTGAGCGGCTGCCACTGTCATTCGATCCGATGCGCGTGCATTGGTTTGATGCAGAGACGGGAAAGCGGATTTAGCTGACATTACCCTCTCCCGCAGCGCGGGAGAGGGTGCCGAAGGCGGGTGAGGGCGGTTGCGTTCCGAGGCCGGTTGCCTTGAACGAAGTCGCTTTGTAGTTTTTGGGTGGGCGCCCCGTGCCCACCAACACTCGGACAACAGCACCGTCCAGCAATGCCACGCGATGGTGGGCAGAGGCTACCCACCCTACAAAAACCCGAGGCTCGTGGGTTCGGATTACCCGCGATTAATTCGCTCCGCCAGCACCACTGATGTCGTGGTTTTGCTCACCCCCTCCGTCTCGCCAATCTCATCGAGCAACCGATCCAGCGCGTTCGGTGAATCAGCGCGAATCCACGCGACGTAGTCAAACTCACCGCTGACGCTGCACACCAGCTTGATCTCGGGCATTTTCGCGAGGCGCTTCAACACTTCACGCCCCGCTCGCGGTTCGACCGATAGGCCGACGTAGGCTTGCAAGCTTTGCTCCAACGTCGCTTGATTAAGCCGCACGCTGTAACCGGTGATGACCCCGCTCGCCTGCATGCGCTCCATGCGCGCAATGACCGTGGTGCGCGCCACGCCGAGTTTTTTGCCCAACGTGGTCACGCTTTCGCGGGCATTGGCTTGCAACAGGGCGAGCAATTCGCGATCGGTTGCGTCAAGCGCGGGGCGCGGCGTATCGTTGGATGCGAGCGAGGGTGTGCGTGCGGCAGAAGCCATATTTCTTTGCAAATAATACAAATCGTATTTATTTAACTACAAATTGTTTTATTCAATGCGATATAGCAACGCTTTTAGCGCTATGAATCGTCATCGCAGCTGCCTAAAATTTTAGGACTCAACGCAACACGCAACACTAATAAATCATGAAAATCGCGCTTTTAGGTGCAGGGCACATCGGTCACACCATCGCTCGCCTGCTGGTGCAAAGCGGTGATTACGTGGTGACCGTGATCGACCAGTCGCAACCTTCGCTCGACCGGCTGGCGCATCTAAACGTCAACACCGCTGTCGTTGACACCAACCAAAGCAACGCGCTTGAGCGCGCCATCAAAGGCTTTGACGCGGTCATCAACGCGCTGCCGTATCACCTCGCCGTCAAGATCGCGACTGCGGCAAAAAGCGCGGGGTGCCACTATTTTGATTTGACCGAAGATGTCGCCGCCACCCAGGCCATCATGGCACTGGCGCAAGGTGCAAAAACGGCCTTCATGCCGCAATGCGGTTTGGCGCCCGGCTTTATTGGCATCGTCGCTCACCATTTGGCGCAGGGCTTCGACCGCCTCGACGAGATCAAGATGCGCGTCGGTGCGTTACCGGCCTTTCCGACCAATGCGCTCAAGTACAACCTCACTTGGAGCGTGGACGGCTTGATCAACGAATACTGCCATCCGTGCGAGGCGATTTACGAAGGCGCAATCACCGCGATGCTGCCGCTTGAAGGGTTGGAGCACTTTTCGCTCGACGGCGTTGAGTACGAAGCTTTCAACACCTCAGGCGGACTTGGCACGTTGTGCGAAACGCTCGATGGAAAAGTGCGAAACCTCGACTACAAGAGCGTGCGCTATCCGGGTCATCGCGCATTGATGCAGTTTTTGTTGTCGGAGTTGCGCCTGTCGAACGATCAGGAGGCGCTTAAGGACATCCTGCGCAAGTCGGTGCCGACTACGATGCAGGATGTGGTGCTGGTGTTTGTGACCGTAAGCGGCATGCGCAACGGCGCCTACGTGCAGGAGGTGTTCGCGCGCAAAATTTTTGCGCAGCGTGCGAACGGCGGTGACGAAGCAGTGTCGGCGATTCAGATCACCACCGCTGCTGGCATTTGTGCTGCGGTTGATCTGTTTCGCGCAGGCAAACTGCCGACCCATGGATTTATTCGTCAGGAACAAGTTGCGTTGCCCGATTTCCTTACGAACCGATTTGGCATTGCTTACGAACAATCACGGCGCATCGAATCGATTTCTTAAGTTCCCTCTCCCGCAGCGCGGGAGAGGGCTAGGGTGAGGGCGATCGCATGCGCAGAAGTCGTTGCCATGCGACGGCAATTGCGTTGGTTGGCAGTGCCGTGCTCGTTGCTCGTGCTCTCTCCGCCGCTACGGGAGAGAGTGTTTTCTCCGCCGCCGAAAATCTCCTCCCGGCGGCGGGCACTTTGCGAAACTAGCTTCATAAACACTTTTTGTTGGCATTGAACTCATGAAACAAACCGCTCTCGATCTCTGCTCCCAGCTCGGCATCATGCTGCCAGCGGCGACTGGCGACCACGTCATCAGCGCGCGCACACCGATCACTGGCGAAATTATTGCCACGCTTGCCTGCGCCAACGCCGCAGACATCGAGCAAGCCGTCGCGCAAAGCCGCGCGGCCTTCCTCATATGGCGCACCGTGCCCGCCCCCGCGCGCGGCGAACTGGTTCGTCTGCTCGGCGACGAGTTGCGCACGCACAAGCACGCGCTGGGCACACTGGTGTCCATCGAGTCCGGAAAAATTCTGCAAGAGGGTTTGGGCGAAGTGCAAGAGATGATCGACATCTGCGACTTCGCGGTGGGTCTTTCGCGCCAGCTCTACGGCCTCACCATCGCGTCCGAGCGCCCCGAACATCGCATGATGGAGACATGGCATCCGCTTGGCCCAACACTCATCATCAGCGCGTTCAATTTTCCGGTTGCAGTATGGGCGTGGAATGCAGCGCTGGCGCTGGTGTGCGGCAACAGCACGATCTGGAAACCATCGGACAAAGCACCCCTCACCGCACTCGCGACTCAAGCGATTTTCGAGCGGGCGGTGCAGCGCTATCGCGAGGCCGGTCATGACGCGCCGGCAGGCCTGTCCCGGGTGTTGATCGGTGCCGCCGAGGTCGGTGCATTGCTCACCTCTGACCCCCGCATTCCGCTCGTCTCCGCGACCGGCTCCACACGCATGGGGCGCACGGTCGGTGCGGCAACCGCGAAACGTTTCGCCCGCAGCATCCTCGAACTCGGGGGCAACAATGCGGCGATCATCGCACCGAGTGCAACGCTTGAAATGGTTGAACGCGCTGTAACGTTTTCTGCGGTGGGAACGGCGGGGCAGCGCTGCACCACGCTGCGTCGCCTCATCGTTCATGCCAGCATTTACGACGCACTGGTGCCACGCCTGCAAGCGATCTACGTCAAGCTACGTATCGGCAGCCCGCTCGACGAAGGCACGCTGGTTGGCCCGCTGATCGACAAGGCGGCGTTCGAGGCCATGCAGGCATCACTGGTGGCGGCGCGCGCGGCTGGCGGCACCGTGTGCGGCGGCGCGCGCGTGGATGAAGCCCGCGGCATGGAGGCGTTTTACGTGCGGCCCGCGTTGGTAGAAATGCCGTCGCAGGTGGACGTGATGTGCCACGAGACTTTCGCGCCGATTTTGTACATCGTCAAGTATGAAGGTGACGTCGAGCAGGCCATCGCGCTCAACAACGCTGTGGCCCACGGCTTATCGTCGTGCATCTTCACCAACGACCTGCGCGAAATGGAGCGCTTCCTGAGCGCTGCCGGCAGCGATTGCGGCATAGCCAACGTAAACATCGGCACCAGCGGCGCCGAAATCGGCGGTGCATTCGGCGGCGAGAAGGAAACCGGCGGCGGGCGCGAATCAGGATCGGATAGCTGGCGGGCGTACATGCGTCGCGCGACCAACACGATCAACTACGGATCGAAGTTACCGCTGGCACAAGGGATTCGTTTCGACTTGTAACCGAGGGAACAGGGACTCAATCGATTTGTCATCCTGAGCGCAGCGAAGGATCGTGCGCCATGCAATCGTTGCAATGATTTACAACCGTCATCGCATGCGGTCTGGTCCTTCGCTGCGCTCAGGATGACATTGGGCTGTGTTTTCACAGGAGAATTTGTTGCAGTGGCAACGCGCATACCTCGTTAAACTTCGGCAATGAATTTACCCGCTTGGCCCTACCCCAAAACCATCGCGCACCGTGGTGCGGGCAAGTTAGCGCCCGAGAATACGCTGGCTGCGATTCGTCACGGCGTGTCGTTAGGCTATCGCGCCACCGAGATCGACGTTAAGCTTTCGGGCGATGGCACCTTGCTGCTGATGCACGACGACACCACCAACCGCTGCTCCGACGGACGCGGTCGCGTCGCGGCAAAAACCTGGCACCAACTCGCGCTACTTGACGCGGGTTCGTGGCACTCGCCCGCCTACGCAGGCGAGCCGATTCCGACCTACTGGCGCGTCGCGAAATACTGCATCGCAAACGGGGTTCAACTGAACACCGAGATCAAGCCGTGCATCGGTCGAGAGCGTGAAACCGGCGCGGCGGTGTCGCTCGAAACGCAGGCCTTGTTTAGCGCGCCTGAACACGCCCATCTGAAACCGCTGCTGTCGTCGTTCTCAACTGAATCGCTGATCGCCGCCCGCGACGCCGCGCCCGAGTTTGATCGCGCGCATCTGTTCGAAAATCCGTTGCCATCCGATTGGCTCGCCCGCTGCCAAGCCGTGGGTGCCATCGCCATGGACGCAAACTGGCGCACGCTGACCAAAGCGATCGTCGCCGAAGCCCATGCCAACGGCCTGCGCGTCGCCTGCTACACCTGTAACGATCCGACCGACGCGGAGCGGCTCTGGAGCTGGGGGGTGGACACGTTGATCACTGACGCAGTGGACAAAATCGCGTTCAGACCGTAGGGCGCGGTTTTATTGTGCGGGCGGTTCGGCTGCGCCGTTGTTATCGAGTCAGTCTGTCTGATTTGACACGAATTAGTCTGCAACCGTTCGCGCTGAGGCATCGCCGAAGCGTTTGACCATCAAACCCTTCGCTTCGCTCAGGGCGAACGGAGTTGATATTTCCTGCCGCCACTTCGCTCCGGGCGAGCGGAGCCGCTACTTCTTCCACCCGCTTTTAAGGGAGCCGTTGTTTTCGAGACAGGCTCACTGATCTGAAACGAATTAGCCTGCAACCGTTCGCGCTGAGGCATCGCCGAAGCGTTTGACGATCAAACCCTTCGCTTCGCTCAGGGCGAACGGACTTGATACTTCTATCTCGCAGCTCGGGTCAAATCATCAACTCAATCAGAAACGGCCCAGCCTGCCGAAAACTCTGTTTCATCAAATCCGCGCACTCGTCCAACGTGGTCGCTCGTGCCGCCTCAACGCCCATGCCGTTGGCGAGTTTTACCCAGTCGAGATTTGGATTGCCGAGGTCGAGCATGCTCATGGCAACCGGTCCGGGCGTTGCGCCCACGGCTTTGTATTCGCCAATCAGGATGCTGTATTTGCGATTATTGAGCAGAATCGTGGTGACCGGCAGCTGTTCGCGCGCTTGCGTCCACAGTGCTTGCAACGAATACATTGCCGAGCCGTCGGCTTGCAAATTGATCACGCGGCGCTGTCCGCCGCTGCCGATGGCCGCCCCGGTCGCCATCGGCAAGCCCGCACCGATTGCGCCGCCAACTAAGTGCAGCCAGTCGTGCGCGGGTGCTGCGTACGTGTTTTGGTAGAAACCGCGGCCATAGGACACACTTTCGTCCGACACGATGGCGTTGTCCGGCATGACCGCCGCGAGCGTTTGCGCCAAGCCTTCTGGCGTCGGCGCGCCGCTCACGGCGTCCGGGCGCGGGCCGGGATCAGAGATCGCCACGCTCGGCGCATTGAGTTCGTCAACCAACGCCTGCAACGCGGCCTCGCCGTCCTGATCATCGCGCGCAAGCAGATGCAGCTGCGCGCGCTCGGGGTAATGCTTGCCTGGTTTGCCTGGATACGCGAAGAAGCCAACGGGCGGCTTGGCGCTGACCAGAATGATGTGTTCGAAACGACTCAGCGCCTGCACCGCCATGTCGGTGTTGTAGGGCACCCGCTCAAGTTGCAAACGCCCCTGTCCGCGCTGCATATGACCGGTCACATAGTCCGCCATTAGTGTGGCGCCAGTGGCCTGCGCGATACGCCACGCGAGCGCCTGTGCTGGGGCGAGCACGCCGCGTCCTGCGAGCAGGATCAATACGTTTTTCTGCCTGCGCAGAACCTGTGCCGCATTCTGCACCGCAAACGGATCAATCGCCGGCGGGGCAGGGACCACGAGCGCATCGGCAACAACACCGCCCTCATCCCACGACGTGTCGGACGGCAGGATCAGCGTCGCGATTTGCCCCGGCAAGGTGCGCGCAGCTTGCACCGCGTCGGCAGCGTCGCGACCTACATCCGCTGCGCGCGAACTGGTGCGCACCCAGGCGGACACCGCACGAGCGAGACTGTCGGTATCGGCGGTGAGCGGCGCGTCGAGCGGACGGTGGTAAGTGGCTTGATCGCCAACGATGTTGACGATGCCGCTGTGCGCGCGACGGGCGTTGTGCAGATTTGCCAAGCCGTTGGCGAGACCCGGTCCGCAGTGCAATAACGTGCAGGCAGGCTTGCCTTTGATCCGGTAGTAGCCGTCCGCCATTCCAGTAACCACGTTCTCTTGCAAGCCAAGCACGCAGCGCATGCCCACACTTTGATCGAGCGCGGCCACGAAGTGCATTTCGCTGGTGCCGGGGTTGGCGAAGCAGGTGTCCACGCCCGATTTGAGCAGAGTATCAACGAGGCTTTTTGCGCCGTTCATGAGCGTATCTTCAACGGGTTAAAACTGGGCGAGATCATGGGTTAGCAGACAGAGTTAAGTCGTCTGTAGTCTAGCCCGTACGGCCGCGCCGACGACTACGTTTTGCGTGATTCGTGAGACGAATTGGCGCTGACGTCACCCAGCCTGCGCTTGGGTAGCAACGGGGAATATCTCGGGGGTGGGTGTGCCATTATTTTTCGGCAGCGCAATGTGCAGCAGCGATTGCGAGCGCGCCTGCTATTGCCACAAGAACAATTTTTAGTTCGCCCACAGCTTGCTCCGCTCCACCGCTTTGGTCCAACCCGCCATCATCTCTGCAGCGCGATCGCGTGACAGTGTGGGTTCGAACACGCGATCCACCTGCCAGTTGCGTTCGATGTCACTGGCATCCCGCCAGAAACCCACTGCCAATCCCGCAAGGTACGCCGCACCCAGTGCGGTGGTTTCCAGAACCTTCGGACGCACCACGGGTACGCCAAGCAGATCTGCCTGAATTTGCATCAGCAAATTGTTCGCCGTTGCGCCGCCATCAACACGCAGTTCGGTGAGCTTCAACCCGGCGTCTTTTTCCATCGCCGTCAACACGTCGGCGGACTGAAACGCGATCGATTCGAGCGCGGCACGCGCGATGTGGGTGATGCCGCTGCCGCGCGTGAGCCCGAACATCGCGCCGCGCGCGTATGGATCCCAGTGCGGTGCGCCGAGGCCTGCGAAGGCAGGCACGAGGTAGACGCCACCGGAGTCGGGAACTTCTGCCGCAAGTGCTTCGACGTCGGCTGCGGTTTTTATGGCGCGCAAGCCGTCGCGCAGCCACTGCACCACCGCACCGCCGATGAAAACCGAGCCTTCGAGCGCGTATTGCGGCTTACCCGCATCAAGCTGCCACGCTGTCGTAGTTAACAGCTTGTTGGTGGATGTGACTGCCACCCCACCCGTATTCAGCAGCAAAAAGCACCCCGTTCCGTAGGTGTTTTTCGCCATTCCCGGCGCGTGGCAACCTTGCCCAAACAGGGCGGCTTGTTGATCGCCGGCGTCGCCCGCAATCGGTACCGCCACATCATTAATCACCGTCTCGCCAAAAGCACCAGACGACGGCCGAACCTCGGGCAGCACTGCGCGTGGAATGTTCAGCAACGCCAGCAGTTCATCATCCCAGCGATTGGTGTGGATATTGAACAGCAGCGTGCGGCTGGCGTTCGACGGGTCGGTTGCGAACACCTTGCCCGCGGTCAGGTTCCAGATCAACCAGGTATCAATGGTGCCGAAACACAATTCGCCTGCGTCGGCGCGAACGCGGGCACCCGGCACGTTATCGAGCAACCACTTGAGCTTGGTGCCGGAAAAGTAAGCATCGAGCACCAGCCCCGTTTTTTGCTGAATCAGCTCCGCTTTTCCAGCAGCTTTTAGTTCTGCGCACAGCCCCGCTGTGCGTCGATCCTGCCAGACGATCGCGTTGGCAACCGGTTTGCCGCTGACCCGATCCCACAGCACGGTGGTCTCACGTTGATTGGTAATACCAATCGCGGCGATGTCTTCTGCCCGCGCGCCGGCTTTGACAATGACCGCAAGCATGACTTCGTGCTGTGACGCCCAAATCTCGTTGGCATCATGCTCCACCCAGCCCGGTTGCGGAAATTGCTGACGGAATTCCTTTTGGACGCTGGCGACCGGCGCACCGGATTGGTCGTACAAAATCGCCCGCGAACTGGTGGTGCCCTGATCCAGAGCCAGTACAAACTGCTTGCCTTGCGCCACGTTCGCCTCCTTCAAGTCTGTCCTCGCTGCACCGCACAAATCGCGATAGAATCGGCATCCCAACACAGTCTATCGTGTCCTCCAGAAGAGCGTCTGTGCGAGCTTGCGCTGGTGAGTACGCCAACCCACACCTCACATGCCGCTGTCTTCCCCTGCCGCCCGCGAGCGATTGCATTTGCGACGCGTAAGCTATGAAGGCTTTCGTCGCGATGATGGTCTGTTCGACATCGAGGCGCACATTACCGACCACAAAGACCGCGACTACAAGCTCGCGACGGGCACCCGCAGCAAGGACGTTCCGGTCCACAACATGCGCGCCCGGGTGACCATTAATCTGCGCTTTGAGGTGATTGACATTGAGGCCGTTACCGACGAGATGCCCTATCCCGGCCAATGCAATCGCATTGGGCCGGAATACAAAAAACTGATCGGCAGCAATCTGCTCAAAGGTTTTCGCAAGTCCATCGCCGAGAATATGGGTGGCGTCAAGGGTTGCACGCATTTGTCGGAGCTGTTGGGCTATTTGCCGACGGCGGCAGTGCAGACCTTCGCCGGGATTAAAAACGAGGTTGAGTCCGTTGAAGGCAAGCGGCCGTTTCAACTCGATTCGTGCCACGCGTTAGCGACCCATTCCGAGACGGTGCGTGTGTATTACCCGAAGTGGTTTGTGGGTGAATCCGCCGCGGTTCGGGATGAAGGCGTTACGCTGTAAACCATACAATTTTGATTGACAACAACAGGGGTTGAGCCGTGAAAATTCACGAGTACCAGGGTAAACAAATTCTTCGCGAATTCGGCGTTCCGGTGCCACGCGGCATTCCGGCGTTCACCGTCGATGAGGCCGTGAAAGCGGCGCAGGAGCTGGGCGGCCCGGTGTGGGTGGTGAAGGCGCAGATTCACGCTGGTGGTCGCGGCAAGGGCGGCGGCGTGAAGGTTGCCAAATCGCTCGAGCAGGTGCGCGAGTACGCCAGCAACATCCTCGGCATGCAGCTGATTACTCATCAGACCAGCCCCGCCGGCCAAAAGGTGCGTCGCCTGTTCATCGAAGACGGTGCCGACATCAAACAGGAACTGTACGTTTCGATGGTGCTCGACCGTGGCACGCAGCGCGTGGCCCTGCTTGCCTCATCCGAGGGCGGTATGGACATTGAGGAAGTCGCGCACCGCAATCCCGATGCGATCAAAAAAGTATTCATCGATCCGGGCGTTGGCCTGACCGATACGCAGTGCGACGAAATTTCTGGCGCCATTGGCATCCCGTCGGCGTCGTTTGCCGAGGCGCGCAAGTGCTTGCAAGGCCTATATCACGCCTACATCGACAAGGACGCAGCACTTGCTGAAATCAACCCGCTGGTGGTAACCGGCAACGGCAGCGTGGTTGCGCTAGACGCGAAATTTAACTTTGACGCCAATGCACTGTATCGTCATCCTGATATTGTGGCCATGCGCGATCTGGATGAAGAAGATCCTGCGGAGATCGAAGCGTCGAAATTCGACCTCGCCTACATTTCGCTCGACGGCAATATTGGCTGTTTGGTCAACGGTGCAGGCCTCGCGATGGCGACCATGGACACCATCAAGTTGTACGGCGGCGAACCGGCTAACTTTCTCGACGTCGGCGGCGGTGCCACCACCGAAAAAGTGACCGAAGCGTTCAAGATCATGCTGAAAAACCCGAATCTCAAAGCGATTCTGGTCAACATTTTCGGCGGCATCATGAAGTGCGACACCATTGCTGAAGGCGTGGTTGCCGCGTCTAAAGCGGTCGGCCTGAAAGTGCCGCTAGTGGTGCGCATGAAGGGCACCAACGAGGATTTGGGCAAAGAAATACTCGCCAAATCGGGCCTGCCAATCATCATCGCCAACAACATGGGCGAAGCGGCTGAGAAGGTTGTGGCTGCGGCCAACGGCGTGAAGTCTGCGCCGGCAGCAGCCGCCACGGCAGCACTTGCCACCGACGTGGTGAGCGCTACCCAAGCTGCAACTGCACCCGCAGTGGTCACCGCCGCCAGCAAACCGCTCGAACCATCCGCGCCTGCCGCGGGCTGGATGAAATGGCTGATGGTGATCGTTTCTGCGATTCTCGCGGCACTGTTGTTGCGTCAATGCAGCCAGCCTAAAGAAGTAACGGTTGCGCCGGCCGCGACGGTCGCTCCGGCCGCGCCAAAAGCAGTCGAAGCGCCGAAAGCTGACGCAGCGAAGCCTGCAGAAGCGCCCAAAGTCGAGGTTCCGGCACCCGCTGTCGACCCTGCAAAGACAGAGCCGCCAAAATCGGATGCGCCGAAAACCGACGCCCCCAAATCCGAAGTCCAGAAGGCCGCTTCCGGCACCACCAGCGTTGAAATCGTCGCGTAGAAACCCCGGAGAAAAGTAATGAGCATCCTCATCAACAAAAACACCCGAGTAATTACGCAGGGCATCACCGGCAAAACTGGCCAGTACCATACCCATGGTTGCGCCGCGTACGCCAACGGCAAGAATTGCTTCGTCGCTGGCGTTAATCCGAAAAAAGCGGGTGAAAATTTCGAAGGCATTCCGATCTACGGGTCGGTGAAAGAGGCCAAAGCGCAAACCGGTGCCACCGTCAGCGTGATTTACGTGCCGCCATCAGGCGCTGCCGCCGCGATTGACGAGGCAGTCGAAGCCGAACTGGATTTAGTGGTCTGCATCACTGAGGGCATTCCGGTGCTCGATATGCTGAAGACGCGCTTCAAAATGCTCGGCAAAAAAACGCTGCTGCTTGGGCCGAACTGCCCCGGTCTTATTACGCCAGACGAAATCAAGATTGGCATCATGCCCGGCCACATTCATCGTAAGGGGCGCATTGGCGTGGTCTCGCGCTCCGGCACGTTGACTTATGAAGCGGTCGGGCAACTCACCGAGCTGGGCCTCGGACAATCGAGCGCGGTAGGCATCGGCGGCGACCCGATCAACGGACTTAAGCACATCGACATCATGCGTATGTTCAACGACGATCCCGAAACGGACGCCGTCATCATGATCGGCGAAATCGGCGGTCCGGACGAGGCCGAGGCCGCGTATTGGGTCAAAGCCAACATGCGAAAACCGGTGGTCGGCTTTATCGCCGGCGTCACCGCACCTCCAGGCAAACGCATGGGCCATGCTGGCGCGCTGATCAGCGGTGGAGCAGACACCGCAGACGCCAAGCTCGCCATCATGGAAGAGTGCGGCTTCACCATCACCCGTAACCCAGCGGAGATGGGCAAATTGCTTAAGGCGTTGCTCAAGTAACTTCTCCCCTCTCCCGCGCGCCGGGAAGGGCTGGGTGACAGAGGACGGTCAATTCGACAGTGGCGCCTGTGAAAACGCCGTCTCGCGACGGCGTTTAGCGGCGTCGTTGCCCTAGTGCATTGACCGGCCCAACGTGGCTAAGTGCTTAGCCCTGTTTCTGGCCGTGCATGCCGCGATGTGGCAAGTTGTCACGCAGCTTTTGCAATTCTTCCGGGGTCAGCACTGCCGTCAACTTGGCCTTGGTGCCAGCGCGCAAAGATTGCATCTGCTCGCGGAACGCCGCTTTCGAGGCATCATCGCGCACACTGCCTTTATTGGCCTCCCAGAGCGCTTTGCGTTGCGCACGCTCGTCGCTGATGATCGTATTAACCTGCGCGGCGCGGGTAGCGTCCAGCCCAAGTAAGGCGGCAATGTCGACCGGTTGCCGGTGCATGCCGCTGTGAGCGCCGGAGCCAGCGCCCTGATGGGTGTTATCGGCCATGGCGATACTCGCGAATGCGGCGCCAGTGACAATTAGGGTGGATGCGATAAGCGCAGATTTAATGTTATTTTTCATGTGTCGACTCCCAGGTTAGGAACACCAGCTTGGTGTGTGCGTAGTAGACCGCGCGCACGCCGAAAAAAGCCACAATAACTGCCGTCGGTTTGTAACGATTTGTTGCGGGGTTAGCGAAGGAGGCGACGGGTCTGACCATGCATCGAACCCTTCGCTTTGCTCAGGCCGAACGGAGTTAACCGACCAGAAATGTCGCGTGGCCCAACGGAGCATCAGTCGTCGCTAAAACTGTGCCGCCGCCATCCACATCGAAAACAGCGAGATTGACCACGCATCCCGCATACCGTTCGCCCTGAGCGAAGCGAAGGGTCTGACCATGCATCGAACCCTTCGCTTTGCTCAGGGCGAACGGCGTTAACCGATCAGTGGTGCCACGCGGCCGAGCGGCGAGTTTTCCCGCAAAAGCTGTTCGAGCATTTTTCCTGTCAGGCGTGTTTTGTGCCGCGAATCCGGTGCGCGGCCCGGTGCGCGCACGACCAGCCGCATTGGCCAGTCGCTGTCTAGGATTTGGTACAGCTCGGTGCCGTCGTTGGCCTGCGTTGGCGTGAATTCAATGTCTAGATTGAGCAGCGCATATTCGACGTCTTTGCCGCTCTCGGGCATAAGTTCAATGCGGATCTCGCTCCCGGCGTGCGCCCAGCCCTCAGCTACCGGCCCGGTGAGCAAGGGGTCAAAGCGCACCAGCTCGATCATGGCCTCTAACGCGGCTTCGCGTTGCGCGCGCAGTTGCCTCGCCCAGTCATCGCCGCCGTAAAGCGCGTGATAGGTTTTGATCTCGGCAATGATGGTCTCATCGCTAGGCAGCGGCGCGCCGTGAGCGCTCAAACCCAGTTCAGCCACGGCTTTGCGTCGAGCCAGCGACCAGTCGGTTAGCTCGGACTCAACGATGATGCGTGCGGCGACGGCGGCGATGGTTTCGCGATCGTGTGCCATTGACTAAAACAGCTGTTGCCGTACTTCCTCATCCTGCTTGGTCCGGGTGCCTTCGTTACCGGTCAACGGATCGACGAAACGGCGTGGTGGAAACTCAGAATAGAACCAGTCGGTCACCGCGTTCGACGAGGTCAAGCCTGCGCCTTCTGAATCTCCACCGACGGACGCGCTGATCACGCCTGAAGGCGGCTTCAGCGGCGTTTCGGGCATGCCTTTTAGCGCAGTTTTCATGTAGTTGATCCAAATAGGCAGCGCTACGCCGCCGCCGGTTTCTCGTTCGCCGAGTGACTTCGGCTGATCGTAGCCGACCCAGGCGACACCCACGAGCGACTGATTAAAGCCGGCAAACCACGCGTCGTGACTGTCGTTAGTGGTGCCAGTTTTGCCCGCGAGATCACCGCGACCCAGTGTCATCGCTTTAGTCGCGGTACCGGCGCGCACCACGTCGCGCAGCAATGTAGTCATGATGAACGCGTTGCGCGGGTCTATAGCTTGTTCCGCGTCTTTGCCGGCGACCACGGGCGTTTCTTCGAAAATGACTTGCCCACGTGCGTCAACGATTTTTTTGATGAAGTACGGTTTGACCCGGAAACCGCCGTTAGCAAACACCGAATAGGCGCCCGCCATCTGCATCGGGTTAGTTTGTCCTGCGCCGAGCGCGAGCGTTAGGTAGGCTGGATGCTGTTTGGGGTCGAAGCCAAATTTGCTGATGTAGTCCTGCGCGTAGCCGGGCCCGATTGAGCGCAGAATGCGGATCGACACCATATTTTTTGATTTCGCCAACGCCGTGCGCACCCGCATCGGGCCGTCGAACTTGCCGTCGTAGTTTTTCGGCTCCCATTCATCGCCACCGGTTTGACCGGCAGAGAAAAATAGCGGCGCGTCGTTGATAACAGTAGTTGGCGTGATGCCTTTTTCCAAGGCAGCAGAATAAATGAATGGCTTAAACGAGGAACCCGGTTGGCGACTTGCCTGCGTGACATGGTTGTACTGATTTTTTGAGAAATCGAAGCCCCCGACGAGGCTGCGAACCGCGCCATCTTTTGGGTCCATGGCTACCAGCGCGGCTTCTACTTGGGGCATTTGCGCAATACGGAACACGCCTTTGTCGTCTTGGGTGACGCGCAGCACGGCGCCGCGCCGCAACCGGTCACCCGACGGGGCGCTATCCGCCAGCGCGTTTCTGGCAAAGCGGATCGATTCGCCCTCTAGCGTAAAAGTTTCGCCTTCACCACGAGTGATCACGACCCGCTTGGAATTGGCTTCGAGCACCACGGCGGTCAACAAGTCATCGCTATCGGGGTATTGCGCAAACGCACTATCAACCGCTTCGCCCAGCGCTTCTTTGGCCTCCGCACTGTCTTTGCCCGCCGCGGGCAGATCAACGTAGCCTTCTGGACCACGAAATGCCTGACGACGTTCGTAATCAAGCACGCCGCGGCGCAGAGCCTGGTAGCCCGCCTCTTGATCACGCGCCTTGATGGTGGTGGTCACGGTCAGGCCGCGTGTGTAGGCAGACTCGCCAACCAGATCAAACACGAATTGGCGTGCCATTTCGTTTAAATATTCGGAGTGCACGGTGGGGCCACTGTTCTGGCGCAGCGTGGATGGCGCTGTCTGTGCAGTTTTGTACTCCACGTCCTTGAGATAACCCAATTCGTGCATTCTGCGCAACACGTACTGCTGGCGCAACTCGGCTCGTTTGGGGTTGACGAACGGGTTGAACGTCGATGGCGCTTTCGGCAAACCGGCCAACATAGCGGCTTCGGCGACCGTTACGTCCGCAAGCGGTTTGCCGTAGTAGGCGCGCGCAGCAGCGGCGAAACCAAATGCGCGCTGGCCCAAAAATATCTGATTGATGTAGAGCTCAAGAATCTGGTCTTTAGTCAGCTCATGCTCGATTTTGAACGTGAGTGCAACCTCATTAGCCTTGCGCAGATAGCCTGCAACGCCCGATCGTTCGCGAGTCAGGAAGAAGTTGCGCGCCACCTGCATGGTGATGGTGCTTGCCCCCTGCTTGGCGCCGCTGACCGTGTTGGTGTAGGCCACGCGCAACGCCGCAAGCCAGTCCACGCCAGAATGATCGTAGAAATTTGAGTCTTCCGCGGAGAGAATCGCTTGCCGCACATGCAGTGGCACATCAGCCAGTTTGACCAAGCTGCGTCGCTCTTCACCGAACTCTGAGAGCAACGCTCCGTCCTCGGTCACAATGCGCAGCGGCAATTTTGGCTGATAGTCGGTAAGCACATCGAGCGACGGGAGCCGCGCACTAATTAGCGCCCACACCAACACGCCGATCACGCCGCCGACCAGCATGACTCCGCCCAGTACCGAGGACAAATAGACTACCCAACGCTTGAACATCAAAGCCCTTCTTTCCCGGATCTGGCTGTGACCCGAGCAGCGCCGGTCGTCGCTAGTTGCCCTCGTGTTATGCCAATGTTGTATTTTGATGATTATAGTCGGGCAAAATTTAGGACACCGCTTGCCACGGCGCAAGGCTTATGCAACACTTCCTCTTCAACTTAAAGTTTAAGGCGACAAAAGTGGCCTAAGCTCTCAATGCAAAAGAATTTTTTGGGTCAGCTGCGGGGAGTATTCGGCACAAAAAGCACTCCGCTTATTGGCGTTGACATCAGCAGTACGGCGGTCAAGCTGGTCGAGCTGGGCGGAACAAAAGCCCGACCCGAGTTAAGCCGCTATGCGATCGAGCCGTTGCCCCGCGACGCAGTAACTGACGGAAATATCGCAAATCTTGACGCAGTGGGCGCAGCGCTTGAGCGCGCGCTCAGAAAACTGGGCTCGCGCACCAAGGCGGCGGCTGCAGCGCTACCCACCAGTATGGTCATCACCAAACGCCTCACTTTGCCCGCCACTGAGCGAGAAGAGGACATGGAGCTTGCCGTCGAGAGCGAAGCCAATCAGTACATCCCATTTGCGCTTGACGAGGTCAATCTGGACTACGCGATGATTGGCGCGGTTGCCAACGACGACACCCAAGTAGAGGTGATGATTGCTGCGGCGCGCCGCGAAAAGGTCGAAGATCGTGTCGCAGCGCTTGAATCGGCTGGCCTGAAGCCAGCCGTGATCGACGTTGAGGCAATGGCGGTCATGGGCGCCTACGAATTAATGGCCGAGGCGCTGCCGGGCAAAGGCATCGATCAGAACATCGGCGTGTTGGATGTGGGGGCGACGTCCACCCGGTTTTACGTATTTCGTAACGATCAGCAGATTTTTTTGCGCGAAAGCCCGTTTGGCGGCAACCAATTGACGCAGGAAATTCAGCGTGCCTACAACATGACCGGCGAGGAAGCCGAGGCGGCTAAGCGCTCGGGCAATTTGCCGGCCAATTACGATAACGACGTATTGCGGCCCTACGTCGACACGCTCGCCATCGAAGCCGCGCGCGCGTTGCAGTTCTTTCTGACCTCGAGTTCGCAGGGCCAACTCGACTATATGTTGCTCGCAGGTGGTTGCGCGGCGCTGCCGGGGCTAACCGATGCAGTGTCGCGGCGTACCAACGTGGTCGCTTCGGTGGCCAATCCGTTTTCAGAAATGGGCCTGAGCCCTGGCGTCAAATCGCGCCAGCTCGCGGCCGACGCACCGGCGCTGTTGGTCGCGTGCGGGCTTGCAATGCGGAGATTTGACTAATGATTCGCATCAATTTACTGCCGCACCGTGAGGCCAAACGAGCCCAGCGCAAGCGCGAGTTCAACTTTGTTTTGGTCGGCGTGCTGGTGGGCGCTGCCGCACTTTGGTACGTGGGCAAGCTGTATCTCGACGAACGCATCGCCACGCAACAACGGCGCAATGACGTGTTGGTCGCAGAAAACAAAAAGCTGACAGAGCAAATTGATGAGATCAAAAAGCTTAAAGATCAAACAGCGGCATTGTTGGCACGCAAACAAGTCGTTGAAACGCTACAGGTTAATCGCGGCGCCTCGGTCAAGCTGATTGATCAGCTGGTTCGACAGTTACCGGATGGCGTTTATCTGAAGTCGGTCAAACAAACGGGGCAGAAAATCAACATGGTCGGCGTTGCGCAATCAAATGCTCGGGTTTCAACTTTGATGCGCAATCTGGAATCTTCACCGTACTTGCAAAACGCAGAATTAGTTGAAATCAAAGCGGTGACTGACCGCAACCAGCGCGTCAACGAATTCAGCCTAAATATCAGTCTGAAGGGGCCAGATTCGGTCGCGACGGGTAAGCCCGCTTTGCCAGGAGCAGCGGCGCTGCCACCCACATCGCGCGACAAAGTCATGCAAGCGATCACTAAATAGGGCGGAATGATGACTTGGGACGAATTAAAGCGCCTAAATCCCCGCGACATCGGGATTTGGCCACTGGCCGCGAAAATCGGCGCACTGATCTTACTGTTTCTGGTGCTAATGGGACTCGCCACCTATTTTGGTTGGCTACCTCAGTACGACGAATTTGAAGCCAAACAAAAGCAAGAAGTGGTGCTTCGGCAGGAATACAGCACTAAAAAATCTCAGGCGATCAACCTTGATCTGTATGTTCAGCAACTCAAAGAGG
>JACMNN010000198.1 GCA_014378555.1 Burkholderiales bacterium | reverse complement strand
TGCGCTGATTATTGACAACAACGCGATTGATAAGGTCGCCGATTTGTTGCGCGGCGACGACTTTTATAACGAGGCGCATCGCCTGATTTATGAGCACATTAACCGGCTGGCAGCAGACAACACGGCCGCCGATGCGGTGACTTTGTCGGAGAGTTTGCGCTCCATCGGCAAGCTCGATTATGTGGGCGGCCTTGCCTACATAGGCGCCATTGCCAACGCCGTGCCGACCGCTGCGAACGTGCGTCGCTACGCCGAGATTGTGCGTGATCGTTCGGTGATGCGCCGCCTCGCCGGTGTGGCCACCAGCATTGCCGAGTCTGCCTTCAACCCAATGGGCAAATCGGCCGAGCAATTGCTCGACGAAGCCGAGGGCAAAGTGTTTGAGATTGCCGAATCAGGCGATCGCACCAAGGCCAACTTCGTGTCGATGTCGGATTTGACCGCCCAGGCCGTCGATCGCGTGGAAGAGCTGTATCGGCGTGATAACCCGAGCGATGTAACGGGGCTGGCGACCGGCTACAAAGACCTTGACACGATGACTGCGGGCTTGCAGCCGGGCGATTTGGTGATTGTGGCCGGGCGTCCGTCGATGGGTAAAACGGCGTTTGCTTTGAACATTGGTGAGCATGTGGCGATTCGCCTCAAGAAGCCAGTGGCCGTGTTTTCGATGGAGATGGGCGCGCTGCAATTGGCGATGCGTTTAATTGGATCGGTCGGAAAGCTCGATCAGCACAAGCTGCGCACCGGTCGACTGAGCGAGGGCGATTGGCAGCGCTTCACCGAAGCGTTATCGCTGCTTGATTCCGCGCCGATGTACATCGACGAGACAGCCGGCTTAAATCCGTTTGAGTTGCGCGCACGGGCGCGGCGGCTGGCGCGTCAGGTTGGCGGCCTCGGCATGATCATCGTGGACTACATCCAGCTGATGAGCTCGTCCGGTACTGGAGAAAATCGTGCGACCGAAGTGTCAGAAATTTCGCGCTCACTCAAGTCGTTAGCCAAGGAGCTGCAGGTGCCAGTCATTGCGCTGTCGCAGTTGAACCGCTCGCTAGAGCAGCGTCCGAACAAGCGCCCAGTGATGAGCGACCTGCGTGAATCGGGCGCAATCGAGCAGGACGCCGACGTGATTTTCTTCATCTATCGCGATGAGGTCTACAACCAAGAATCCGCGCAAAAGGGTGTCGCTGAAATCATCATCGGCAAGCAGCGTAACGGCCCGATTGGCACGGTTAATCTCACCTTCCGTGGCGAGTTCACGCGGTTTGAGAATTATGCGGCGACCGATTCGTACATGCCGTCGTCGCCGATTCAATCGGTGCGCGGCTCAAATGCAGCGCCTAGGTTTGGTGGCGATAGCCCGTTTTAGGCGGACCAAGCGTCACGGTCTCACGGCGGCACAGCGATGCAGCGTGCAACAAAAATGGGCCCGAAGGCCCATTTTTTTTTGCGGGTTACAGCCGCAAGCTGCTCGCCGCATTTGCGTCGTTACAACCCAGCAGCCAACACCTGCTGGAAATAGCCACGCACAGCGAGACTACAAAACGGTGGCACCAGCCCGCCGTGATAGACGCTTAGCACGCGCTCGGCTGCGCTGGCACCCAAGCTGGGGTCGGCAGCTGCGCCCGCTTTGAACTGCGCAAACCCGCCTGCCAAAGCGGGGCCCACCGTCGCGGCGTTCTCAAGATCGAACACGGTGACCAATGAACTTGCACCCTTACTTGCGAAGTAGGCCGCAGCGTCGCTGGTGTTGGTGCCGAAAACCGTTGGGTCTTGCGCGCCTAGGCACATCGCTACCGGCCGGGTCGGTGTCCAATTCAGCAAGTCGTTCTTTGCCGCCGCAGCAAACAGCGGATGCGCTGAATTGCTGCGCACCGCCTGACGATAGCTGTCTTTAATCAGGTTAGGCGTGCCGATGCCCGCGGCAAATAACGCGTTCAGGGATGGGTCTGGCGTGACTAACGGGCCGGAAGCGAACAGCTTTGTCGGCAGTTTGCCCGAGGTAAATAATTGCGTGGTGGTCAGGGCGCCTGGCATCAACGTCTCGATACCGGTGGCGTAAGGGGCCTCATATACGTCGGACGGCGTGTTGTACAAGTTGCCGTAAGCCTTCTGCCAGCTGGTCAGGATAAGCGGCGTGAACACCGTCGCGCCGGCATTGATGCCGCCTGCAAATACCGTCTGGAAAAATTTGGTCAGCGAATACGGGCCCGACATGTTGCCCGACGCCGTCACTTTAAATTCGCTCGAATAATTGGTCTGCATCGCCTTATGCGTTGCCATCGACACAAACCCACCTTGCGAGTAACCCGACAGGAACAGCTTGCCGGAATCGTTGGCGCCAATATTTGCAAACGACCGACGCGCTGCACGCAGCGCATCAATCATGTCGTTGGACTGCTGTTCGGCCAGCAGGTACGGGTGATAGGTCGAGCGCGAGGCGTCGTATCCCACGTAATTAGACGTAACCACGATCCAGCCCTGCGCGGCGAACATCGCCGCGACTAGCCCCGCTTCACCGTTAGCCGGGCTTGCCATGTTGAAACTTTTTTCAACAGTAGTGCCGTGGCTGTACAGCAACACTGGCCGCGCGCCGGAACACGCAGGATCAGTTCCGGTGGGAACCATAATGCCGCCGGTGGCGTTGGTGGCCTCGTTCAGGGCGCCGATGGTGTTGTATTCCATGTAATGGAAATTGATGCCGCACTTGGGCGTGCCGGCCAATGCCAGCAGGTTTCGACCGCTGGCGGACGCCGAAAGCGCGCCGTTGAAATCGGCCGCGGTCGGGAAGCTAGCGAGCACCACGGGCGGGTTGGCAACCAGCGTGCCCCGACCGTTGGTCAGGTCAATGGCAGGGCCGGTCGCAACGTCGTTACCGCCGCTACAGGCAGTGAGTACGGCGGCGGCCGTAATAGACAAAGCGACCATGCTGAGTGAATGAATGGACTTCATGGGTTCCTCGTTAAAAAATGATTTTCGCCCCTGCTGCCCGTAAAGCGACGGGGCGATCAAGCGACTTTGAAAGCCCGATGTTAGGCGTTTGTTATTGCGCTCGCCAATAGCAAATTCAACGCCAGCGCGGTGTTTTGTACAAGTGTTGCGTTTCTGGCGGTGGATTTTTGATTGGCCGCGTTTAGAACGACATGAGATTGTGGCGGTGAGTCGCCAGGTGCAGCGCCGCTCTGAACAGGTCGTGCCAGACATGCCGAAAATTAGACTGCATTGCAATCAATGCAATCAATGAATACAAATTGGGCACGACAGAATTTAACGAGTAAATCCATGGGTCGTTGCAGCCGCTGATCAACATCCGCCTCCGAGTGTTCGACGCAGACCAGCAGCAGCGATTCAATATGACTTTTCAAGCAGAACGAGCAGGCGTTCAGCGGAAAGAAAATCTATCTCCCCATGCAACCTAATAAAGCACCGAAATCGTCCTCAAAAGCAACGACCTGTCCACAATTTCGAAACCCGGCAACGAAAGCAATTTTGCGAAGTTACAGAATCAGTGTTGCTGTATCGAACCCATCAGCCTGTGAATACTTATTTGCAGGATCACTAGTTCAACAACATACAAAGCGACAGATGAAAACATACCTATCCGATGCATCCGAATCGACTGCACGGCGCAAATTTTTGACAGGCATGGCAGCCACGACTGGCGCAGTTGCAATGGGTCACACGCCGTTCGCACTCGCGCAACAGACCGCGCTTGCCAGTTCAAACAAGGGCATGGTGACCAGTCCCCACACGCTAGCTACAGAAGCGGGTTTGAAGGTGTTGCGCGAGGGCGGTAATGCGATTGAAGCAACTATCGCCATGGGGGCCGTGATTGCAGTTACCTACCCGCATTTCTGCGGGATTGGTGGTGATGCAGTCTGGATCGTTGCCGATCGCGAGGGTCGTAAAACAACCTTGATGGGTATCGGCCAGGCGGCCGAGAAGCCACCTGCCTACGCCGGCAGCATTCCATTGCGCGGCGCGGGCTCGACCGTCACTTCGGCTTGTACTGTGGACACTTGGAACAGAGCGCAAGAATTTTCGAAAAAACACTGGGGCGGAAAAAGAAGTTTTGCGTCGTTGCTAGGCGATGCGATTGGCTACGCAGAAGGCGGCTTTCCGACTACCGCGTCGCAGGTTTACTGGCATAACGCTCGCAAAGACGAAGTCGCCAATTGGCACGGTTTCACCAAGGTGTTCATGCCGAACGGGAAAATCCCGCTGGTGGGAGAAACCTTCAAGCAGCCAGAGCTGGCCCGCAGTCTCAAGTTGATTGCAAACAACGGACCACGCGATTTCTACGAAGGTGAGCTTGCCGCGCAGATCGCAAAAGGTCTGCAAGCCGCTGGATCGCCCTTGACGCAATCCGACTTGAAGAAAACAGTCGCCAAGGAAGCCGCGCCGCTCACACTGGACTATCGCGGCTTGACGCTCTTGGCGCCGCCTTCCCCCACCCAAGGCGTGACCACCCTTGAGATCATGGGCATGCTCAGGGAGTTCGACTTAAAGAACGTGCAGGAGGGCAGCGCCGATCACTACCACCTCTGCGTTGAAGCAGTCAAGCAAGCCTTTCTCGACCGTCCGGGCATTGCCGATCCAGACTTCGTTACCCAGGCGGTCAACGTTTGGCTGTCTAAAGAGCATCTCGCGCGCAAAGCGGCCGCCATCGACAAGAACCGCGCCCTGCCTTGGCCGCACGTTTTCAAAACCGGTGACACCGTGTACATCGGCGCGACCGATTCTGAAGGGCGCAGTGTCAGCATCTTGCAAAGCATCTTTTTTGACTGGGGCAGCGGCGTCGTGGTCGGAGATACCGGCATCATCTGGCAAAACCGTGGTGCTGGATTCAGTGTCGACCCTAAGAGTCCGAACGTGATTCAGCCTGGCAAGCGGCCTTTCTACACGCTCACGCCCGGCATGGCGCTTAAAGACAACAAGCCGCATATTCTGTACGGGACCCAGGGCGCCGACGGCCAACCGCAGACCTTGTCGGTGGTGCTGACGCGCCTGATCGACTACAAGCTCGATCCGCTTCAAGCACTGAGTCGCCCACGCTTTCTACTGGGCAAGACGTTCTCCGACAGCCGCGACAGCCTGAAGCTTGAGCGCAACGCCGGCGCCGATGTGTTCGCTGAACTGGCGCGACGTGGCCACGAGATGAGCCCGATCGACTCTAATAGTCCTCTCGGCGGTCAAGCTGGAGCCATTGTTATCGACGCTGCGGGCGGGATCACCGGGGCGCATGATCCGCGTAGTGACGGTGCGGCCATGGGCGTATAAAACATCAGCCAGTCGATTAAGACCAAAGAATGACTCGCTGCGTTAGCGGGTTATTCGACTTTCTTGGCACTCACACGCTACACAGCTCGTTGATTTTGTAGGGCAGCATGGATTCCGGCCTACAGTGAACGCGGCGAAGGCCGTGGCGGAACGACGAACATGGCGATTGAATCGTTGTTCTCTAAGCATCACCACAACAAGCCTACCCCCATTTGGGCAATTACCGGATCACAGCTCACCAGCGTTGCGCCCTCAAGCTCTGCCTGCGCAACGAGCATGCGGTCGAACGGGTCGCGGTGCTCGTGTTGATGGCCGCCTGCGCGAATTGCGTGCAAGTAGCTCACGGCTAAGTGGTTGAATCCGTCAGCGGCGACTAGTTCGTTGAAACGACTGACAGCATCGGCGGCTTGCTGCAGTTTGCCCAGACGATGTTTGGTGGCAATTTCCCAAGCGCTGGCAGCACTTACCCAAATGTCGTTGGAATCATCGGCGATGGCCGCACGCGCCCTAACCGACAGCCGTGCGTCGTTGGTCCACCACCAGAGCAGGGCGTGGGTGTCCAGCAGAAGCTTCATCCTGACCTAGCTGTGCCACGCGTTGAGCTCAGTCTCCGGTAGCGGGTCGAAGAACGCGTCGTCAACGCGTCCCACCAGACGTCCCGGCTGCCGCTTGCCCGCGTCCGCGGCGAGCGGCACCATGCGGGCGTAAGGCTTGCCCGCTTTGGCAAGGATGATCTCCTGCCCGGAGTGAGCTTGCTCCAGCAGTTGCGAAAAGCGCGTTTTAGCGTCGTGAACGTTGACGAGGGTCGGCATGTTAGTCAAGGTGGGATTTGGTAAGATGGGAGTATGGACTAAGTCATATGACTAAATCAACAACAAGTTGTAAAAAACGCACCATAAACTGCAACAGCTTCTCCACCAAAAAGCCAGCCAACGGACGTTGCTGCAAAAATATTCAAATAGTCGACTTATGCAATTTTCAGCTGCCGTGCGCCAGCCCAATTAGGTTTTAAATTAAAGCTGTAAGGACAAGTTTGATGCACGCTGCCAGCCTCCTATGCTGCCGCCGCCGCGTAACTCGCCTGATTGATCGCGCGTTTTGCGTCGAGTTCTGACGCTACGTCCGCGCCGCCAAGTAGCGTGACTTTGATGCCAGCGGCTTGCAGCGGTTCAACCAGTTCGCGCAGCGGAATTTGCCCGGCGCACATCACGATGGTGTCTACATCCAGCCAGGTTGCGTTGTCGCGTTTTTCACCGTAAGTGATGAGCAGGCCCTGATCGCTAATTTGCTCGTAGTTGACGCCGCCAATCATCTCGACGCCGCGTGATTTGAGTTCGGCGCGATGAATCCAGCCAGTGGTTTTGCCGAGACCGGCGCCGGGTTTGCCTGCTTTGCGTTGCAGCAGCGTGATCTGGCGCGCCGACTTTGCCGGTTGCGGTTTGCTGATGCCGCCCGGCGCGATTGCAGGATCGACGACGCCCCATTCCGCGAGCCATTCATCCAAGTGCATGGTGGGCGAATGGTCGCCCTTGGCGAGAAATTCGGCGACGTCAAAACCAATGCCACCGGCGCCGATGATCGCCACCTTTTCACCGACCGTTGCGCGGCGTGCAAGTACGTCTACATACGACAGTACTTTGCCGTGATCTTGGCCGGGAATTTTCGGGTCGCGCGGCGTGACACCGGACGCAAGAAACACTTCGTCATAACCACCCGCTGCCATTGAGGTGGCGTCGGCGCGCGTGTTGAGATGAACGTTAACGCCGGTGACTTCGAGCTTGCGCTTGAAGTATTTGAGCATCTCGTGAAACTCTTCTTTGCCGGGAATGCTGGCCGCCATATTGAGCTGGCCGCCGACCCGGTCGGCAGATTCAAACAGATGCACCTCGTGGCCGCGCTCGGCGAGCACGGTGGCCGCTGCGATGCCCGCAGCGCCCGCGCCGACCACCGCAAATTTGCGCCGTTTGGGTGTCGGTCGATAGACCAGTTCAGTCTCGTGACAAGCGCGCGGATTGACTAAGCAGCTTGACATTTTGCGCGCGAAAATGTGGTCGAGACAGGCCTGATTGCAGCCGATGCAAACGTTGATTTCGTCGCGACGACCCTGCGCTGCTTTATTGACAAATTCGGGGTCGGCGAGAAACGGGCGCGCCATCGACACCATGTCGGCACAACCGTCGGCGAGCACCTGTTCGGCCACCTCGGGCACGTTGATGCGGTTCGAGGTGATGACCGGAATCATCAATTCGGGTTTGAGCTTTTTGGTCAGCCACGTCCATGCTGCACGCGGCACACTGGTGGCGATGGTGGGCACCCTTGCTTCATGCCAGCCGATGCCGGTGTTGATGAGGGTCGCGCCGGCTTTTTCGACCGCCTTGGCGAGTTGAACCACCTCCTGCCACGAGCTGCCACCGGGCACCAAATCAATCAACGACAAGCGGTAGATGATGATGAAGTCTTTACCCACGGCTTCGCGCACCCGCGCAACGATTTCAACCGGCAGGCGCATCCGATTTTCATAGCTGCCGCCCCATTCATCGGTACGCCGATTGGTGTAGTTGACCAAAAATTCGTTGATGAAATAGCCCTCAGAGCCCATGATCTCAACACCGTCATAACCGGCCTCACGCGCCAGCACCGCACAGCGCACAAAGCAGCGAATCTGCCGCTCGATACCGCGCGCCGAAAGCTCGCGCGGCGTGAACGGCGTAATGGGTGATTTCAGGCGCGAAGGCGCCACCGAAAACGGGCTGTAGCCATAGCGACCAGAATGCAAAATTTGCAGCGCAATTTTGCCGCCTTCGGTGTGAACGGCGTTGGTCACCTGAACGTGCTTTTTTGCCGCGGCGGAGGAGGCGAGGCGCGAACCAAACGGCGATAACCAGCCTTCAATGTTCGGTGCGTAACCGCCGGTGACCATCAACGCAACGCCGCCGCGCGCACGTTCTGCGAAGTATTCGGCAAGCCGCGGAAAGTGTTCCGCCTTGTCCTCAAGTCCGGTGTGCATCGAGCCCATGAGCACGCGATTTTTAAGCGTGGTGAAGCCAAGGTCGAGCGGGGCTAGCAGGTGCGGATAGGGAGAGGTCATAGGAGTTTTTGGCAAAAAAAATGGCGCAGCTTGAGGCTACGCCAAATTTAGATGTTTCAGCGGCGTTTGAAGCCGCCGCTCTATCGCGACCTAATGCGACATCTGGTGATTTTTGCTTATTGCGGAATCGTCAGCGTCGTGCCGCTGAACGTGATGGCGTCGGCAGCCGTAGGTGTGGCGCTAATCGCCGGCACGTTTGCAGCGCTGATCGCAGGCGCGGCACCTGGCGCGCCACCACGCGGTGTAGTGCGCACCACCTGTGACGGTGGCAGCGCTTTGCCTGATTGCAGATGGTCATACATCGCATCCATGGCGCGATTGAAGTACACATGCAGCGGGATGAAGCGCGTGTCGTAGCCGCCTAGCGCGGCGTTACCGATGAACGCGTCGAAATGCTGCGCGTTGGTGACTTCAACATAAGTCAATTTGCTGTTGGCATCATTAACTTTATTTTGCGCGACGTAAGGTCGCGACGAGTGATTCACAGGCACCAGTGCGTCGTTACGACCATGCACGATGATGGTCGGTTTGCCCTGCAATTTGCCCGAGCGTTGCACCGCTTTGATGTTGGCCGCGACCGTCGCGTCCGTTACTTTGGCCGCGATGCATTGCGCGCCGTCAAGGTTGTAATCGAGCTTGCCACCGGCTGAGGCCGAGCCCGCGCCTTCGAGAATGGCCCCGCCCGGATTACTAAAGTTAACAATGTTGATGCCACTGGTAGCGGGGATGCCGTTACCGTTGGCAAATACGCGCAGAAAGGTGAGTGGATTAAATGCCGTCGGCTTGAGATCAGCGCCAGTCGCGGCAAAGCCGTAACCGCACAAACTGTCGGCGACGTTGGCTTGCGCGTAGCTGTTGATGTAGGTCACGGCAATTGCTGGGATGGCAAAAGCGAAGTGCGACGCAAGCAGCAAATCCGACTCGGGCAACCAGCCAGCCGCACGAATTTTGGTGAGCGCTTCTTCGGCTTGCGTGGCGGTGGTGGTTGACGTCAACAAGCCTTTCGCTGCTAGTGACGTACAGCGTCCTGCGCCGGCTGCCGCGTTGACGAATGCTACGCCGGGGGCTGCCGCAACCGAGGCTGCAAGTGCTGCGCATGGTTGATACAGCATGGCTTGTGCGGTGTAATCCATCAGCGATTTGCCACCATTGGTCACCGTCGCTGTGCCGAATTTAACGGTGGCACCGCCGCTGCCATCGGGCTGAATTTGCGGCTCGCCGACCGCGATGCCGTCGATGAGATTTTCGGTGTCGAGTTCGCCCGCCATCAGTGCGGCGCCGCCGCCATTGGAAACGCTTGACGCGATCACCAGCGTGTTGGCAGGCGTGAACTTGACCGTGCTTGCGGTGCCGTTCTTCGGCGCCAGTTCTTCGTTCAATGCAAACAGCGCAAACTTGACCGCTTGCAGCGTGTACTTGCCCCAATCTTTTTCGGGGTTTTGTTGCGAATGGGCTTGCTTGAACGCCACTCGGTTGTTGGCCACTGTGCCTGCGGGTGTGGTCGCAACAAACTGCGCGCCAGCGGTTGTTGTGGAGGGGCGGCCGTTGATGTCAAACACAGTGCCTGATGTCAGATCATGGGCGCCGTTGCCGGTGCCTTTGTCGGTGTAGGCCACCGCACAGCCTTTCTTAAGGCCCCATTCGCCCGCCGTTGCAATCGCGCCATAAACGCCGCGTGATCCGGACGAAGCGGCGGTCACGATGCACGGCGAATCTGGCTTGAATGTGGATGGAATCTGCACCATCATTGTTACGTTTTGCTTACCGGTGCCTTCGTCTGAGTAGGCGATGTATTCAACGCCAGCAATCTTGCCTTCACTGGTGCCGGCAACACCACCCGCGTCAACGTTGGGTCCGTACAGCACGCCAAAGCCGCCGTTGGTGGTCATGTCGACCAGTGCGCGATAGTTGTTGTAGATGGCGAGTCGGCGCAGCTCGGAGGCAATCGGATTTGCCGCGTCGGTGATGGTGGGCGCGACAGCACTTTGCAGTCCCGTTTTGCCTAGGCCAGCGGTGAGCAAATCGTTGGTTGTGCCGTCGTTGACGACACGCTGAATGGTGCCGCTGACAAATGTCGGTGCGGTGTTCAGCGCAACCGCGTCATCGGAGCCGCAGCCCACCAAAGTCGCGCAGCCAACCCCGCCCATGATGAGTAGCGATAATTTAATCTTCAAAATGTGTCCCCGTGAGTGAATGACTGTCGAGGGCCGCGCCGCGAGTCGCGAGCGCGTAGCTCAACTTAGAAAAGGCCTCCCCAAGCGTGTCGACGGGTGCCGAAGCGCGTGTTGACTCAGACAACAGTATAAGTCGCAAGGGAGATCTATTGGCAGCCGCGATAACCCCAATGCGATGACGCCGGATTTGCGTTACGTTAATAAAACTGAACGTACAAACGTGTCGCCCGAATGTACCTACGACCGTCCCACTTTAGTCGCTCGTCGACGTGAGCCTAGGCCAAAATCAAGGCGATCTTTGGTGGCTTCGACGTTGACGAGCGTTGAGGTTCAATTAGCTTAGGGAGCAAGCGAACCGAGCACCGTCGGGGCTCTCGGTTCGATCGCTTTCGCGTTGCCACGCGGTGCATCTGCGGGCAACATCAGTTTGGCTTGATCGCTCGGGCGGGAGAACTCGTGCACGGCCTGTGGGTCGTTTTCGTCGTTCACTGTTACGGTCTTTTTGACGCTGTCGTTGGCTAAGGCGGCTGGAACGCACGCGCCGGTGTTTCGGTAGGCCAATGCCGCGGCGAGCTGACCTTCAGTCGGGTCACCCAGTGGCTTGGTCAGGTCATCACTGGCTGCACACGTGGGTGCGAAACCATCGATATAGTCGCCCGCACCCTTGTTATTCACGCCGGTGAACTGGATCGAAAAATTAGTGGTGCCGCAGTTGCTCGCAGCGAAAAAGCCGTAAGGTTTGCCACACGTTTTCCCACCGATCAAAATGGCTTCAACATCAATTCCACGCAGGCCGTTGATAAGCGCTTCAGAGGCTGAACAGCTGCCGGCGGAGGTTAGGATAAAAACGCGACGAAGATTTAGTGAGGGCAGGGGTTGACCGTTGGCAACGCCTCCCGTGTAGCCTGACCCTACGTTGTAGAACGGGGTGGCATCGTCTTGACCAAACGGTTTTTTGTCGTTGGTTTTGTTGACCTCATAATTTTTTCCGGCAGTGCGAGCGTTACCCGCAATCATGAACGCAGTTTGTGCAGAGATAAACAAATAACCGCCGCCGTTGTAGCGCAGATCAAGCACCAAGTCGGTGATGCCGCCGCTAGCCGCTAAGCCCGCAATCGCATCTGCGATGGCTTTTTCCGACGTGAAGGTGTTGAAGGTAGTGAAGGCGATGTAGCCAACTTTGCCCCCCGCTGTGTTGATGATGCCGCTGACCGGCACCGGACGGATGGCAACCGACGCCGAGGTGAGCATGACGGTTTTTTGCGCACCACCGCTTGCGGGCGTTAGAACAAAGGTGTGGCTCGCGCCGATCGTGGCTGGAGTTAAGCCAGCGTTGAGCACGCCTACGTTGGCTGTGTCGCGAAAAATTGCGCCATCCACGCTGTAGATGCTGTCGCCACGCTGAACGCCCGCAAGCGCTGCCGGCGAGTCGGGTGTGACCACCGCAGCGATCCATTGCCTTGGTGGTGATGACCGCACTGCTGACCATTGCACGCCATATCCGTAGCTCACACCGGCGTTCCCGGCTTCGTAGCTCAGGGTATCTTCCGTAAAGTGGTAGCGATCTTTAGGCGCGCCGGATAGCGCGAGCGCCGGAGTTTTCAGCGCCGCGAACCAACTGGCGGTGGTCGAGAAGCTGTCCGGATTCAAGTTTGGAATTTCGCGGTACCACAGGTAGGTTTCGTCGCTCCATGACCGTAGCCAACTTTTCTCGTCTGCGAGGGTGCCCTGCTGATCGGGGAATGCTTGGCCGGTAAACGCGCTAGCACCCACCCGTGGCACCTCGCATTTGTCGCTCACCGAGGACGATGCAACAAAGCTAGGTCGCGGCGTCGGTTGCGTAGCTGAGCGCGCGCAGAAAACAGCACCTTCGCCAACCCAACCGCGCGTCAACATTTCTTGGTAGCCGCTGTAGCTGACGCTGTAGCGATGGTTTGGCACATCCACGGGAGAAAGGTTGTGCAGCGCACGATATATCGGTACCGGTGAATCGAGCGGGCAGGCGCCCGCCACGGGTTTTACCACCGCGAAATCGAGCCCTTCGTACGAAAAATTCGCCAGATTCGCCGACGCAATTAACGTGCAATCGGCGGAGAGCCCATAAAAATGTGACGAAAACGTCGACCCGGGTACGTTGATCCGGTACCGGCATACGCTGTCGAGCGGCGCTACGGCGCCCGTCGACGAGGTCGCCACGAAGGTCGCGCCGGTGCGCTGAAAGTCACTGATAGCGTCGAGCGAAACTTGCTCGGTCGCACGCCCGGTTAGAAAGTACGCCGCAATGTTTTTGTTGTAGTACTCAACAACGGTCACTGGCGTCTGCGCCGCCGCAGCGCCGCTGACCAAGAGCATCATTGCAGAGAGGTATCGTTGGAGCAATAAGGATGGTTTGCGCATGTTCATTGTCTAGTGGGGAAAATTAAGCCAATCCCCCTATTATGACGACGCGATTAGTCCCGAGCTACAGGTCGCGCGCCGCCGCCGGGTTTTGGCTGACCAGCTACGTTGGGCGCTGACAAGCGACGAAGCTGCGGCGCGGCGGTGTTGCCAACCGCCCAAACAAAAACAGGCCGCTGGGTGCGGCCTGTTTTTACGGGCGCCAGGCGCGGCTAGCCGCTTGAGCCCGCGGCGAAATTACTTCACTGAGATCCACTCGTATTGCACGAAATTGTCGGCACGATGAACAACGGTCACGTTGCTGCGTGTCGCCCACGGAATGACCTGACGATGCAGGGGCAAATGGTTGATTTCGTCATTGTGGGCGAGCAGGGCTTGTTTGATCAGAGCGGTGCGCTTGGTCACGTCGGCCTCTTTGCTTGAGGCCGCAGCGGCTTCGTCGAGTTTGGCGTTTTTGTAATTGCCGTAGTTGTAGTCGCCGATGCCACCGGTCTGACGATTGCGCAGCACCGGGGTTAGGGTGGTTTCTGCATCGGTTATCGCTCCACCCCAGCCCAGCATGTAGAGCGAGGTGTCGAGCTTGTCGAGGCGCGGAAAGTAGATCGCTCGAGGTTGGGCGTCGAGCTTGATTTTGATGTTGATTTTTGCCCACATCGCGGCAAGCGCCTGACAGATTTTTTCGTCGTTGATGTAGCGATTGTTTGGGCAATGCAAGGTCACCTCAAAGCCCTGCGGATAGCCCGCCTCGGCCATGAGTTTGTTTGCAGCGGCCACGTCAAACGGACGGCGTTTTTCAATCGCGGCATCGTTGAACGCGCCCAGCGGTGAGGCTGTCATACTGCCCGTGGGAAACGCCTGGTTACGCATCAATTTGACCCTGATGGCCTCGATGTCGATGCTTTGATACATCGCTTGACGCACGCGCTTGTCCTTGAACGGATTTTTGCCTTTAAGGCTGGAGTAAAGCAGCTCATCGCGCGCCTGATCCATGCCGATGAACACCACCCGGTTTTCAACGCCGTTCACCACTTTTACGTTGGCCGTTTTCTCCAGTCGCTCCATGTCTTGCGGGGGCGGATCAAGAATGAAATCCACTTCGCCGGAGATCAATGCGGCCACGCGTGTGGCGTCGTTCTTAATCGAGGTGTAGGTGACCGAGGTGACGTTGCCCTCGTGCTTGCCCCACCATGCGTCGTTTTTCTTCCAGATGGTTTTGATATCTGGCTGCCGACTCACTAAGCGGTACGGGCCGGTGCCGTTGGCGTTGAGCGAGGTGAATTTTTCCTCTTTGTTTTTGTAATCGAGCGGGGTGACGCAGTTGTTTTTCTCAGACCACGACTTGCTCATGATCATGAGCGCAGCGACGTGATCGAGAAAGATCGGGTTGACTTGCGGCAGCTTGAATTCGACGTTGAAGTCGTCCACCTTTCTGGCGGTGCCGGCCTGATTGGCGTACACGCGCACTTGAGAGTTTGCATGTTTCGCTCGCTCCATCGAGAACACCACGTCGTCAGCGGTAAACGCCGAACCATCGTGAAATTTCACGCCCTGACGTAGCTTGAACTGCCAGGTCAGCGGGTCAATCTGTTTCCACTCGGTGGCCAAACCTTGTCCCAGCTTGAGCTTTTTATCGCGGTGCAACAGGAACTCGTACACCTGCGAGTTGACCGAGTTGGTCAGGCCCTCGTTCTGCGAATGCGGATCCATCGTCTGCGGATCACCCGACGCCGCCCAGCGCAGCGGATTAGCGGTGACGCCAGCGGAGACGAGCGCGGCGGTACAGGCTGCCAGCGCGAAAAATTGATTGATTCGTTTCATCGAACGGCTTCCAGTGTTGCAGAGGTAGACGCGGCCAGTGTAGCCACTTTTGGGCCATTTTTGGCTTGGGCGAAACCCTTTCCGCGTCGCGTACAAAACCATCAGCCCCAAGACGCTGAAATTAACAGCTTTTCACTGAAAGCAAATCGGCATATGGGTAAAAACTACATTATGGCTGTTAGTCGACTTCGGCTAAATTGCGCGTTAGCCCCAATCAAACAGCCATCGTGGAGAAAAGCTGTATCTGCTCGCTTTAGAATTGCGAGTGAACATGACCGCAAATATCGCCACTCCGCTCCTCAATCGCCAAACCGTCCTGCTCGCGGACTATTGGCGCATCACCCGCCGGGCAAAACAACTCAAACCGGATCAGCTCGCGAGCGAAATTGAGCGCGCGGAAGATCGGTTTCGTGATCGCCTGTCGCGTTCACCCTCGATTCTTTACGCCGAAGGTTTGCCGGTGTCGGAGCGGGCGGATGAAATTGCCTCACTCATTCGCAACAATCAAGTGGTCGTGCTCACCGGCGAAACCGGCTCCGGCAAAACGACCCAGTTGCCGAAAATCGCTTTGGCTGCGGGGCGCGGTCGGCATGGCTTGATCGGTCACACCCAACCGCGTCGAATTGCCGCCAGTAGCGTGGCCACGCGCATCGCTAAAGAGTTGGGCGAGGAGGTCGGTCAGAGCGTCGGTTTCAAGGTGCGTTTTACCGAAAAGGGTGCGCAGGACGGCTTTATTAAGCTGATGACTGACGGCATTCTGCTGGCTGAAACGCAGGGCGACAAATTTCTTAACGCCTACGACACCATCATCATCGACGAGGCGCACGAGCGTTCGCTGAACATTGATTTTCTGCTCGGTTACTTGCGCGAATTACTGCCGAAGCGGCCTGATCTTAAGGTCATCATCACCTCGGCCACCATTGACGCAGAGCGCTTTGCACTGCATTTTCAGGATCGGAACGGCAAGCCCGCACCACTGATTGCGGTGTCGGGCCGCACCTATCCGGTGGACGTGCTTTACCGCGCCGCGCAGAGCGAGGACGACGACGAAGAAAAAATGGAGGAGGCGATTGCCGACGCCGTGGACGAGCTTTGGCTGCAGGGGCCGGGCGACGTGCTGGTGTTCCTGCCGGGCGAGCGGGAGATTCGTGAAACGCAGGATATTTTGCGTCGTCGCCTGAAGCCGGGCACCGAAATCTTGCCGTTATTTTCGCGACTTTCGGTGCAGGATCAGCAGCGCATTTTTTCCGGATCAAACGGACGTCGGGTGATTTTGGCCACCAACGTTGCGGAGACGTCGCTGACGGTGCCGGGCATTCGCTACGTGGTCGATACCGGTATCGCGCGGCTCAATCGCTACAGCGTCAAGAACAAAGTGCAGATGCTGCAAATCGAGAAGATTTCGCAGGCCAGCGCCAATCAGCGCGCCGGCCGCTGCGGTCGCGTCGGTCCGGGTATTTGCGTGCGGCTTTATACCGAAGACGATTTCAACGCGCGCTCTGCGTTTACCGATCCCGAGATCTTGCGCTCATCGTTGGCGGGTGTGATCCTGCGGCTGTCGTCGCTGGGCTTCGGTCGGGTGCAGGAGTTTCCGTTCATTGAGCCGCCCAGCAATCGCGCGATTGCCGATGGCATTGCGTTATTACAAGAACTGGGCGCGCTGAACGGTGAGGCCGAACTGACCGCTATCGGTCGCGAGTTGTCGCGTATTCCGCTCGATCCACGTATTGGACGCATGCTGATCGAGGCTAAAACGCGCAACGTGTTGCCTGAAGTATTGGTGATCGCAGCGGCGTTGTCGGTGCCTGATCCGCGCGAGCGGCCGTTTGAGGCGCGCGACGCGGCCGATCGCGCGCACACTTGGTTTAAAGACACGAAGAGCGACTTTTTATCGTTGCTCAATGTGTGGAAATTCTTCATCGATCTGCGCGAAGAGGGCGGGCACAAAAGGCAGGTGCAGGCGTGTCGCGAGAAGTTTTTGAACTGGTTGCGGTTGCGCGAGTGGCGAGATTTGCACGGCCAACTGCGCGATTCGCTGCGCGACCTTGGCTGGAACACGGAAGGCGAATTATCACGAGAAGCGCCGTTCGAAAACCTGCACCGCGCGCTGCTGCCCGGTTTGCTGGGCAACATCGGCATGAAGGCCGAGGACGGTGACTATTTCTTGGGCGCGCGTGGCATTAAGTTCTATCCGTTCCCCGGCAGCGGGGTTGATAAAAAGGGCTTGAAATGGCTGGTTGCGGCCGAGCTTGCTGAGACAACAAGGCTGTTCGCGCGCACCCTGGCCCGCATTGATCCTGAATGGATTGAAGCAGCTGCAGGGGATGTGGCTAGCCGCAATTATTTCGAACCAAAATGGGATCGTGCCAGCGGCCAAGTGATCGCCAGCGAACGGGTGTCGCTGTACGGCCTGACCATCGTGGCGCGTCGACGCATCAGCTACAGCCGCATTGCGCCGCAAGAATCGCACGAGATATTTACCAACGCATTGGCCATCGGTGAAGTGGAAACGACGGCGGCGTTTTTTTCGTTCAATCTGAAGCTGGTCAAAGAGGTGCAGTCGCTTGAGGATATGGCGCGGCGCAACGATGTGCTGGTCTCAGAGGAGACGATTGCTGCGTTCTACAAAGTGCGCATTCCGCCCGATATTTCGACTCGCGCTGATCTCGAAAAGTGGCTGAAAGCGGAAGCGGAAACTGCGCTTGCGCCACTTGAGCGCGCCGAGTTGCGCGGCCACCGCGACCAGTCGCTGCGGCTGACCCGTGCCGACCTGATGCGCCACGGTGCCGAGGCCATCACCGAGGAGCAATTTCCAAAAACGCTCAAGCTGGGTGACTTCGAAGTGCCGGTCAGTTATCGATTTGAGCCCGGACACGTGATGGACGGGGTGACTGCCAAATTGCCACTGGCGCTGCTGAATGCGGTGGAGGATCGCTATGCAAGCTGGTTAATTCCTGGTCTGTTCCGCGAAAAGATTTCGGCCTATTTCAAAGCGTTGCCGAAGGCCGAACGCGGTCGCGTGCAGCCAGTGCCAGACAGTGTGACCCACTTTCTAGAACTCGCTACGCCGCGTGAAAAGCCGCTTGCCGATGCGATGCTTGATTTTTTGCGTGACTATTTAAATTTGCGATTGCCCGCAAGCGTGTGGGATCGCATCGATTTGCCGCTGCATCTGCGCCTGAATTTTCGGGTGATGGACGGCGAAGGCAACGAGCTGTCGATGGGGCGCGACCTCGCTAAGTTGCAGGAAGAATTGGGCCAGATAGCGCGCATGGCGTTTCAGGATGGTGCGGCCAGTAGGGGCGCCGAGTCAGACATCGAAAAAACCGGGTTGACCACCTGGAGCATCGGCACCTTGCCCGAAGGCATTCCGGTTAAGCGCGCGGGGCGCGCCGTGACCGCATATCCCGCATGTGTTGACGAGGGCGCGAGCGTGGCGGTCCGCCTGTTCGAGACCGC
>JACMNN010000197.1 GCA_014378555.1 Burkholderiales bacterium | reverse complement strand
GTAGGCGTGCCCTAATTTAAACGTTGAGATTCGATCATGATTGCTGATACCAAAAAAACTGCCGAGCAGAAAATGCTCAGAGCGCTCGAAGCGCTGAAGAATAATTTCGCCAAAGTTCGCACCGGTCGCGCGCACTCCGGCATGCTGGACGCCGTTCAGGTTGAGTATTACGGTTCGATGACGCCGGTCAGCGGTGTGGCCAACGTGACCCTGCTGGATGCGCGCACGTTGGGCGTTCAGCCGTACGAAAAAAAGATGATTCAGGCGATCGAGAAAGCCATTCGCGACGCGGACATCGGGCTCAATCCGTCAGTGACCAGTGACGTGATTCGCGTGCCAATGCCGATGATGAACGAAGAGCGTCGTCGTGAGTTGGTGAAGCTGGTGAAGGGCGAGGCTGAAGACGCACGAGTGGCCATTCGCAGTGTTCGCCGTGATGCCAATAGCGCGCTGAAAGATGCGCTGAAAGCCAAGACGATTTCAGAGGACGAAGAGCGTCGCGCGCAAGATGATGTGCAGAAGCTGACCGACAAATGCATCGCTGAAATCGAACGGCAATTTGCCGTTAAAGAAGCCGAATTGTTGTCGGTTTAGGCTAAGAACCTCCTCGAGATTTAGACGTTCATCATGTCTGCCGAAACTGTGATCGACTCCAGCGCTGCGCCGCGCCACGTTGCTGTGGTTATGGACGGCAATGGCCGCTGGGCTAAACGTCGCTTTCTGCCGCGAGTGGCAGGACACAAGCAAGGTTTAGAGGCGGTGCGCGCGTTGATCCGTGGTTGCATGAAGCACGGCGTTGAATGCCTGACGATTTTCGCGTTCAGCAGTGAGAACTGGCAGCGCCCCCCCGACGAAGTGTCGTTTTTGATGGATCTTTTTTTGCGTGCGCTGCGCGAAGAAGTGCAAAAACTGCATGGCAACGGCATTCGTTTTAGCGCCGTGGGCGACGTGTCAGTATTGACCGAAGAAACGCAAAAACTGATTCGCGATGCCGAATCGTTGACCCGCGCCAATCACCAGTTTCGCCTCAACGTTGCCGTTAACTACGGCGGACGTTGGGATCTGGAGCAAGCGGTTAATCGAGCCCAGTTAAGCGGTGACGTGCGCACGTTTGCGAACCATTTGGCATTTGCTGATCAACCGGATCCGGACCTGTTCATTCGCACCGGCGGCGAACGAAGAATCAGTAATTTCATGCTGTGGCAACTCGCCTACACCGAACTCTATTTCACCGACACACTGTGGCCTGACTTCAGCGAAGCCGAGCTTGCCGAGGCGCTTAAGTGGTTCGCAACCCGTGAGCGGCGATTCGGCAAAACCAGTGACCAGTTGCGGCACGACAGCCCCGTGACGGCGACGACCTGAGCATCGTGCGATCTAATTTACGTATTCGAGTGATGACGGCGCTGGTGTTAGCGGTGGTCGTTATCGGCACGCTGGCTACCGGTTCAACCGCGCTATGGGCGCTGTTAGTCAGCATTTTTTGCGCCGCTGCGGCTTGGGAGTTTGCGCGACTCTCGCCTAGCGCTTCTCGCTCGCAAATCATTACGTCATTTGCGATCCTAGCGGGGCTAATCGCCACGTTTTCGGTTGCGTTGTTTGTTAGCGATGAGCAAAGCGAGATCGCGAAAACAGTCTTCAAATTATTTTTGCCGTTTCTGTTGCTAGCGGTCGCTTTTTGGCTGGCGATCGTACCGTTTCAGCTTTCACGTCGATCGATTGTGTTGAACACTTGGCCGAGTGTTTTGACGATGCCGGTTGTTATTGGTGCAGCTTGGCTGTCAGCGGTGTTGTTGCAGCGAGCTGGCGCACGGTTTTTGTTTGCGGTGATTGTTGTTACGGTGGTGGCTGACCTAGCGGGATATTTTGTCGGTCGTAAGTTTGGCCGAGTCAAATTGGCACCTTCTATCAGCCCCGGAAAAACCCGTGAGGGCGCGATGGGCGGTGTGGTTGCCGCAGCCTTGTGGACGGCCGCCATGGCGTTCTATCTGGGGCTTTGTTCGGGTGTCATGCAACTAATGTTGGCCGCAGCCGCGGGCGCATTTTTGGGTGCCAGTGCGGTGATGGGCGACCTTTGGGAGTCGCAGTTGAAGCGCCAGGCGGGGGTGTAAGATTCAAGCCAATTGTTGCCCGGTCACGGCGGCGTGCTCGACCGAATTGACGCGCAGTTAGCGGTGCTGCCGCTGTCGACGGTGCTGTTGATGCTGGTGAAATCGCTGTGGTGAGGCAGTGATTCGCGTGGCGCTGCTCGGCGCGTCCGGTTCCATTGGCGCGAGCACGCTCGCCGTATTGCGCCAACATCGAGACCGCTTTCAGTTAATCGCCATCGCCGCGCGCTCTAACTGGCAGGCGCTGATACCAATTATTGAAGAATTTCAGCCGCAGGTTTGCGCCGTGGCGGACGCCGCTGCAGCGACGGCGCTGCTCCAGGCGGTGTCGCAGCGCAGCAAGGTGCAGATTGAAGTTGGAGATGGCGCGGTAACGGCCATCGCTGCTGCAACCTATGTTGACGTTGTCGTCGCAGGTATTTCGGGGTTTGCCGGGCTGCCATCCACTTGGGCTGCGGTCGCGGCAGGCAAGCAAGTGTTGCTGGCCAACAAAGAGGCACTCGTCGCGGCGGGTCGATTGTTGCTCGATAAGGCCGCCGCATCTGGCGCGCAATTGTTGCCCATCGACAGTGAACACAACGCGGTGTTCCAGTGCGCAAATGGGCTTGATTGCGACCCACGGCGAGTGCGTGCCATTACGTTGACCGCGTCAGGTGGCCCGTTTCGCTTGCGTTTGCTGGATACCTTCG
>JACMNN010000196.1 GCA_014378555.1 Burkholderiales bacterium | reverse complement strand
CAGTTGCTCAACACATGGCACTGCCGTTCCACAAAAAGCATCGGCATATCCTCACTTCCAGCGCGAAACCCGACTTTGTTGCCTTCCAAGCACAGCAAAGTTGCGAATTGCGGCAGTAACTCTTGGCACACCAAAGTTTGACCCTACTCACCCATTAACGGGAGTGCAAACACTACAAATGGCATCAGCCGCCCTCTGTTTACCTACTCCACAGCCTTTCCACTGGAACGGTTAACCATCACCATCGTCGCCGTTACTGTTGCCGCACCACAAGCTTCTGGAAAAGTGGATGTTGCATGATTGCGTTTCTAACGATGATGCTTTCGAGTCCCACGTCATTCAACTGACGTCGAAGCAGTTTTTTGTCTCCGACCGCCAGCTCGACTAACTCCGCGCGCTGCAACTCTGGAAGACCGAGAAACCTTTGCCACAGCGCCTCAACACTCGCTCTAACCTCTTCTTCCTTTTCTCGCTCAACGCCAACGAAATTGGTTCGTTGGAGGGTCGCGGCCACTTGCGCCAATGCTGATTCTTGCAATTGGTCCTGATTTGTTGAGCGCTGCGAACCCCAGTCTTCAACAATGGCTTTGCGGTAAATCCCGCCCGCGTTTCGCACCGGCTTCGCCTGTTTGGTCTGCTCATCTATGTAGATATTGGCGCGGTCGATCGAGGCGCGAATCGCGTCGGCGCTTCGCGCGGTCAAATACTCACGCTGCTGGACAACGGAGATGAGCGAACGGGCCGCGGCAAAGGCTGGCTCATCGCCCCATGAAAGCGTCAGTTGTTGTTTGGGCTGAACCAGAAATTGCAGCGACACCACCTTGCGAAATTCTCGCGCATACACCGCCTCAACGGTGATGTCGCTGGCTGCGCTTTCGTTAATTCTTTGAACGGAGTCGGCCACCACATACCGGTTGAGTGCTTTGAATTCAGGATACTCGTGATCCGAGATTCCCATGTACTCCCGAAACGACGACACCGTCAGCACCGGCGTACGTCGTACGCCCACGTAGTCTTTGCAAAGCTTGTACAAGTTGGCTTCGTGTTTTCCCGCGAATGTACTGAAAACTGACCAGTTCAACAAATGAAAAATTGAATCGCGGTCATCGAGCCGCTCTACACAGCGGCAAAGCATGTCCGGTAACGTAAACCCAATGTAGCCACTCGCGACCTGCCACGTACTGATGAAACCTGCCCCACGAATGACGGGAGTGCCGTCCTTGCGCAGCGCATTGTAAATAATCGGCTCTTTACGAATAGCCTCAAGATCGCCGCGCAACTCTGCGTTACTCGGTCGATACCCCATTCTCGCCGTGACCGTTGTCAAAGGCAAAACGCAGTAGCCATCCTCGTTGACCAACTTGCCAGAGTCGTACGCTTCGCGGTAGGCACGAAGCATCAATATCCAGTATTTGTACTGTCTAAGGGAAATTTTGTGTTGAACGTGTATCAGCTCTTGCGGCGTTTTCAGCGTTGGGTGTGGCGGCACAGTCCTGATCACAACATTCATTGCGCAAGCGTAGCTTCAAATCGGCAAAAGTGCTAATTTTCAAGGCGCGCCCTCTTCACCTCAGCACAGTTGCTGCGAGCTAAATCCAGCGGTCAAATACAGACTCTCTACACCTTTCGCACGATATTTAGGCCCATGCGCGTATTTCACCCATTGCACGGCATAAAACTGCCCTCGTTTTCAATGAGTTACCGGCCGGATACTGGCAGAGCGAAGTCGCCTCGTTAGCGATGAATATCTACACTTGTGGTGATGAAAATCTACACCTTTGGTCAAGTCGAGACAGAATATCTACACCAGTGGCGTTGAATCTCTACACCAAATGCCTATTTTTATGTTTATAAACAACAACTTGAGAGCCACTAAAGGTTATAAAGTTGTTCCTAAAAAAGAACAACAAACAGCAGACGAAAGCACTTATTTAGGTCATCTGAATGCGAAAAGTGTAAGAAATCAACAAAGGGTTGTTTTTTTGAAGACTAATTCGAAGAAAATGTGTTTTGAGCTTCATGTATCGATTTGTAGCTTCCTTGCATACAATTCAGCTCTAAACACGAAATGCATGGTTTGCGCGATATGACGATCGATCTTGGTGCAACTCTAATCGAATGTGCACAGCGCACCAGTGATTTTCTCGAGAAAGTACGCGATGCGTCGGTAGCACCCGGTGCGCGAAAAGTACTCCGGACCTGGGGCATTGCTGACGCAGCCGCGATGATTGGTAAGAGCGAGAACACCGTTCGCAACGCCGAAGAGAAGTTTCCAACGCTGGCACCTGCGCGTGGGTCGGCCGGCCGTCGAGCGTATTCACTAACGCTGATCAATGCTTACCGTGACGCGCTTAAGACCCGCTATGTTCGTCCTAGGGGTTCGTCCCCTGTGGTTTGTACGGTAAGCAACTTCAAAGGTGGTGCCGGCAAGACCACAACCGCCATTCACCTTGCTCAGCGCGCGGCGCTCGACGGGCTACGAGTTCTTGTGGTCGACCTAGACGCTCAGGCGAGCCTTACACTGCTATTTGGCTTCATTCCCGATCTGGACATCGCCGGAGAGGACACCATTAGTGACACTTTGGTCTCAAATCCGGGTGGGTTGCTGTCAATCATTCGCGAAACCTATTTCACAGGCATCGATCTCGTGCCCAGTAATTTGCAGCTGCAGGACTGCGAGCTGCAACTGGGCAATCCGGCCACCAACAATCAGGCCGCACTTGGTGTCAACGCTATCGAGCGATTGTCGGTGGCTCTCGATAGTGTCAAGGATGAATACGACGTAGTGGTACTCGACTGCGGTCCCAACTTAGGCCTTTTGACCATGAATGCTGTCTTTGCATCTACGGGAATGCTGATCCCTATTCCGCCCTCGATAGCGGACTTTGGTTCTGCTGATCTCTTTACAAAAACCATGGGTTCGTTGCTGAGCAGTCCGGTGTTTAATCGGCCGCGCGACTTTTTGAGTGTGATGGTGACTAAGCACACCAATAACGCCGAGGCTCGGGATGTCGAGGCGATGATACGACTCGCGTTCACGCCACATGTACTGGCCGGGGCGATGGTGCAGACGGTAGAGGTCGAGCGGGCGGTCAACGACTTCGGAACGGTTTACGAGACAGAGCATCCGCGTGGATCGGGTGAAGCCTATAAACGCGCGATAAATTCGCTCAACGAGGCGAACGGTCAAATGATCGATTTATTCAAAAATATCTGGGCGGCGCAGGCCGTTAAACCATAGTGTCTACTTTTCCGTGGAAAAGTAGAGATGAGGCAAAGCATGGCTAACAATCCCGACGAACGTAGGAAAAAAGTTCATCGCACAGGCGCCCTGGGTTTGGTGCTTGCACAGGCCGAAGCGAGAGCGAGTGCGCCCAGCGAACGCTCGGGCTCAACCTCGCCGAGTACAGAGTCGTTATCACCGGTGGCAGACGTGACACCGCGTGCGCCGCATCGCTTCTATCCGACTAAAGGATTTGGACGAGTTCCCGCGACTGTTTGCCGACCGTGGAAGTTTGCTGATCGCCCCGATGACGAGTTTGGCCACACCAGTTCGCTTGCGAAATCGATCGAGGCTAACGGTCAAGTGCAGCCTGCGCTTGTTCGCCTGTGCGTCGACCCAGCAGCGCCTGGCATTCGCTACGAAGTGATCGCAGGAGTTGCTCGCTGGCGTTCGGCGATGAACGCCGCAGGTGATTTAGACGTTCAGATTCGCGAGTTGACCGATGTCCAAGCGTATCGTGCGATGGTTGCCGAAAACGAAGACCGGCAGAATCTCTCCGATTATGCAAGGGCGAGACGATTCTCTGGAGCCCTTGACTCAGGGTTGTTCGCATCTAAAACCGAGCTTGCAGAAGCCTCGCGGCTCTCTGCTTCGAACATGAGCTATCTGTTGGGCTTTGCTAGTTTGCCTGCCGAGGTATTGAAGGCAGTATCGGATATCAAAAGCATGTCCGTACGCTTGGGCTACGTTCTTTCTTTGGCGGTACGAGACGGCTTTAAGAACGAGGTGATTCGTGACATGGCGCTGATCGAGAATGGCGAAATAGCGCGCGATGCTATTCCAGATATTTGGCGAGAGGCCCGACAATTTAGCGTTGAGTCGCCGGCGAAATTTCCTCACACGGATGTGGTGCGTCAGCCCAGGGATATACAAATTTTTACTGGCAAGACCGGACAATTGTTGTGTCGAATGCGCACCGCAAGCAGCGGCGAGATAACACTCAAACTATCTCTTTCGGTAAGTAGCCTGCTGACGCCTGAAAAAGTTGCCAAAATCATTGCATTGCTTGATTCGGAAGAATAATGTGTTTACAACCCACTTTTCCACGGAAAAATGGGTTGCATCAAAAGCGTCCACTTTTCCGTGGAAAAGTAGGCGTCGCCATAGTCTGTGACTTTTCCGTGGAAAAGTGCGCCTTTGTTGGCAAAACTAAAAATTAGCGCTACCAAGTTGCCTGGCAGGTAAAAACTTTGCGCGAGCTTTTGCAAAACCGGAAAATGGTGCTGATATCGTCGCGTAAATAGCTCACATACCACCCGGTCCGAAACACAGAAAAGCGGCTTTAAAGCGATCCAGTCGCCTCTAATTCAGCCGCACGTTGCGCTCGGAGTGTCGCTAAATGCTCCATCTGAGCAGTACTTCGTTTTTGCTCCGCAGACGCGTAGATGCTGGTCGTTGAAATACTCGCATGACCCATCACGTCGCGGATGATGTCTAACGGCGCGCCATCGGCAACCGCGTGCGTAGCAAATGTGTGCCGCAACCAATGCGTGCTAGCCTCAGCGAACAGTCTTCGATCCTTCTCTGAAAGCACGGCTGACCGATTGGCGACGTCCGCAAAGAAACCTTTCAGCGCTTTGTATACGGCTGACCCACTGAGCTTGGCGTTGCCATCACCTCGATCTTCAATGCGGCGCAGAAGAGGCAGTTCAGGATCGAGGCGTGCAACCATGCCTTCGAGGGAGGGGTCAATATCGAGCCACGCTGCAGGATTGACCGTCGCCAAATACGCCACAAGTAGGGCGGTGGTGTCCGAGGCAAGCGGCACCTCGCGGGCAATGAGACCCGTACCTAGAACGTGCAGCATCCATCCGCCTGCCTCGGCGCTGTACTGCAGTTGACGAACCTGAGCTGCAGCCATTTCGTTTAACCGCAGGCCGGTGGCATAGAGAAAGGGCACGAGAAATTGCAGCCGCACGGAGCTTGGCGACGCGGGTAGATTTTCCAGAAATCGCTGTACGGTCGCCCACTGGTCTTGCGTGAAGGAGCGCCCGATCTTGAGTCGAATACGGTTCCGGGCAATCACCGTCACGCCGTCCCAAGGGTTGCTATCGAGGTAGCATTGGCGAACCAGCCACTCGCACAAAAGCCGCAGAACGGTCTGCGAATGTTGCGCGCTCGATGCGCTGAGCGGGCCGGCAAACGGTCGCCATTGACTCGACCAACGCGGACGAGAGCCGCTACCCACCCAGCGAAACGCCGGTTGTGGATCGTTCAGGAAATCGCGAAATTTGATGCAATCTTCGGTGCTGACCGACGAGAACGCCTTGTTCCGCTCGACTCTCGCCCAGAGCAAGAAACGTTCGGCTTCACGCCGATAGCTACGCCAGGTCGCCGATTGCCTGGGCCGCGTCGACAACCAAGCAAGGATTGCGTCGTTGTCGTTGGTGGCCAAAAGCTTGCACCGCTCCGTGACCTGTCGGTTGCTGCCGTCCGCGCCTGACAGCTCGCTAGGCGTCAACATGTACTCCAAAGGGACGACCATTTGCGCCGTGGACACATAGCTTCCGGGTTGCACCGGTGTCGTTGTGCTCCACGCAGGTTCAGGCATCGTGCCGCGCCGGAATTGCGCCAACGTTCCCAGTGACGACTCGTGCTGCGACCACCACTTAACGATCCGAACCGCACCGCTCGCACCTAAGCGCGGCACGCCGATCCACCAACGGGCGCCGCACACGCGGTAGCGGTCCTGGATGTGGAGTAGGGTGGTGAAGCCCGCATTAGCTAGGCGCGCGGCCACCGCATGAATAAACCAAGCGTCGATGCCGTCAGCGCCCTGAGGTGGTACTGCAGTTAACGGCTCAAGGTAGCGCAGAGCTGCTAGTTGCCGTTCGGCAAGTCGTGCGCGACGACGTTCCGAGGGCGTGAGCCGGGCCGCATATTCCTCGGCGAACAGCTGCGCGAGCTCGTTTTCGGAATAAAAGCCGTCGGGGAAGCGCGCCGCGAATTGATCTAGTGAGGGAAGCGGTGCGCTTGCTAATGCAGCCGTGGGCGCGTCTGGCGCGCGAGCCGAACGGCGCAGCAGGCCGCTTAATCCAGGTTGCGCTGAGCGTGCCGCCAGCGCGACCATTTCGGCGCGTAGCCAGGCCAGCTGCGATTTGGCCACCCGCAGGTCCATGCCCGTCTCAAGATAACGCTTGGCCAGATCCCGCAGGGGCAGGCCCTGTATCCATCCGCGTAGAAACGCAAAATGATGGTGGCCGAGGTAGCGGCTTCTAGGTGAGGCGGCGGCAAGCGGTGGGCGGATGCTAAGTGTTTGAATAGCCACGCTTTTATCCCCGATGCGATGGTTAATTTGTGACCAAAACGGATGTCGATGAAACGATCACACCATTTGTGACTAAATAGTAGCATGCAGGATTAGTGTTTTATCGTGCGTGCTATTTGTGAAGTTCGTAGAGCACGCTACAAAATTGAGGGCGAAGTGATCGTTGTTACGCCGTCCAAAGCGCAGCAGCAAGCAGGTGCGACTACTAGACGTTTACCGCTGGGCGTCGAGCCCCTGCTGGAACGTGGTGTGAGCGGTGGCGAAGCGGCGCACATTAATGTGCGCCGTGAAGGCAACCGGCTTAGCTGGCTGCAGATTAACTGTGCAACTCCTTTGGTTTCGCTTCACTTGCCAAGCGGCCTTCAAAGATCTCACCCTTCGAGGGCGACGGCTGTTTCTGTACTTGAGCAAGACATTGGAAAAGGCGGACAAAGCTTTTGTGAAAGGCGTGCTTGCGGAGCAACGTCAACGCAGCGAATGGGCGGCATTGTGTGAGGCTCAAGCGCGAGCCAGCGAGTACGCGGTCGGCTCTGTGTTCACGGTGAACGATGGACGCATGTTCGAGGTGACTCATCCCACGCGGGTGGAAGAGGTTGGCGACGCTACGCAGACGCAACACCGGATAACGCTGAGGTTTCTGGAAGCTGTTGTGTTGGTCGATACGGATACGAAAACGGTTGCAGTCGCCACAAACGAATTCTCCTCATCACCGCCGCCTGCTAAGGTTTGGGTTATGGATGATGAGCAACAACAACGCAAGCAATTGCAGCCACAACCGCCTTTGAAGAAAAAGGACGGTGCTGCAAATCAGGACTACCTTGGCAACTTGTTTGCATCGCTCAAATTGCGCAAGTCAAAGCCACTTGTTCGCATTTCTGGCATCGTGGCGGAGAGCGTGTGAGATCGGCCTTCTCCAATCATTCATCCGAAAACTGTCCACAGAATTTGTGGGTAACTTCGGGGCGCGGATCTGGCACAGCAAAGCAGCTTGCTGCGTTCGTTGCGGCAAGTGCCTTGTCAGTTCACGCTGTAGATGTTGTGGATGCTGCAGAGGTGACCGGCCGCGGCGCGGCTATTTGGCTGTACTCCGCGAAGCAATTAATACTGTCCGCACGCGGATATAAAGACCGCGACAGCGGTATTAAAGACTGCGCAGCAGTTATCCGCTGCGATAGCGGCACAGAGGGCGAACAGCCCGATTCAGAGCTTTTGGTGCGCACACCAGCCGAGCCTAAGCGCGGCTGCAGCGAGCCGCGACGGCATCGCAATAATTACTGCGATGTTGCAGCTTCAGCCGGTGCGCGCGATGAAGCGCTAGACCGCTAGCCGCCCGTGTTCAATATCGCTCTCGCCAAGTCCACTTCTTCTTCAAACGAGTAAGCCCTGGTCGTCTCTATCGAGGCGTGTCCGAGATACTGCGCAACTTGCACCAGCGACAGTCGTTTGGTCAGCTCCAATGCTCGACGGTGACGAAACCAATGTGGCGTTAGCTGGCTTACCCGTGCACGATCAGTCTCGGTTTTGCACATTGTGGCGGCCGCTGCCGCGAGCGACTTGACGTCGTTGTAAATGGTCGTCGACGAGATGCTCCGTGCGCCGCTGCGGCGACGATGTTGTTGCACCACTAGCGAGGATGCATCCTCGGCTGTGCTCGCGCCATACACGCCATAAAACAAAAACGTGTCGGGTGGGCGATCATCGTCGTCACCTAAAACGTTAGGCACCAAAAACGGATCGTCTTCAAAAAAGGCAATACCTTGTGCCAAGCGATATCGCTTGAACGCGTCAATCATCGCAGGCGTCACAACGACGTAGCGAACCTTCTTGCCCTTGCCTACGATTCTCCACAGCCATACCGGCGTTGCATCGGTCGCGTCAACGTGCCGCTGCATTGCGCCTAACCGTGCGGTGGCCAGCTCCTGCCTACGCACACCGCTCTCGAGCAGCCAAATGGCGATTGCGCGGCAGCGTGACTGAGATTCCCGCTGCCAATCGAGTTGCTGAATGGCCGAATCGACGATGGCCCACTGGTGGTCCGCCAGCACGCGCATGGCCAACTGCTCGCGTTGTTTCTCAGTGCGGTCGCTCGGCTCGTCGATCACCTCGCCGCTGTTGTCGATGGCATTTACTTTTGGAATTGCGATCGTTGAGACATACCCAGACAGTTGTAGCCAGCGAAACAGCGCAACGATAATTTTTCGTGATCGCGCCGCACGGTGAGGCGTAGCGACTACCTCGTCTCCGCCCACGGAAAACAGTCGACTGAAATCGGCCTGACGTTCAAGCGCGACAAACCGTTGGATGTGTTCTTGAAGCAGCGTCGCATCATCGAGCTGATCGAAGTATTTTCGTAAGTGCTCATAGGTGCAGGTATTGAGCGACAGTTGCACGCTATCAAGCCACGCTAAAAGTCTCCGACTGTGCCGAGCGTATTCTCTTCGTGTGCCGACCGTGCGTTCGTTTAACCACAGCTCGACTGCATGCGAGTCGTTGGTGGCGCCGAGCTTGTTGCCCGCGGCATAGTTGGCGACATTCGTCGATGAGGGACGGTCGCGGCCGGGAATGATGATCTCGCGACGGTCTAGCATTGTCTTTGCGATTTTATTTTGTGGCGTTCGCCGGCTCTCAGCGACAGGCCGACAGACAAGAAAAAGCCATATTAAGAAAATTTGAAATGTTGGTTATTTCGCTCTAATGACACGGCTTAAAACGGGGCAAAGCTATGGCCGCTAATGTTGCTCGCAACGCCCCACTTTCTTGCAACAAATTCCGCGCAGCATTCACATCGCGATCATGATGTGCGCTACATCTCATCCACGTAAATAATGCACGTCAGCTGCCGCAACATCATTAAGGTGCTGGCATGAAGAGCACTTGTTTGACATGTTATCTGTTGGAAGTCGAGCCACAGTGGCAGCTCGCTTTGTCACCGCTTGCTCGATGTAGGATCGCCGCTCGCTGACGTTGGCGCGGACGCGTTTGGCGCGTGAGGTTTGGCGCGGCGCGCTCTTGTTTCCTGCGGCAGCGTAGAGTTTCGCCAGCCGAGCGTAGTTGGTGTTCTTCAACACTATTTCACCGAAGCGAGTTCCGACAGGCGCGGCGAAATTGCGATACAAGCGTAGTGGTCAAGTAATTTCGTACAGTGAGATAGATTGTTTTGATGTCGATTCACGCTCGAAAGCATTGGGTGAAACGTTGCCAACGCTGGCTTCAGTAACGTGCTCACCCCGCTCGACCCGCCCTTCATCAGCAAGCGTGCCCGCATGATCGACGACACCACGGTTGAGTGGACCATCACGGTGGTCAACAACAGCATCACCAACGCCGCACAAGGTCCGGTTGCCTTCAACGTGACCGACGTGCTGCCTGATGGGTTCGCCTACAGCGCAGGCACAGTGAGCTGCACACCCACCGGAACGTCCGCACAGACCGCCGTTACCACGTGCGGATTCAATGCCGGCAACACCACACTGAATGTGACCGGCACCTTGGCCTACACCGCCAGCAGCACGCCCACCACGGCGGGTGAACGGGTCGACATCGTGTTCCGCGGCACCGTCGCGTTGGGCGATGTGGTGGCCAACACTGCGTGTACCAACCTCGCTGGACAAACGGTTAACCGCTGTGCAAGCTCGGCGGCTGCCGCGGGGCCTGTGCCGGTGTTTGGACTTGATGGCAAAGGCTTGGCGTTGATGATGTTGATGTTGGGCTTCATGGGCCTCGCGGCGCAACGTCGCGCCATGACAGCATCGCGCCGCAACGTCACGTTTAATCCACGCGCGGAGCGCTAGCCAGAGGACCTTCCCGGCCTCGGTCGGAGAGCGTAAAAACAGTCGGAGTGATCCGGCTGTTTTTTTTGCGCACGGATGGCTAGGAATTTCGGCGCGGTGGGCACGCTTTGTTGACTCGCGGTGTGTCTTACCGTGGCGTATTGGGCAGCATCAGCGAAAGCAAAACGTCCGAGAGAAGTCTTGTAATCTCTTGCATTACCTCGCATTACCTCGGTGAGTTCCGCTTCGCGTTAACAGCGCCTCGCCCCATCTAGGTATTTATGCGGATATCCACGCAGGGAGAGCCGACATAGTATTTCACGCACGGAAACAAATTCTTCCGTTTTGATGCAACTGAACTTTAGCGAGGATCCGCCCGATGGTTTTTGACTTATTCTTACGCGCCCCACGCGTTCTGAAGCCGTGTTTGCTACTGGCCTGCCCCATCAACGTTAGGCGGGCAGCATGATTGCCCAAGCGCTTGGCCTGCTGTTATTTTGCATGGTCATGGTCGGTGGTCCCGCCGTCATTTGGCACGCCTTCGCGCTCCAGCGTGACCAACGCGCGTTGCGAAAAATGCGTGAATGCCATGACGCTTTGCAAAACCTGCGGAACCGTATTCCTCAGCATGCAACCTCGCACTTATTGCTCGGTCAAGGGCCGCGCGAACGCCCCTTCGTTTAAGTCGCAGCTGCCGGCCAATTACGACGTGCAACCCGTGCGCTCCGCTACCTGAAACCCCCGCAAGCGCCACACCTGCACCGACGCAAATAACACATTACTTCGCGAGCGTTACCCGCACCAATCATCGCGAATGAGAAGTGGCCCCACAAATTTAGACAACGGGTTAAGGTGGAAACACTGAGTTAAACGAAGCTGACATAGGCTAGCGAATTTGGGGTCTGAGGTGCAACGGAACGTAAAAGGGGTCGCTACAGAAAACGGATTCAAAAGTACGTTAAGCCGACGTCATCGGCAGCAGCGGCCTAAATCGGCTATGCGCGTTTGTCCACACAGGATCCACTCCTAGAACTGCAAATCGAAGCCTTGAACAAAGCCGGTTGCTCAAAAATCTTCGACGACAAAATCAATGGCAGTCGCGTGGAACGCCCAAGGCGGACCAAAGCATTGGATAGATCGACTCGGACACAGCGTGAAGCACTTGGTCGACTTTGTGACGGAACTCCACAAGCAAGGTGCGCATTTCCGCAGCATGACCGACGCTATCGATACCGGTACGCCGTCGGGTCGCTTCTTCTTTCATGTGATGGCGAGTCTGGCCGAAATGGAGCGAGAGCTGACCGTTGAGCGGACACGCGCTGGGCTCGAAGTCATCAGAAAATTGGGGCGTGTCGGTGGACGAAAACGCCAAATGACCGATAGCAAGATCGAGTCGGCAACGAAACTCTTGTCCAACCGCGTGCCGACGCTCTATAGGTGGATTCCAGCGTCAACTTCGGCTTAACGTACTTTGGAATCCGTTTTCTGTGGTGAGCCCAGCTATGCTGACAAAGGTTTCTCCAGCCGCGCCCACCGTGCCCACCTGCACAAGCGCGGCATTAAGAGCGCCATCATGCACAAAGCCCAGCGCAACAAACCGCTGAGCTCACGACAAAAGAGCGCCAACAAACGCATCAGCAAATCCCGCTACATCGTCGAGCAATGCTTTGGCACCATGAAGCGGCTGTCTGCCATGAGCCGCGCAAGCTACATCGGCACAAAAAAGGTGAACGCGCAGTTCACCCTCAAAACGGCCAACAAAATTCGCCTCAACACCGAGTCGCTGGGAGCAGTCCGTCCGCAGTGCGCCTGATGAGATTAATGCGGTGAGAAACCCGCTCAAAAGCGGGTAAATGCGCGAAAAATAAGTCGTGCTTCATCAGTAATCATCACGTTGACGTCGTCACCATCTTGCATTTGCCGCTTGCGCTGCGTTGCAGAAAAATGAGTGGGTTGTGCAGGGGCCTTGGGTTTGATACCGCGCTCAATCCAGCATCAAACCCTTCGCTTCGCTCAGGGCGAACGGGCGTTACGTTGCGACAGTGTGGCGCGCATAGCAGCGGTCAGATGGGCTCACCATTTGCAGGCGGCGGCGTCTCAATGCCGCCCTCGGTCGGACGCCTCGTGCCGACGGTATCGCCGACGCCGTCATCTATCCGTTGCCTGTGATCATCACGGTCATGATCGCCTGAGGGCTTCCGCCCATCACCGTTGGCCAAGTGGAAAGTTCGCTATTACCGCTTATGCGACCAGTCGCGAAATTTTTGCAGCAGGCCCCACGCAGGCGGATGCATGTTTGGAGGCGCTTTGGCGCCCATTGCCTCGATTAAAGTGGGGGCTATGGCCGCTGCAGGTATGTCGGCGAGTCTGACTGCACCTGTAAATTCTGGTCGATGAACAAGCAGAACGCCCCCGGGGCTGTGTTCACCCGTCAGTTTTCGCCGCTTTCTTTCAACTAACCCCAGTTGATTAATGGGCAGGCTCAGTTGTGTCCCGTCAGACGCTCTACAGCGGACCATTGCGCTGCGTATGCTGGCCTCATCCGGCATCGTTTTGATGCTGATGCAGCATGCGTCCTTTTCAAGGTAGAACAGGGGCGCGTCATCGCCGATGCGACGAAGTTGATTCAACCTTTCGATCGCTTTATCCCGATCAGCATTGCTCTCAAACCGGAATGTTGCATGCGGCATCATGGAAGGCAATACTTGAGCCGATTTATCAAGGCCGAGCCATGCGTTCAATCTTTCTGGTTCAAGCAAGACCCAGAAACGCGTTGTGGAGTTTAAGAGTGTCTTGTCATTGTTGTGAATATCGTTTCCGATGTTTGCTTGGCCATAGCCCGATGTCATCACAAGCGTTGCCTTTCGTTGGGCCGCGACCGCGAGCAGCATTCCAACTTGATCATTTAATTCATCGAGAGCAAGCGACACCCTTGAAGCGGCTTGTGACTTTCCACCTTTGCGGGCATTCAAATGCAGATTGATGCCGCTATGTAAAGCCGTTGCCACTGCGCCTGTCACGAACAAACTAAAGTCAGGTTTTTCTAATTCATAGAGCGCGAGAAACTCGTTAAACGCCAAACGCGCACCTATAAGATTCTTTGAGGACCACAAAAATGACAAACGCCATCGCAGTGCAATAGAGCGAATATCACCGAAATGAAAGCCCACTGTTCGTGTCAATAAAAATTGAATTATTGCAATACCGCTCAACAGTCGGGCGCTTACTTTGCCGCGCCCCTGATCGGACAACCGTGACATCAAACGCAGCAAACGCTGATAGGCCACGGCTCGCGCAGGCATCGCCCAGTTGTCTGGTGCAAACTTTTCCGGAACATAAAACGCGGTCTGCTCAGGCACGGCCTCTTTCCATGCGTGGCTGTAGAAAGCGCCAAATACACCGATCCGCCGTCCCTGGCGAGCCAGCGCGACCCAAATGGGCGGGTGAATCAGCGGTTCTGTTTGGTTGATGAACTTCAAACCATGGGTGTGCTGAGACACGCCACGATGCATCGTGGTGGAAGCCACCCAAGAGCGCAGATCTTTGGTGGACTCGGTGATGACAGTTGCGGTCAGTGAGCGTCCCAGCAGGGATGCCAAATGTGATTCTGGATGGTCTTTTGCATACATCTGCAGCAGGAACCATGGCAGTTCAAGAACCTCAAATAAGATGAGGGGATTCATTTTTTAGATTCGGTGTAGTTTTCACAGAAAAACACGGTCCGATGGGCACGAATTAGTAGATCCAGCATCTCTAGCCGTGGTCAAAAAGGCATACTAAAAGAGGCTGCCTCACTTGTTGTGTTGGTAGCGTTGATCGGGAATGAGTATATGCATTTTAACTATTCACCGGAAAACGGGAATGCAATCTCGGGATCGGGCCGGACCAGATCTTTCTTCTCTCCGTGATAGGTAAGCCGTGACAGCGACTTGGTACTGGATCATGAGAATTTCTATGCGTTGAGATATTCGGTTAATGCAAAAGAGCGAGAACGCAAAGCGGTTTATACCCCTGCAGAATGTCTTTTGACTCCGACATCTTCTGTGCCTTGCCGCAAGAACAAGTTGCGCATAGTCTTGCGTCCATTGT
>JACMNN010000195.1 GCA_014378555.1 Burkholderiales bacterium | reverse complement strand
GCAGGCATGGTCAAACGCATTGCCCCAGAAATCAAATGTTTGTCGCTAGCGGACAAAGCGAGTTTTGATGCGGCGTTAGCGGAGCTCGCGGCTTAAAACGCGCGCCGCATCGTCAATCCAGCGAGCGTTCGAATTCCGCGATAGGCACCGGTTTGCCGAACAAGTACCCTTGGCACATCGGGCAGCCGTGGGCTTCTAAAAATGCGCGTTGTGCTTCGGTTTCTACGCCCTCGGCGATCACTTCTAAGCCCAAGTTTCGCGCCATGCCGATGATGGTTTGAATGATGACTGCACCGGTTGGATTGGTGCCAATATTGTCGACAAACGGTTGCGCGATTTTTAGTTGTGCAATCGGCAGGGTCGAAAGGTAAGCCAAGGATGAGTAACCGGTGCCAAAGTCGTCGATCGAAAAGCGGACACCAATTTGGCCTAGCAATTTGATTTTTTCAATGGAATCCTGAACGCTTTCCAGCATCACGCTTTCGGTCAGCTCCAGCGTTAACGAGTTGGCGGTAGCGCCGGTGCGAAGCAGCGTGCCGGCGACCAGCTCGACAAAGTTGGCTTGCCGGAATTGATTAGCACTGACGTTGATTGACAGTTGCAAGTCGCGCGTTTTCTCACTGCCTTGCCACGTTTTGAGTTGTTTGCACGCGGTTTCGAGCACCCACAGACCTACTTGCACAATCAAGCCGGTTTCTTCCGCCATCGGAATGAACTCGCCGGGCATCACCATGCCGCGCGTTGGATGCGGCCACCGAATCAGTGCCTCAGCACCCACGGTGCGACCATCGTGCGTTACCTGCCGTTGAAAGTGCAACACGAACTGCCCGCGCATGACCGCTGAGCGTATGTCGCGTTCGAGCAGCACGCGTTCCGTGATTGCCGACTGCATCGCCGGGTCGTAGAACCGTACTGCGTTACGCCCCGCTGCCTTTGCTTGGTACATGGCGATGTCGGCGTGCTTAACCAGGGCATCCGGCGAGTTTCCAGCGCTGCTAAACAGCGTGACGCCCATGCTTACCGTACTGGAATATTCGCTGTTCTCAAGCAGATACGGTTGATTGAGCGTTGAAAGCACTTTCTCGCTAATAATCCGGGCTTTGGTTGCGGCATCCGCTTCGTGCGGCCCCAAGTCCTCAAGGATCACCACGAACTCATCGCCACCGAGCCGCGCCACGGTGTCGCTCTGGCGCACGCAGCCGATCAGGCGGCTGGCCACCTGCAACAGCAACTTGTCGCCCATTTCGTGGCCCAACGTGTCGTTGAGCGCTTTGAAATTGTCAATGTCAATAAACAGCAGCGCGCCTTCATGACCGCGACCCAGGCTGGTATCGAGCGCTTGATTCAGCCGTTCCATCAACAGGCGCCGGTTAGGTAGGCTCGTCAGCGGATCATAAAAAGCGAGATGCTCAATTTCGGCCGCGGCCACGCGCGATGCAGTGATGTCGCGAGAGATGACGATAAATTGCGGCGCGTCGCCTTCGACAACAGGTTTACGCGACACCGACAACTCAAACCATTTTTTGCCTTTACCCGAATTAAATGCAAACTGTGTGCCGGTCGACATGCCATGAGCGTTGGCCTCAGCCAACGCCTCCATGACTAGCCGCACCGCCTCAGGCGGCAGCAAGTCCTGCAACCGCTTGCTAAACAGCGCTTTAGATCGCGTACCGCGACGCTCTGGGTCGCCCGAGTGGTAGCTGTGATAGTTGCCTTCCATATTGACCTCGTAGAGGAAATCAGGAATCGCATCAATGGTGGCTTGCAGCTGAGCTTTGCTGGTGAGCGCCGCCACTTGCTCACGTTTGCGCTCGGTAACGTCCCAATACAAACTTACGTAGCCGCCATCGGGCGTGCGTCGCTCTGATACGCGGATAACGCGTCCGTCGGGAAATAAATGCTCATGCTCCGCGGCCGCAATCTTTTGCACGATCGCGTGTCGAGCCACCCAAGCGTTGCGTGCTTCGCTGCTAGCGTTCGGCAGCGTTTGTTCCGCGGTCATTTCAAGGCATGCGCGATATCCAGACGCGTGTGCAATTACGCCGTCAAGCCATGGATGAATTTTCAAGAAGCGCTGATTCCAGGTGACAACGTTGCCTTCGCTGTCAAGCAGCAAGAAGCCGCCGACCATGCTGTCGAGCGCTTGGTCCACAGTCGCTTTTGACTGCGCAATCTCTTCTCTGGCGCGACGTAATCGGCCCAAGTAGCTGAGTGACATTCCGCCCACCGCGAAAATTATCAGCAGGAACCCAGCGGCCCCGATCACCACGTATTTGCGTTTCTGCCGCCACTCGACCAGTGCGGTGTCCATGCTCATGCCCGCGGCGACCAGCAGGCTTGGGTACAACGTTGGACGGGCAACGATCAGGGCGGCAACTTTGCTAAGGCGCGCGGTCTGATCAATCCACGGACGATCAGCCCCCATCGTGGCCGATAACACCGGTGTCAGCAAGTTACCAAGTCGCTCTTGTTGCAGCGGCACGCTCGCCAATAACTCGCCATTGGCCCGCTCTAGGGTGATTTCAAAACCACCGTTGTCCAAGCCCAGCGAGATCGCTTCGGTAAGCGCCGCAATGCTTACCTCTGCCACCACTACCGCAGACGTGTCGCTGCCTAAAGTGATCTGCCGCGCCAGGTACAGCACCCGCTCAGATCGTGCAAAACTCACGCTGGGCGCACTGATATTCAGCGCGGGTACCGTCTGAGCCAGCACATCGGCCAAAAATTTGGCCGGTAGTTCTATGCCAAGTCGCACAGCGTTGTCATCAGATGAAATCATCACCACCCCGCTGTTGCTGAGCACCGAGATGTGGCGCACCGCCAGATTCGCAGTGGCAAGGCCGCGCAGCAGTCGCGTGTTCCGTTCATCAGCAGACGCGGGCAACACTTGGGTGGGCAGGATGATCAGATTGCCGGTCTCCGCCAACAACAAATCTACGCCAAGCAAGCTGCGATTAAACGAAGCCTCAGCGTGGTTTGCGGCACGCGTCACCTCGCGCAGCGCAGCCGTCAGCGATGAGCGCTTCTCTTGATAAATTTGCGTAGTGGTGACGATCAGAACCGCCGCGCTCAAAAGTGCGACGCCAGTAGTTACGGCTAAGTTAATTCGACGAAAAGTAGGCAAACTAGATCCTGAATCTCATTTCGGCAGCGGTGGCGCGACGTCCACCACGGCACGAACGGTTTGATTCCATACCGCAGTGCACGACGCACCGCAACGCTGCATCCAGCGCGGAAGCACGGTACCGGAAAAAATTTGCTGGCGCCTTTGTTCATCACTCTCGCTGGTGCGCACCGCGGTCATGTTGCCTTTGCGACCGGTTACGCAACCACTGCTGCCGGTGTTGCAGGCCATGCCTTCAAAGGAGTCACGTTCGGACTCATCCCAAATGGCTTTTTCGAGCTTGGGCAATTCGCTTCTGAGGAGCGTTTTCAGTTCAGGGTTAAGCGCGCTCCAGGTGGCGGAATTCACCGCAAACACTGACAAGCCCCAACTAATCGGCAGGCTATGAATGTAGCTGGTGATTTCATGCAGGCCAAGTTTGTTCCCAGCCATCGCCGCGGTGATGGCGCAATCGGTATTGCCTGCGTTCATGCTGCTCATGATGTCTACAAATTCGGTACGAATCGGAGTGGCTCCGAGCGCATCAACAAAATCGGCCTGTGTGCCACTCGCCACTCTGATTCGCCGTTTGCTGAGCTCGGACAGGCTAGCAAATGCTTTTTTGCAAAACAGCACTTGCGGCGGATAGACATAGATGGCCAACAATTCCACGCCGTGGCGGTCGCGCAAGGTTTTTTCAAGGTACGGGCGAAACGCGGCAACTGTTTTTCGCACGGTTTGCATATCGGGGTTGAGTCCCGCCAAATCGGGCGCATGAAACTGCGGCGCCTCGGTGGCCATCTGGCTAAACAGTGCGGTGCCAAACGGGATCACGCCGAGTTGCATCATGCGCAACATATCCGGACCGGGCACGCCGGCTCGATCAAACGGCACGATCTCCGCAGTGAATTTTCCGCCGCTCAGTTTGGACAACTCAGACACCCAAAAGGGTCGCTCTAATTTGGAATATCGATTGCCAGAAGCTAGGCCACCCACGATTCGTAGTGTGGTGACTGGCTTGATGGCGTGTGCCTCAGCAAATAACGAAACAGTCATTCCGTAAGTGGAAATTGCCAGCGCGATGAAACAGCGTATGAAGCTCGGGGTCAAGGTCATCATTGTTTTCGTTCGATCACGAGATCATGTGTGTGCAGTTCGCTAAAAGCGAGTTAAACATCGGGCTCATCATGCCTAAGCACCACGAACACAAATTTAAGTACTAAGGTTCTCACATTTCGTACTCCGGCTCAATGTACGCACCTCTTATCGTACGTGGTTAAGCGGTGTTGTATCGCCTAGTTAACAAGAAGGCAGGTTGCGGCGTAAGATAGTTCTTAGGAGAAAGTTTTTCGCACCCGTCACGCAGCGCTAAATCATGTTTTTGCGTATCGATAAGAATATGATTCATTGCACCGCGCACGACCTATTTTATTTCAATTCAAACGGCACCCAATCTATGAATAACAGAGTTACGCTGGTTACCGGAGCCACTCGCGGTATCGGCGCTGCGATTGCTCGAACGCTTGCAGAAGCGGGCGCGAAAGTCGTCGGCACGGCAACCACGCAAGACGGTGCAAACAAGATCAGCGCAGCGCTGTCACCGTTCGGCGGAAGAGGCCTGATACTCAATGTCACCGACGCGGCGGCCATTGATGCCACGATCAAAGACATTGAAGCGAAGGAGGGGGCCGTAGCCATCCTCGTTAACAACGCTGGCATCACCCGCGACACCTTGTTGATGCGCATGAAAGATGACGACTGGGATGCTGTTCTTGATACCAATCTGAAAAGCGTGTTTCGCCTGACGCGCGCGGTGAGCCGCCCGATGATGAAAGCTCGTTTTGGTCGCGTGGTCAATATCGGTTCAGTGGTCGGCTCAATGGGCAATGCTGGACAGGGCAATTACGCGGCAGCAAAGGCCGGATTGATCGGACTAACTAAATCTCTCGCGGCTGAACTCGGGTCGCGAAACATCACCGTTAATCTGGTCGCGCCTGGCTTTATCGACACCGACATGACGCAAGCGTTGCCCGAAGCGCAACGTACAAAACTAGTCGAAATGATCCCCGCAGGACGTCTTGGAAGTCCGCAAGACATCGCTGAAGCGGTGAAATTCTTGTGTGGTGACGGTGCCGGGTATGTCACCGGTACGACGCTGCACGTGAATGGTGGCATGTATTTCGCGTAACTTCTGCGGAGATATGCGCATTTGCAGCTTGTTTGCATCGAGCGCGTTGACACGCGGGTGGCGCATATCGTTTGGTAACATTCTGGGTAATCGGCTTAATGCCGCTTTTCATAAAAGGATCCACTAAGGATTTGCCATGAGTGATATTGAAGCCCGTGTAAGAAAAATTGTTGCCGACCAACTTGGTGTTGCTGAAGCTGACATCAAAAACGAGTCGTCGTTTGTTGATGACCTCGGTGCCGATTCGCTCGACACCGTTGAACTAGTTATGGCGCTAGAAGAAGAGTTTGGCACTGAAATTCCGGATGACGAAGCCGAAAAAATTACCACCGTTCAGTTAGCGATTGACTACGTCACTTCGCACAAGAAGTAAGCGTTAAACAAACCAAGGCCCGCCCTTGCGCGTACACACAAAGGCGGCCACAGAGCCGCCTTTTTTTGCTTCTTTGAAAAGTAATCGACTATGACAGCTAGACTGCGCCGCGTCGTCGTGACCGGAATGGGCGTGATTAGCCCTGTGGGCATCGACGTGCCCTCCGCTTGGGACTCGATCATCAACGGGCGCTCCGGTATCGGACCCATCACTTGCTTTGATTCCACGGCGTTCAACACGCACATCGCCGGCGAGGTCAAGGGCTTTGATCCAGCGAAGTACATGTCCGGCAAAGAGGCGCGTCGCTATGACCGCTTCATTCATTTCGGCATCGCCGCGGCAAAAGAAGCACTTGCCGACGCGGGCATCACCGCGAATCCGGCCAACCCCGATCGTTACGGCTTGTCGATTGGTTCCGGCATTGGCGGCTTGCCGTTAATTCAAGAAACCTACGCGGCCTATTTAGCCGGCGGCCCACGCAAAATTTCGCCTTTCTTCATTCCCGGGTCGATCATCAACATGATCTCTGGTTTGATCTCGATTGAGTACGGCTTTCAAGGCCCCAACCTTGCCGTCGTGACCGCTTGCAGCACCGCCAACCATTCCATTGGCGAGAGCATGCGAAAAATCGAATACGGCGATGCTGACGTGATGGTTGTCGGCGGCTCAGAAGCGGCCATTTGCGAGCTTGGTATTGGCGGTTTTAATGCTGCGCGTGCCATCTCAACCCGTAACGACGACCCGGCGGGCGCAAGCCGTCCGTGGGACGTGGATCGCGACGGCTTCGTGTTGGGCGAGGGCGCAGGCGTTCTTGTGATCGAAGAGTACGAGCACGCCAAAGCACGCGGTGCAAAAATCTATTGTGAACTTGCCGGCTACGGCGTATCTGGAGATGCCTATCACGTCACCGCCCCTCGCGAAGACGGCGATGGCGCGCGACGCTGCATGGGCAACGCGCTGCGCAACGCCAGTTTGAACGCATCAGACATTGATTACGTCAACGCTCACGGCACCTCCACGCCTCTCGGTGATATTGCCGAGGCTACAGCGGTGAAAGCCGCTTTCGGCGATCACACCAAAAAGCTCATGGTCAGCTCGACCAAATCAATGACCGGGCACCTGCTGGGCGCTGCCGCAGGTATCGAGGCCGTGTTCACCATTCTCGCGCTGCATTACGGCGTGATTCCACCGACGATCAACCTGCACAAACAGGACCCGGCGGTCGATCTTGACCTGGTGCCAAATACGGCTCGCAACGTCAAGGTGGATGTAGTGATGTCCAACAGCTTCGGTTTTGGCGGCACTAACAGCACACTGGTGTTCAAGCGAATTTAGCCAGCTGACACGCGTGAATTAGTGGAGGCGGGCGTCTCCACACCCCGATTTACGCGTCCGAAATGTGAGCAACAGATTGCTCACACCATGAACAGTTACTGAGAAAATCATGTCCCTAGTCGTTCACAAATACGGCGGCACTTCCATGGGCTCAGTTGAGCGCATCAAGAGCGTCGCCAAGCGCGTCGCCAAATGGCACCGTGCGGGTTATCAGCTGGTGGTTGTGCCATCGGCGATGTCGGGCGAGACCAACCGACTTCTGGCATTGGCCAAAGAAGTTTCAGTCAATTCAAGCCCACGCGAGCTCGACATGATCGCCGCCACCGGCGAGCAAGTCTCGGTCGGTTTGCTTGCGATCGCACTGCAGGCCGAGGGCATTGACGCCGTCAGTTATTGCGGTTGGCAAGTGCCGATTCGCACCGACAATTCACACACCAAGGCGCGCATCACGAGCATTGATGATGTACGGGTGCGGGCTGATCTAGCGCAAGGCAAGGTGGTCGTTATTACCGGTTTTCAGGGCGTGACCGACGAGGGCGAGATCACCACGCTGGGCCGTGGCGGATCCGATACGCAAGCCGTCGCAGTGGCCGCCGCACTGAAAGCGAGCGAGTGTTTGATCTACACCGATGTGGACGCGATCTACACCACCGATCCGCGCGTTGAACCGGATGCCCGGCCACTGAAAACGGTGACCTTTGAAGAGATGCTGGAAATGGCGTCCCTTGGGTCGAAAATCTTGCAGATTCGTTCAGTTGAATTTGCCGGTAAATACAAAGTCCCGACCCGCGTGCTGTCAAGTTTTACCGATCCGATGATTTCCATCACCGAAGAGGCCAGCAGCGGCACATTGATCAGTTTTGAGGAAGACGAAAAAGTGGAACAAGCCATCATCTCCGGCATAGCCTTCAACCGCGATGAAGCGAAAGTCTCCGTCCTCGGCGTGCCCGACAAGCCGGGCATCGCGTTTGCCATCCTCGGCCCGGTGGCCAAGGCCAACATCGACGTCGACATGATCATTCAAAACGCCGGCGTCGGCGGCACCACAGACTTCTCATTTACTGTGCACCGAAACGAGCTGCAGAAAACGCTCGACGTCCTTGAGAATGAAGTGCAGCCGCTCATTCACGCCAAACAAGTAATCGGCGACGCTAAGTGCGCCAAGGTGTCCGTTGTCGGCATTGGAATGCGCTCGCACGTCGGCATCGCCGCGTTGATGTTTGAAACGCTGTCGAAAGAAAGCATCAATATTCAGATGATTTCGACCAGCGAAATAAAAATCTCGGTAGTGATCGATGACAAGTACATGGAGCTTGCTGTGCGTGCACTGCACAAAGCGTTCGAGCTCGACAAAGCGCCCCTGTAGTCGACGCATCGATTTTGTGAAGCGGGATGTTTCATTGAGCAAGCCGCGAGGAGTTCGCTCCCCGAAATGCACCTCGAACAAACCCGCTATAATTGACAGTTAACGGAGACGTGACCGAGTGGCCGAAGGTGCTCCCCTGCTAAGGGAGTATACGGTGATGAGCTGTATCAAGGGTTCGAATCCCTTCGTCTCCGCCAAG
>JACMNN010000194.1 GCA_014378555.1 Burkholderiales bacterium | reverse complement strand
TGATTCATGAAAGCGACCACGCGGTCGCGCCAAAACGTCTGCCGTTCGGACATCGTGAAATTCATACGCTTCTCCTTTGGTATGGGCATTTCGGTTCGCCCAGCGCTGACTGAAACTGTAGCAGAATAAATGTATGGCGACAAACTTCTTTTTCCACAATTTGAAATTTCTCCAAATTCCTAGTGATGGATCGGTAACAATTGTGCGTACTTGTTTTTCTATAAATGAATTTAAACAATGACTGCTGCCACCGAAACGTCCCTCGATACCAACATCACAGCCCCGCTGGGTGCGCTCGCTGGACACCGTCCGGACGCCCCAACCTGGTTCACTTCGGCACTGCAGCGCGAGCCCAACCGCGGCGTCCACATCGTTCACGGCGCACCCATCGAGACACTCACTTGGGGCGATATTGGTAAACCGGGACTGCTGCTTTTGCACGGCAAAATGGCCCATGCCGATTGGTGGAGTTTCATTGCGCCATTTTTTGCCGATCACTATCGTGTTGTTGCGCTGTCATGGTCGGGCATGGGTAGATCCGGTTGGCGCGACGCCTACTCAATTGAGTTGATGACCGAAGAAATCGACGCTGTAGCTCGGGCGAACGGTCTTTTTGAAGGCTCTGCTCCACCGGTGTTGGTGGGCCATTCGTTTGGCGCCTTTGCGGGTCTGCACTACGCCGCTGAGCGCGGCACGGCGCTGGGCGGATTGGTCACGCTTGATTTGCCATTGCTGTCACGCGAGCAGCGGCACGCGCAAGCTGCACGGCGGACCGACGACTTGTTAGCGCCGCCGCGTGCCAATCGCATTTATGCCACGTTGCCCGATGCGCTGGCGCGGTTTCGCTTTGCGCCGCCACAACGTTGCGACAACCTGTTCATCGCAGATTTTGTCGCGCGACTATCGCTGAAACGAGTCGCTTGCGAAGCGAATGGCGAAGGCGAAGGCGAGCCCGGCTGGACGTGGCGATTTGACCCCAAAATATGGCACGGCCTGCGACCCGGAAACCGGATGCATGGCCTCGCTCAAGCGAAGTGTCCGCTCGCTGTTATGTGGGGGGCCTGTTCCGAATTGGTGAATCCGGACGTCGTCAAGCAAGTCGCAACGCTGGTGCCATCAGGCACGCCGTTTATCGAAATTCCAGCAGCGCGACATCATGTGATGGTCGACGAACCGATGGCGCTGGTGGCCGCACTGCGCGCCCTGCTCAGTACGTGGCCACTTGTACGTGTGACCACCGATTAGAAGTACCAGTATGTTATTTATTTGTCTGAATTGGCAATTGGTGCGGCGCAGCTTAACGTTTTCCCTCGCTATGTAAATCAAGCTGGCGCTATATGCTGGCCAATGCCGCTGCGGGGCAACCCGGTTCAATGCGCAACAACACCATAGAGGATAGTTATGCACGCTGCCTTACAAATTCAGAACAGTCGGTATGTTTTTCGATTGAACCCTCTGAGTAACAACCTCCATTAATGCGCAACTACGTTCTACGACGCCTGCTGGCGTTGCTCCCCACGCTGTTTTTTGCGAGTCTGATCGTCTTTTTTACGGTGCGCTTGATTCCTGGCGACGTCATCGATTTAATGCTGAGTCAGAACGACGTGTCCGCGGACAAAATGAGTCGTGATCAAGTCATTCGTGCGCTTGGGCTTGATGTTCCGATATGGGAGCAATATCTGCGCTGGGTGGGCTCGATTGTGTTTAAGGGCGACCTTGGCAAGTCGTTGTGGCACAGCACGCCGGTAACCGAATATCTTGCGCAACGCTTGCCCGTGACGCTGGAGCTGGGTCTGATTGCGATGATTGTTGGCCTGCTGATTGCGGTGCCCATTGGCGTGTATTCCGCAATGCGCCAAGACACCAAAGGCGACTACATCGCGCGCTCGTTTTCTATTCTGCTGCTCGCGGTGCCGAGCTTCTGGTTGGGCACCATGGTGATGGTGTTTCCGTCGATTTGGTGGGGGTGGTCACCGGCGATTGAATACATTAAATTTACCGAAGACCCGTGGCAAAACTTCAAACAAATGATCGTGCCAGGGGTCGTGCTCGGTGCGGCGCTCTCGGCCATCACCATGCGCCTGACACGCACCATGATGCTCGAAGTGTTGCGCCAGGACTACATCCGCACCGCCTGGGCTAAGGGGCTGAGCGAGCCGTTGGTAGTGTTGCGACACGGACTGCGCAATGCGCTGATTCCAGTGGTGACGCTAGTGGGTTTGCAGGCACCGTTGCTAATTGGCGGTGCGGTAATTATCGAACAGATTTTTGTAATTCCCGGGATGGGCTTGCTGCTGCTCGACGCGGTGAATCAACGCGACTACCCCGTGATCACCGGCGTTTTTCTAGTGGTTGGTGTGGCAGTGATGCTGATTAATTTGCTGGTTGACTTGAGTTACGGCCTGCTTGACCCCAAAGTGAGATTTCGCTAATGGGCGCTGCTACCTTAACCATCGCGGTGCCGCACGACGAGCCGCCGCGCAAACGCGGATTTATGACGCGACTGTTTCGCGACAAACCACTCGGCGCAATGGGCGGTTTGGTGCTGGTGTTCATGGTGTTGTGTGCGCTGTTCGCCGATGTGCTCGCACCGTACGGCCAAAATCAGGTGAGCATGCTGGAGCGACTTCAGGCGCCATCGTGGCAGCACTGGTTTGGCACCGACAACCTCGGACGTGATGTGCTGTCGCGCTGCCTTTACGGGGCACGTTTGTCAGTCATTATTGGCTGCTCAGCGGCGGCGATTGCCACGCTTATTTCTGTAACCGTTGGCATCGTCAGCGGCTATCTGGGTGGGCGCGCTGACATGATCACGCAGCGCTTCGTCGACGCATGGATGAGTTTTCCTGATCTGGTCATTCTGATCGTGGTGGTGTCAGTGCTCGGGCCTGGCATGCCACAAACCATTGGCACGCTGGGTTTGCTGCTGGGCATTGCGGGGTCGCGCATCATCCGCAGCGCAGTGGTGTCGGTTCGCGAGAACATGTACGTGCACGCTGCGCAGTCGCTCGGTGCATCGTCATTGCATATTTTATGGAAGCACATCCTGCCCAACGTGTTGCCGCCAATCATCGTGCTTTTCACCACGCGCGTTGGCACCGTGATCCTTGCCGAGTCAGGGCTGGCCTTTCTCGGACTTGGCGTGCCGCCGCCCGCTCCCACGTGGGGCGGCATGCTCTCAGGCAGTGGTCGCACCTTTATGTTTCAAGGCCCCTGGCTTGCGCTTGCGCCGGGGCTGTGTTTGACCATGCTCGTGTATTCCACCAACGTGTTTGGCGACGCGTTGCGCGACCTGCTTGACCCACGTATGCGCGGTTCGCGCTGATCCAAAAATTGCAACGTACAAAGGAGAACTTTCGATGAAAACAGTTTTTAGTTACCCACTGCGAATGTGCGCCATTGCGGCCACACTCACGCTCACTCCCGCGCTTACGCAGGCACAAGCGCAAGCAGGCAAGCCGCAGTACGGCGGCAAGCTTGAAATTGGCACGGTTTACAGCACCATTTCCGCGCTGTCATGGGATCCGGCCGATTTTGCGTGGAAGGTTAATCATGATGCCGGTGGTGTGTATGAGCAACTTTTCGCGGGTGACTTGACCAAGGCCATTCGCAACGGTGGCAAGCACCGTTTCGTGGCCGACGCATGGCTTCCCTCGGACGCCATTCGCGGCGAATTAGCCGAGAGTTGGAAATGGACGACCCCGTTGCGCCTTGAGGTGAAACTGCGTAAGGGCATCATGTATCCAGAAAAGCCCGGCGTGATGAAGGCACGAGAGCTGGTAGCGGAAGACGTCGTCTACAGCTTCAATCGCCTTGAAAAAAGCCCTAAAAAAATACCGTTCTACCTCGACCACATCACTAAAGCCGAGGCAACCGACGCGCACACGGTCGTGTTCAATTTCAAGGAATACAACGCCGAGTGGGACTACCGTTTCGGCTGGGGCTACTACTCTGCAATCGTGCCGAAAGAAGTGGTTGATGCGGGTGCCAGCAACTGGAAAAACGTCAACGGCACTGGGCCGTATTTGTTGACTGATTTCACGCAAGGTAACTCCAACACTTACACCAAAAATCCGAACTACTGGGATAAAGAGAAAATTGGCGGCCAGCAATACAAACTGCCGTTCGTCGACAAAATCGTATACCGCGTGATCAAAGACGAAGCCACGCAACACACTGCGCTGCGCACTGGCAAACTCGACATCCTAGAGGCGATCCGCTGGAACGCAGCTGATGAGCTTAAAAAGAACGCTCCGGCGTTGAAGTGGTCGCGCACGCTTGGCATGGTTGGCACCTATCTCGCGATGCGAGTGGACACCAAACCGTTCGACGACGTTCGGGTGCGCCGAGCGCTGAACATGGCGATCAACAAGCAGGAGATTGTGTCTGCGTTTTATGGCGGCAATGCGGAGCTGTTCGCCTTCCCGCAGCATCCAGATTACATCGGCTATTACGAGCCACTGTCGGCCATGCCGGAGTCGGTAAAAGAGCTATTTACTTACAACCCTGAAAAAGCGAAAAAGTTGCTAGCCGAAGCGGGTTATCCAAACGGATTTTCGTTTAAGGTGCAGGTGACCGCGAGCAGTCCTGTCCACTCCGACCTGTTACCTCTAATCGCGGCTTATCTAGAAAAAGTCGGCGTGAAAATTGAGATTCAGCCGATGGAATACCCGGCGTTTTTGTCGGCCATGACTACGCGCACTAACGCGGCGGGCTACTTCATGGATAACGGACATACCAACCCCACCACCACTATTCGTAAAAACTTTGTCAAGGGACAGGTGTGGAATCCATCGCAATGGAGCGACCCGGCGCTTGATAAAAAAATGGATGTCGCGTTGGCCGAGCGTGACGAAGGAAAACGCCAAGCGATACTGAAAGAAATGACCCGCGAGATGCTCGACAAAGCGCCCTACATCTGGCTGCCTACCGCCTACAACTTCACGGCGTGGTGGCCTTGGGTACAAAACTACAACGGCGAACTGCGTGCCGGTGCGGTGCGCCCATGGCCAATCTATTCGCGCATCTGGGTTGATCAGGACATGAAGAAAAAGATGGGGTTTTAGGCCTGTGATTTTTTCCGGAGTGCGCCAATTTTGACTACACCTCTTCTCCAAGTTCGCGGCCTCACCACCCGCTTCCGCACTGAGCGCGGCACGGTCAAGGCCGTGGACAATGTGTCGTTTGACGTCGCACCCGGCGAAACGCTCGCTATTGTGGGCGAATCGGGATCTGGCAAAAGCGTGACGGCACTGTCACTGCTGCGCCTGATCCCTAATCCGCCGGGCGTGATTGAGAGTGGCGAGATTTTGTTTGAGGGCAAGGACTTAACCAAAATCAGCGATGCCGAAATGCGCGCCATTCGCGGCAACCGCATCGCCATGATTTTTCAGGAGCCGATGTCCTCGCTTAACCCCGTGTTGACCGTGGGCATGCAAATCGCCGAGCCCATCAACGTGCATCGCGGCACGCCGTGGTCAAAGGCAATGGAGGCTGCGAAAGCGTTGTTAGAAAAGGTGCGCATTCCCGATGCGGCGAAACGGCTGGACACCTTTCCACACCAATATTCGGGCGGCATGCGGCAACGCGCCATGATCGCGATGGCGCTGGCCTGCAAACCGCGACTCATCATTGCCGACGAACCGACCACTGCACTAGACGTCACGGTGCAGGCGCAAATTCTTGATTTACTAAAAGAGCTGACGCGTGAAACGCAGGCCTCGCTGATTCTTATCACCCATGATCTCGGTGTGGTCGCACGTTACGCGGATCAGGTCGCGGTGATGTACGGCGGTCGTATCGTCGAACAGGCTGCCGCGCGGGACCTATACAAAAACCCGCGTCATCCCTACACGCGCGGACTGTTGTCGTCGGTGCCACGTCTGGATGGCGACACTAGTAAACGGCTGGTGCCGATTGAAGGCCAGCCGCCAGATCTTTCGCGATTGCCCGCTGGATGTTCGTTCGCGCCGCGCTGCAAGCAGGCGAGCAGCGAATGCCTGAAACAGCAACCGGCGCTGCGCGAGCGCGCTCCCAACCATCTCTCTGCGTGCATTCTCGATGCCATCCAATAGTGTCCATCCCCCAAGCGACGAGCTGCTGCGAGTTGACAATTTAAAGGTGCATTTCCCGGTATCGGGCGGTGGCCTGTTCAGCAAAACTACGCTGTCGGTGAAGGCGGTCGATGGCGTCTCTTTCGCTTTAAACCGTGGTGAAACACTGGGGCTGGTGGGTGAAAGCGGCTGCGGAAAATCTACCACCGGGCTTGCCATCTTGCGCATGCTGCCGCTGACCGCAGGCCGCATTCACTTCGAAGGCAAAGACATCACGGCGCAAGATGCACGGCGGGGCGAGTTTCGTCAGCGCATGCAGATGGTTTATCAAGACCCTTACGGCTCGCTTAACCCGCGCATGAGGGTGCGCGACATCATTGGCGAACCGTTGACGGTTTACAACCGCGCCGAAAATCGTTCCGATTACGAAGATCGCATTGCCGGTCTTTTGAAGACCGTGGGGCTGTTGCCCGATATGGCTGACCGCTACCCACATGAATTCTCAGGCGGTCAGCGTCAGCGCATTGGCATCGCACGCGCGCTGGCGCTGGAGCCAAGTCTGTTGATCTGCGACGAGCCGGTGTCGGCGCTTGACGTGTCGATTCAGGCACAGGTGGTCAATGTTCTGATGGATTTGCAAGATCGGCTGGGCCTGTCGTACCTGTTCGTTGCGCATGATCTGGCTGTGGTCCGCCACATCAGCCATCGCGTCGCCGTGATGTATCTCGGGCGCATCGTCGAGATCGCCAGTCGTGACGATCTGTATCAGCGCCCCCTACACCCGTACACTCAGGCGCTGATGTCCGCGGTGCCTGTGGCCGACCCCGAAATTGAACGCAATCGACCGCGCATGGTGGTGACCGGCGAGGTGCCGAGCGCGCTCAAGCCGCCACCAGGTTGTCGATTTCATCCGCGCTGCCCGATGGTGATGGACGTTTGCCGCACTGTTGATCCAGTGCTCAACGAGATGGGCGACGCCCGATCTGTGGCCTGCCATTTGCACGCGCAACCGGTGCACTTGATCCGTAACGCCGTTCCCGAGGCGGTCAGTGCTTAAGCAGCGGCCATCCGCATAATTCACAGCACTGCGCCACGGCGCAGCTGTGCCTTAAACGCTTTTTCGCTCCATGTTCACGCCTGACGCCCCGCCCCAAACCGCCCGCTTTCAGGAAAAGCGCGAAGCCATTCTCGGCGCAGCGGCCACGCTCTTTAATGAGCGTGGCGTCAAGGGTGCCACACTCGCCGACATCGCAGGCCGCGTGGGCCTAGTCACCAATAGCGTGACTTATTACTACCGCAAAAAAGAAGACCTCGCGACCGCCTGCTTTTTACGCACCATCGAAATTTATGATGGCTTTGCGATCGAAGCTGCGAGCGAAAAAACCGCAACGCTGCGACTACGTTCTTTTTTTCGCAAGCACGCCGAGTTGTTGGCCAGCATCGAACTTAATCAAGCCCCTCAGATCGTCGTCTTCAACGACCTGCGTGCGCTACCGAATCCGCAACTCGACATTGCGTTCTCGGTATACACCGACATGTTTCGCCGCATTCGCACGCTGCTCAAAGGGCCGGAAACCAGCGGTCTCACACGCGACGCGCTTAACGCCCGCACCCATATCGTGTTGTCGACGACCAACTGGATGCGCTCCTGGATCGGACGTTTTGAGGCTGACGAATACACCCGCATTGCCGACCGCATGACCGATATCGTGATCAACGGATTTGCAGGAAACAAATCACAATGGCGCGCGGCGGAGGCAGAGCCTAGCTGGCAGCCAAAAAGCAATGCCAACGACGCAAGCGACACTGCTGAAGCCTTCCTGCGCGCAGCTACATTTTTGGTCAACGAACAAGGCTACCGCGGCGCATCGGTGGACAAAATTTCAGCGCGACTGAACGTCACCAAAGGCTCGTTCTATCATCACAATGACAACAAGCAAGATTTGATTTCTGCCTGCTTCGATCGCACCTTTTCGGTCGTCCGGCAGGCACTGAGCCTTGCTGAAACTGGCCCTGGCAGCGGCTGGGATCGCGCCTGCGCCGCTGCCCGCGCGCTGGTCCGCTACCAGCTCTCGGAAGACGGACCGCTACTACGCTCGTCGGCCACCAGCGCCTTGCCCGACCAGGTGCATCGCGACAGCGTCAGAAAGACCATGGCGCGCCTGACCGAGCGCATGGCCTGCGTGGTGGTCGACGGCATGATGGACGGCTCCATTCGCCCGCTGGACCCCGCCATTGCCGCATTGGTCGCAATAGGCGTAATTAACGCGTCCGCGGAACTGCAACGTTGGGCACCGAGCGCCAACATAGAGACCGCGTCGGACCTGTACGTACGTCCGGTGTTTGCCGGATTGTTCTGCGCATAACTGCGGCGCTGCGAGCGCCGTAAACGTGCCGGCCACAGCGCGGCGCATTGAACACCACGACGGAAAGTGCGGCCACCCGAGTCGCTACCTGACTTAGTCGCGGACCGACTCCAGCTTGTCGAAGTCCAACTCCAC
>JACMNN010000193.1 GCA_014378555.1 Burkholderiales bacterium | reverse complement strand
TATTGCCTACGAACCAAGGGGTAGTGGGTTCAATTCCTGCCAGCCGCGCCACACTTCAAGGGTTAGTCAGTTAATAGCTGCTAACCCTTTTTCTTTGGGTGCAGGACACGTCATTCTGCCGCGACTGCGTGGCGATGCGCAATAAGAAAAATTTGTCCACTGCTCGACGGTCGTCTTGTTGTGTCGCTAGTACACGGCCGACGCCGACTTGAGCTGCGCGCCGAAAATCCACTGACAGCGTGCGTGCCCTGACGCGATTAAAGGTGACGTTGCCGCAGTGCTTCGCGACACTCCACCCGACCACGCGTCGACGGCCAGTATTCCATTGTTTGCGAGTAATTGCGCGTTTCGTGCGCGGCATCCGGGTGGCTTTTGTCCAAATGCAATCTGACTTCGAGCATGGGTATACCCAAAAATCGGGGCGAGTGGCTTCAGTTTTCAATCGAACAACGCATCAGTCAAGCGCAACAGCGCGCTCGATCAACCCTAGCTATTCGCCCCCTGTCTGCTTCATCGTAAATGCAGCGCGAAATTTACGCAATCTCAGGCTGATCGCTACGCATCTCTAACACGCCAACCCGTCGCTTTCGACGCACCGCGCGCGGTTCTATCGGAGGGCAACGCGCATACGTAGCGATTGTCAACGCGCTTGTCTCAGATGACTCTGAAACAGCCTTCATTTGCTTGCCTGTGTGGCGCCATGTAACCGGGTTGCATTAAATTGCTTTCAATACGCGCCTCTCGGACAAGCCGTCTTCACTGGCGGTTTTGCGCCAGTGGCTGGCAAACGCGGACAGGTCAAAAAAGGTGTATCCGAGCCGTCCTGTCCTTGATCCGAAACGGGCGAACCGAACAACGGGGAGGCAGTGTTGATTAGGCACAACTTCCAAGAGGTTTTCAACGACAGCGCTGCACGGCTAACCGTCGCTGACCTGGACACCACTCATACGCCGTTCACGGAAAAATAAAACAGCTGAATCTTGTCATGGCAGACCATCCCATTATTGGCCACACCTCTGTTTACGCTGACCATCCGCAGGCGACGGCCACCGCGCTCGCCGGTCTGATTGGCGGCCGCGCGTCGCCCTTTCCACCGCATGCGAGCGGCTGGGTCTGCTTTTTGTCGGCGGCTCGTAGCGACTGGTGCCACGAGTTCATCGAGTTCTACCCGCGCGACACGCAACTGGCGCGAACGCCCGGCGCGGTGCGCCCGATGTTCATGTCTGTCGAAGGTGGCCGTGCTACCGGTGCGGGTTCACACGTAAACCTAATCCTGCCCGTATCGGCGGCGCAGATCGAGGCAGCTTGTGCCCACTCTGGCCTACCGCACGCCTGGCGCTGGAGCGGACTGATGGACGTATGGCTGGAAGAACGACTGATGGTTGAACTGGTGCCCGACCGTTGAACGCAGCGGACAGGCGCTTCTGGCTGCAACTCACGCTCGCTTCATTGGCGTTATTCGCTTTCCCACCCCTTTTCAATTAACGCCTCATAAAGATTTTCACCATGAAAGCCATACAGATCCAAAGCTACGGTGGCGCCGATCAAATGAAGCTGGAGGACATACCCGTCCCGGCTTGTGAGCCCGGCGGTCTGCTGGTGCGCGCAGTTGCCGCGGGTGTGAACCCGGTCGACTGGAAAATGCGCAGCGGCGCCATGGCCAAAGAGCTGCCCAAAAAATTCCCCATCACGCTGGGTCAAGACGCGGCGGGCATCGTAGTCGAAGCGGGCAGCGCGGTCAGCAGCTTCAAAGCAGGTGATGAAGTTTTTTTCTACGCTCACTTCATGCATGGCGGCACTTATGCCGAGTACGTCGCAGTCGATGCAACGCAGGTCGCGCTCAAGCCTCGCACGGTGCCTTTTGCTGCCGCAGCAGTCCTGCCTACCTCTGGCCAGGCTGCGTGGACGGCGCTGATGGAGACCGCCAAACTCGCGCGCGGCATGCGCGTGCTGGTGCACGGAAGTGCCGGCGCACTGGGTTCAATTGCGGTGCAACTGGCCCACCACTTCGGCGCGCACGTGATCGGCACTGCAAGCGGCGCGAGCCTTGACCTAGTCAGGTCACTGGGTGCCGATGCGGTGATTGACTACCGCCAGCAGCGCTTCCAGGATATCGTGAAAGACGTCGACATCGTGCTCGACACGCTGGGCGGCGCCACACAAGAAGCCTCGTGGTCGGTATTGAAGCGCGGCGGCATCTTGGTGTCCACCGTCATGCCGCCGTCGCAACAGCGCGCCGCAGCCGTGGGCGTTCGAGCTGCGTTTGTGTTCACCCCGCCGCGCGGGGCGGTGTTGGCGCAATTGGCGGCACTGGTCGACGCGGGGCAACTGCGCCTACTGGTGGGCCAAGAATTTGCGCTAGCCGATGCAGCCCTGGCACATGCCGCTGGCGAAAGCGGTAGCGCCCGCGGAAAAATAATTCTTCACACCGGCATCTAAAGCTACTGCCGCTGACTTTTGCTCACTTTCTTTTAGAGTTATTTCCATGAATGCGATACCCCTCGACTCCAAAGTAGACATACGCGCCCAGCTCGATGGCGGGCAATCCGGCCCATGCGTTTTCGTCGCTGTGTTCCACGTGCCGCTGCAAGACGCGGACGGCCTGCTCGCCGCTTGGTACGGCGAAGAAGCCGATCTGCGCAAACGCAAAGGCTTTATATCGCGCGAATTTGTGCGCGGGCGCAGCGGTAGTGATGTGTTCATTGACTACGCAAAATGGGAATCGGCCGCCGACTACAAGGCGGCTTTGATGGACCCAACGCATCAAACCCTGTTGGCCGCGTACGGCCCGTTGGGCGGCAGCAGCGCGCTGCATTTGATGGATCCTACCGTCAACCCGAACGACCTGCCAGAAGTGCCACGTCGCTTCATGGCAGCGCTCAACCGTGGTGACAACGCAGCCGTACTCGAATTTTTTGCGGCGGCCAAAACCATCGTCACCGATAACGGCGAGCGTTTTGAAGGGATGCCCGCCATCACCGCTTGGAACGCCCGGGCTTTTGTCGGCGCCAAGGGCTACGCCAAAATTAATAACGTGAGTTCAGCAGGCAACACGGTGACCGTGCTTGCCGACTGGACAAGCCAGTTTTATTCTGGCCCCAGCCGGTTTGTGTTTGTGCTGCAGGACGGCCAGATCTCCGAACTGCGAATGGGCTGAAAAGACATGCGCCCGCAGACCCCCGGAATTACCACTTCCAGCCGTAATGCAGACGTCGCTTTAAGCGCCGCATTGAACCAGTCATCCGCCCACAGCGCAATCGGCGAAGCGCCAGAATCCAGCAACGTCATGGGCACCGCCCGGCTAGAGGCCTTCAGTGACGGTGTGATCGCTGTCATCATCACCATCATGGTGCTGGAGCTGAAGGCACCCACCAATCCCGCGATCGGCGAACTGGTTGCACGTTGGCATATTTTTGCGGCGTACGCTGCCAGTTTTGTCTTTGTCGCAATCTTCTGGGTCAACCATCATCACATGATGCACGCGGCCAAGCGGGTAAGTGCATCGACCTTGTGGCTGAATATTCACTGGTTGTTTTGGCTGTCGCTCTATCCGTTTGTGACAAGCTATGTCAGCGAAAGCAAAGGCGCGCCACTGGCGCTAGCATGTTACGGCGCGCTGGCCGCCATGACCGCTCTATCGTACATCCTGCTTGCCGCCGATTTGGGCCGGCGCAACGATGCCTTTGGCCTGTCGGCTGCTGCCCTGCGGCGCCAGAATCTCATGAGCGCAGCGTCCGTGCTGCTGCCCTTGGCCGCCATCCCACTGGGATATTTATCGGCACCGCTTGCCTGCGTGTTGTTGGTGTTGCCGGCACTTGCCTATTTCATGCCAAGGCATGCTGTTGACTAGGTCAACTTTTTTCGGGCACCCGACGGGCCCTAGCCAATCAATCGAAATTACTTGACCACTACACCCCAAAAGGACCCCATGCCGTTCAAACAATCCGTACTGTCTGTCGGACTTATTCCGTCCATCATCAACTACGCTGATCCCGCCTATGCCGCCTTCCCCGGCATGACGGCCGAGAAAGTTCAAGGCGGACTCGACAAAGACATCGCCCTGCTCAACAAGCTCGGCTATGACGCCGAACTTTGCCTGACCGACTTCGGCGACACTGCCGAAGCCGTGGTGCGCGAAAAACTGCAGCAAAAGCGCTACGACTGCGTGCTCATTGGTGCCGGTGTGCGCACCATCGGCAAGAACTTCATACTGTTTGAAAAACTGCTGAACGTCGTGCATGCGCACGCACCGCAAGCAAGGATCTGCTTTAACACCGGCCCGTTTGATTCAGCTGAAGCGGTGCAACGCTGGATTCCGAATTCGACTGCGCCCGCCGCCTTGCCAACTGCCAAACCTTAAACAACGGCACTTGTTGGCGCAGTAAAAAATGCCACCGAGTTGCCGCGAAAGTGACCAGAGGCTGTAGCGGATGATCCTGTAGCTCGAGTGTGTTTGTCATCAAGCTGCAACGACGTGCTTGTTAGAAATACTCGCTTGCAAAGCAAAAAAATATCAACGGCATTAATTTAGGGAAACGCAGATTTATTCATTCTGTCGTCGTTCCGGCGTAGGCCGGAATCCATGCGCCCTTGCCAATCAATAGGTTACGTGGGGCGTGGGCCCCGGCCTTCGCCGGGGAGACGAATAAATCCGTGTTTCCTTAGCTAAAGGAAATTTACATGCAGAACCCAGCGACATTTGACCAGACCTTTCAACACCACACCGCCCCAGTAAATGGCGTCAAACTGCACTATGTGATGGGTGGCAAAGGTGCCCCACTGCTACTGGTACATGGCTATCCGGAAACATGGCACACCTGGAAAAAGATGATGCCGGCGCTGGCGGAAAACTACACAGTGATCGCAGTGGACATGCGCGGCCTGGGTGACTCTGAAATTACGGCCACCGGCTACGACAAGCGCAACGTTGCCGAAGATCTGCATCAACTGATGGAAAGCCTCGGATTCAAAACGTTTGGCCTAGTCGCGCACGATTGGGCCGTCAGCGTTGCTTTTGCACTGACCTACGCCTACCAGGATACGGTGTCAAAACTGGTGCTGATCGAGGCACC
>JACMNN010000192.1 GCA_014378555.1 Burkholderiales bacterium | reverse complement strand
GGACGATTACTCCGATGAGTACGTCGACCAGGTTCAAGACCACATCAACCGAAGACCCCGCAAAATCTTGAATGGCTTAACGCCTTACGAAATACACTTCAAGTCACCACGCTCGCCGACAGTTCGTAGTTAAACGCAGCATTTCGCCGCCTAACTCTCGAAGCGCTTGAACCATTAGAAAAAGCTACTCGATGGGAGTCGCGCTTTCAGACACGAGTCAATCACAACTCAGTGGCGGCTGAGTCGATTCCGTCAGTCCCGTCGCGCCTTTGCCCTGACCAACAACTAAACCGAATAGCGCCAAGCATCGGGCTTCGCGAGGAGCGCGCGGCACAACTTGTTGTTCAGCTCGTGCCCCGATTTGAACGCGTGATATTTGCCGCGCACGCGGTGGCCGAGCAAAAATAGGTCACCGACTGCGTCGAGCACTTTGTGTCGTGCAAGTTCATCCGCGAAGCGCAAGCCCTCGCGGTTGAGCACTTTGTATTCGTCGAGAACAACCGCGTTTTCCATGCTGCCGCCTTGCGCCAGACCGATTGAGCGGAGCGTTTCCACCTCATACGCAAAGCCAAAGGTGCGCGCCCGACTGATGTGATCGAGGAAGTCGCTGTCGTCGAGCTTCATGCGCACCCGGCACTGATCATCAGGAATCGCGGGGTGCGAAAAGTCAATGGTGAAGTCCACTTCAAATTGGGCGCCCGCTAAATTGGGCAACAACTCGGCGAACTTGTCACCCATTTCAACGCGCACTGGTTGCAAAATTTCCATATAGCGGCGTGGCGCGTCTTGCGCGACGACACCCGCCTGATTAATCAGAAACACGAACGGCGCGGCCGATCCGTCCATGATGGGCACTTCGAGGTTGTCTAGTTCGACGATGGCGTTATCGATACCGCAGCCGACCAAGGCGGCGAGCAGATGCTCGACGGTGGCGACTTTGGCGGTGCCGGCGTCGTTGACCAGCGTGGTGGCGAGGCGCGTCTCTCTAACCAACTCAGCGCGCGCCGGGATATCCTGCGGCGGGCTTAAATCGGTACGGCGGAAGATGATGCCGGTGTCGCGAGGGGCGCCTTTGAGGGTGATCTGAACGCGGACGCCAGAGTGCAGCGCCACGCCGGTCGCCGATACGTCGCTTGCGATAGTGTGTTGGTTGGGCATGACGAAAGTATAGGCGTCAGCCTGAAATGGACACGGACAAACCCAGCGCAGGGAGCGGCTGCGCTGGGTGTTGGGCGCGTTGCGGCGACCTAAAAATTTTCGTCGTTCCGGCCGAGGCCGAAATCCTCACGCCGCAACCTAGTCCTCACCCCGGCGAAGGCCGGGGTGCAACGACGAACACGATGAGGACAGGAGCCTAATCCGCCTGCTTGCGCAGAAAGGTAGGAATCTCCAGCGAACGCGAGGAACTACGACCGGGGTTGCGGGTGATGGTGGGCTCGTCATAGGACACCTCCATCCCCACCAACGTCGGGACCGCGTCGCTCAGCACCGTGTAGTTGTCGGTGCCGGTGCGCAGCGTCGGAATTTCAAGCCGTGGTGCTGCACCCATACCGCCTTGAACAGCGACCATTTTGCGCTTGCCCAAACCGGTCGCGATCATAGTCACGCGGACTTCGTCGCCCATTGCAGCGTCAAACGATTGACCCCACAACATGGTGGCGTCCGGTGCAATGAATTCCTGCACGGTTTCGGTGATTTCGCACAGCTCGTCGAGCGTGATGTCAGGCGAACTGGTAATGCACAACAGCACACCGCGCGCGCCCTGCAAATCAACGTCTTCGAGCAGTGGGCTTTTGACTGCAGCCATCGCCGCGGCCTTACCCCGACCCTCACCGACAGCCGTCGCCGTGCCCATCATCGCCATGCCGAGCTCCGACATGATGGTGCGCACGTCGGCGAAGTCGCGGTTAACGTCGCCCGGCTTGTGAATGACCTCCGAAATGCCCGCAACCGCGCCGTGCAACACGTCGTTGGACGCAGCAAATGCAGCCTGCAACTTGACGTTGCGACCGAGTACCTGAATGAGCTTTTCGTTGGGCACCACGATCAGCGAGTCGACGTGCTTTTGCAGCTCGTCGATACCGGCCTGCGCCGCGCGCTCACGCTTTTGCATTTCAAAGCGGAATGGTTTGGTGACCACAGCCACCACCAAGATGCCCATTTCACGCGCCATCTGTGCGATTACCGGTGCGGCACCGGTGCCCGTTCCACCGCCCATGCCGGCAGTGATGAACAGCATATCTGCGCCCTGAATGGCCTCTTGCAATGCCATTTTTGACTCCATCGCCGCGTCGCGACCGACGTCCGGCTTTGCGCCTGCGCCGAGCCCTTGGGTGAGCTGCGCGCCGAGCGAGATCCGCTTCGGCGCGGGGTTCTTGTCAAGCGCCTGCGCGTCGGTGTTGGCAACGATAAATTCGACACCCACCACCCCTTTTTCCATCATGTGCCTGACAGCGTTTCCGCCGCAGCCCCCAACGCCGATCACTTTGATGACCGCACCGTCTCTTTTTTCATCAACGATTTCAAACATGTATCCGCTCCTTCAAGGCAATCAAAAAATATTTAATGACCAAAACTCGTGACCAAAAACAACCTAACTACTAAACACTAAACACCAAACGCATCTCGTAACTTTGCAAACATTCCCGCCGCCGCCGAATCGCGATGACGCGACACCTTAAGCTTCACCTGCTGATCACGGCCATGCATCAGCAGGCCAATCGCAGTTGCGTATTTAGGCGCGGCAAGCACGTCTTTCAGCGCGCCGCGATAGTCCGGCACGGCGATGCGCACCGGCATATGAAACACTTCTTCGCCGAGCGCTGCGATGCCGGGCAACATGCTGCTGCCACCGGTGAGGGCAATACCGGCTCGTAGCAGCGGCTCAAAACCGGAGCGCTTGATCTGCTCGTGCACCAGCTGAAATAGCTCTTCAACGCGCGGCTCCACAACTTCGGCGAGCATGTGTCGCGGCATCGACTTGGCGGCACGGTCAGCCACGCCCGGCACCTCGATCAACTCATCGGGCTCCACCAATTTGGTGAGCGCACAGGCATAGCGATGTTTAATGTCGCCCGCCTCTTTGCTCGGCGTGCGCAGCAGCATCGCGATATCGTTGGTGATTTGATCGCCGGCCACCGGAATAACGCCCGTATGGCGAATAGCGCCCCCGGTAAACAACGCGAAGTCGGTGGTGCCGCCGCCGATGTCGACCAAGCCAACACCAATCTCCATCTCGTCGGCGGTCAGGCAGGCGGCTGCGGAGGCGAGCGGTTGCAGCACCAGCTCCATCACGTTTAGACCGCAGCGGCGCACGCATTTCTCGATGTTGTCGGCCGCTGAAACTGCTCCCGTAACAATGTGAACCTTGACCTCCAGCCGCCGACCGCTCATGCCAAGCGGACGGCGTACGCCCTCCTGCCCGTCGATGATGTATTCCTGCGGCAACGTGTGCAGCACTTTCTGGTCGTTTGGAATGGCAATCGCGCGCGCTGTTTCGACCACACGCTCCATGTCGGCCTCGGTCACCTCGCTGTCTTTCATGGCGACCATTCCGCTGGAATTCAAGCTGCGGATGTGCGCGCCAGCAATGCCCACATAGACGTCGGTCACCTTGCAGTTGGCCATCGCGGCGGCTTCGCGCACCGCAGCAGCAACCGAGTTTGTCGTTGCGTCAATATCAACGACCATGCCCTTACGCAAGCCAAGTGATGGCTGCTCGCCAAAGCCAATAACGTTGAGCTGGCCGCTGGCATCCACCTCGGCCACCAGCGCCACCACCTTGGAGGTTCCGATGTCCAGTGCTGCGATCAATTCACTCACGATTGTCCTTTTTGCACGTCAACATTTGTAGCGGCACTGCGGGCGACGGCAACCGCGGCTTTGTAGCGAAGGTCAATGCGCGCGAGACCACTACGGTAGGCGGTCGGCCAGTTGCCATACAGCGCTACGAAGCGCGCCAACCGTTCTTGAAAATGCTCACGACCGAATTCGATTTGCATGTCATTGCGGGTGGTGAGCGTAATTGCCCCGCGCGGAGACATGGAGAAAGCCTTGATCTCAAGTCCGTGTGCAGCGATGGCCACGCGGGCCTCCTGATAGCGATTGAGGACGTCAACAGAGGACGCAGCCGGCCCGTCAAACCGCGGCATCGGAGCCTTCGACCCAGCGCGGAAAATTTCGCCGCGATCGGACAATAAATCGCTGTCGTTCCAGTAGCCGATCGCGCGATGTTCGTCCACGCTCACGTCAAGCGCATAAGGCCAGCGCCGTTTAATCGAAACATCACGCACCCACGGCAATTTTTTGAGCGAGGCGCGGGCACGACTCGGTGCGATGGAGAAGAAAGTACCGCGCAGCTCGGTACGAATTGCCGACTCCAGAAGACCAGCATCAACCTCGGTTAGTTGGTTGACTACCTTGACCTGCTTGATCGCAAAATAGTTCTTCGAACTTGCCCATGACGTGAGGCACCAGGCCAGCGCGATGGTCGCGATGGCTGCGATGATCGATGCCAGACGGTTGATCGATTGCGCGTCAGACCACATGCAGGGCTCCACTTGCGGCGTTGACAATTTTCTGCGCTATGGTGCCAATCGAGCCTGCACCCATCGTCATCACCACGTCGTCGTTTTGCAGCCGTTGCAACACTTGCTGTGACATCTGCTCAATGTCTTCGACTAGCAGCGGCTCGACCCGTCCGCGTAGCCGAATCGCGCGTGCCAGTGCGCGGCTATCGGCGGCAATGATCGGCGCTTCGCCGGCGGCATACACCTCGGCCAGCAGCAATACGTCCACTTCGGACAACACCGCAGCAAAGTCCTCAAACAGGTCGCGGGTGCGGGTGTAGCGATGCGGTTGAAATGCGAGTACCAAGCGACGGTTGGGAAATGCAGCACGCGCGGCGGCGAGCGTGGTTTTTAGTTCAACAGGATGATGGCCGTAGTCATCGACTAAATCAAATGTAGCGTCGTTATGAGTAATTTTTCCGAAGCTTTGAAAGCGACGACCTACGCCACCAAAGTTAAGTAAAGCCTGCGCGATGGCCGCATCGGTCACACCCAAATCTTGGGCAATGGCAATTGCCGCCAGCGTGTTTCTAACGTTGTGCAGGCCGGCCGCCTGCACCGCCACTGGCAACGGCGCAAAACCTCGGCGCAGCGCAGTAAAGTGCATCGTGGCTCCGACTGCCTCAATGTCCACAGCGCGAATATCAGCGCCCGCTTCGATGCCGTAAGTGACCACCGGCTTAACCACGCGCGGCAAGATGCTCGCCACACCCGCATCATCAACACAGGCATACAGCGTGCCGTAAAAAGGCAGCCGTTGTGCGAAGTCAACGAATGCCTGTTTCAAGCGATCAATGCTGTGTTCGTAGGTTTCCATGTGGTCGGCGTCAATGTTGGTGATGACAGCGAGCGTCGGTGACAGGTGAAGAAAAGACGCATCGGATTCATCTGCCTCAGCGACCAAAAATTCACCCGTACCGAGACGCGCGTTCGACCCGGCCGCGAGCAAACGACCGCCAATCACAAACGTAGGATCGAGACCACCTTCAGCGAGCACGCTGGCGACCAGCGAGGTGGTCGTGGTTTTGCCGTGGGTACCGGCAATCGCAATGCCACGCTTCATGCGCATCAGCTCGGCGAGCATCAACGCGCGCGGCACCACCGGCAGTTTGCGTAAGCGCGCGTCGACCACTTCAGGATTGGTCTCGTTAATGGCCGACGACACCACCACTGCTTGCGCCTCTTGCAGGTTCGCTGCGCCGTGACCAATGCAGGTGCGAATGCCAAGCGCGGTGAGCCGTTCCAGCGTGACCGAATTCGCGCTGTCGCTGCCGCTGACCACATAGCCTTGGTTATGCAGCACTTCGGCGATGCCACTCATGCCGATGCCACCAATGCCTACGAAGTGCAGGTTCTGCAAGCGGAATTTCATAACTTAGCCGCCTTGATGTCAGGAAGGCTGACCAGCGACTCAATGACATCGCAAATGTCGGCGGTGGCTTTTGGATTGGCCACGGCGAGCGCTGCTTGCGCCATGGCCAAACATTGGGTCCGCGTGAGTGCCCTGATGTGTTCGGCGAGCACTTCTTTGGTCAATGTCGGCTGATCAAGCACGCGTGCCGCACCGACATTCACCAACACCTCCGCATTGTGCTTTTGCTGCTGATCTTTGTGATGCGGATAAGGAATGAGAATCGACGCAACGCCAAGGGCGGCCAACTCCGACACCGTGCTGGCACCACTACGACCGATGAACAGGTCACAATCTGCAAGTGCACGCGCCGAATCGGCAATGAATTCGACGACATCGGCCGCCACACCCACACCATCGTAGTTGGCTTGGGTCGCATCGACCGAACCACGACCCGCTTGATGTGTGACCAACGGCCGATCAGATTCAGCAATCAGTGCCAGTGCAGCAGGTAGCAACGCGTTGATCGCTTCGGCACCGCGACTGCCGCCCATCAACAGCAAACGAATCGGCCCAGTGCGCTGCGCGAATCGCGTGGCTGGATTGGCAAATAACGCGAACTCTGGGCGAATGGGATTGCCGGTAACCACGCGCTTATGAGCAACGTCGGTGAAAACTGAACTAAAGCCCACCAACACTCGATCTGCAAAGTGTGCCAGCAATTTATTGGCGAGCCCGGCCACCGCATCACTCTGATGAATCAGCAGTGGCACGCCGTTACTCGACGCAGCAAGACCACCGGGTACTGTGGGATAGCCACCCATGCCAATCACCACATCGGGGCGCAAATCGACGAACAATTTTTTGCAACTACGGTAGGCTGAATACAGATTAAACGGCAGCGCAAACTTCGGTTTCCAGCCGCGTCCGACAATACCTTCAAACGCCACTGTGTGCAGCGGAAAGGCGTGGGGAGGAACCAGCGTTTGCTCCATGCCGTTTGCAGTGCCCAGCCAAGTCACCTTCCAGCCGCGCTCACGCAACTCGCGTGCTACGGCAAGGCCCGGAAAGATGTGGCCGCCGGTGCCGCCTGCCATCATCAACAGATGCGGGCTCATACCTTGAACCCCCTTGCCAGACGACGATTTTCCCAGTCAATCCGCAGCAAAATCGACAGCGTTACTAGGCTGGCAATCATGCCGCTGCCGCCATATGACATCAAGGGCAAGGTCAAACCTTTGGTCGGGGCAAATCCCATGTTTACTGCGATATTGATCAACGACTGAATTCCGAACAAGGTACCAATGCCCTGCGCCACCAAAGCGGCGAACGGTTGCTCAAGTTGCCGCGCTTCGCGCCCAATAACGAACGCGCGCCACACCAGCCACGCATAAGCACCAATGACGATGAACACGCCGACCAGACCCAACTCTTCTGCGGTGACGGCCAGAATGAAATCGGTGTGCGCCTCAGGCAGGTAATAGTGCTTTGAAACACCCGCACCCAGTCCGAGCCCGAAGATGCCGCCGCGACCAATCGCCATCAGCGACTGGGTTAACTGATAACCCTTGCCAAACTCCTCTTTCCACGGGTCGAGAAAGCCAAAAATACGCTCAAGGCGATAAGGCTCAAGCCACACCAAAGCAACGGCAGCGACCAGCCCGACCACCACCACGGGCAACACCAGGCGATAGTCGAGACCCGCCATAAAAAGAATTAGCAATCCGGTGCTTAGCACCACCATCGTTGCGCCAAAGTCAGGCTCGCGAAGTAGCAACACGCTCACCATCAGCGCGACCAATAAAAAAGGCCCCAAACCTCTGAGCAAACTTTGCTTCAACGGCTGTGCGGCGTGAAGTAGATCGCGCTTGGTCACCGCGTATCGCGCAGCAAACAACACCATCGCCAGCTTCATAAGCTCGGAGGGTTGCAGACTGAATGGCCCAAGCGGAATCCAGCGCGACGCGCCGTTGACTTTGCGACCGATGCCCGGAACAAGTACCGCCACAATCATCACGAACGCGATGCCAAATACATACGGCGTGATGCGCTCCCAAGTGCGTAGCGATGTGTCAAAAACAAATAACGCCAGCACCGAACCCATCAACACAAAAAGACTTTGCCGAAGCAGAAAATATGTCGCAGAGGACCGCGTAAAGCGACTCTCGCTCGCACTAGCAATCGATGATGAATACACCATCAGCAAACCGACAGCGACCAGCAGCGCCACCACCCACAACATTGCGCTGTCGAATTCCCCAACGGCAACGCCGCGCGGCTTCACGCGAGCTGAACCGGGACTCATCAACGCGCTGAACCGCGCTGCCCATTCACGCGGCAGTGCGCCGACCCGCTTGAGCGTCATCATGCGACCACCCCGCGCGGCACAAAGTCAAGGCCGCGCTGTTTTGCCCAATCACTCACCGCATCGGCAAAAACCTGAGCACGATGTTCGTAGTTGCGGAACATGTCCCAACTGGCGCAAGCCGGCGACAATAATATTTGGTCCCCTGGCAGAGCGGCGTTAAGCGCCGAATGGGTAGCGTCTTCGAGACTGGTGAACGTTTTGCTTGCAACACCGTTGGCCGCCAGCGCAACGTTAATTTCCACCGCGTCGCGCCCAATAAGATGCACTGACTTGCAATGCTTGGCAGCGGCTACACCCAGTGCCGCGAAGTGTTGCCCCTTTCCGTCGCCGCCCGCAATCAACCAAGTGGGCGCCGCAAGTCCGTCGAGTGCGGCGCTAGTGGCCACCACCGTCGTGGCTTTGGAATCATCAATGATGGTTACGCCATTGATCGTGCCAATGAGTTGGCAGCGATGCGGCATACCAGCGAACCAACAGAGCACTTTTTGCTGAAGGCTTAAAGGCACGGCTAGTGACTGAATCAGCGCAAGTGCAGCTAACGCATTTTGTGCATTGTGAGCACCACGAACGCCGAGTTCGCGGGTCGAAACAATTGCCGTATTGCCCTGCATCAAAGTAGTGACATCATCAATTTGATCGACGCCAAACTCGTTGCCGCCGACCGGCTTCGATGGGCCGAACGTGCTGACACTCAGCGCGGGACGCCTCATGCTCATTGACCACGCATCAGCGCGGTTGAGCACCTGGCTGGCAGCGTTCTGAAATATGCGCTCTTTAGCGGCAGCGTAGGCGAAGAAGCTTGCGTATCGATCGAGGTGATTGTCGGTCACATTGATCACCGCCGCTGACGTGAGCTTTAGTGAATTAGTGGATTCAAGCTGGAAGCTCGAGAGTTCCAGCACCCAGGCTGAACAATTGGGCGTCTCGGCTAGTGCGTCAAGAATCGGCACACCGATATTGCCCGCCGCGCGAGCATCCGGCTTCACGCATTTCGCCAGCTCGCCGGCAAGTGCGGTAGTGGTGGTTTTTCCATTGGACCCGGTAATCGCAAACACTGCCGCGCCCGCTGGCACTTCGCGCGCGAACAATTCAATGTCCCCGAATATCGGCACACCCTGCTTGAAAGCATTGTTGATGGCCGACGTTGCCCGCGGCACACCGGGCGAAAGCGCGATGAAATCCGACTCGGGCAGTGTGTCACGTGTCACATCCACCGATTTGAACTTCACCATTGGAAATTCACCATGCAATTGCGCAAGCCCAGCGGGCGCTGCATTGCCATCCAGCACAGTCACTTCAGCACCTCGCGCCTGCAAAAAGCGCACGAGCGAGAGCCCGGTGGCACCGAGCCCCACGACAGTTGCTTTAGCTTTCGCGCACTGAAACACGATCGGTTGCGTCCCTAGCGAAGTTTTAAGGTTGAAAGTCCGGCCAACACCAAAAACATGGTGATGATCCAGAAGCGAATAACGACGTGATTTTCATGCCAGCCGCTCAGCTCGTAGTGATGATGCAGCGGGGCCATCCGAAACACGCGCTTGCCTTTGCTGTACTTGAAATAGCCCACTTGCAGCATCACTGAAACCGTCTCGGCGACGAACACGCCACCCATCACCACCAGCACAATCTCCTGACGTACGATGACGGCAATCGTGCCGAGCGACGCGCCCAATGAAAGAGCGCCTACATCGCCCATAAACACCCGCGCGGGATAAGCGTTGAACCACAAGAAGCCGAGCCCCGCGCCTGCCATGGCCCCACAGAACACCATCAGCTCTGCCGCTCCGGGAATGTAGGGAAACAGCAAATAGCGTGAGTAATCGACACGGCCCACCACGTAGGCGAACACGGCCAGCGCACTGCCCACCATCACCACCGGCATGATGGCGAGTCCGTCGAGACCGTCAGTTAAATTAACTGCGTTACTGGTGCCAACAATGACAAACCAAGTCAACGTAATAAAGCCGAACACGCCCAACGGATAGGCGATGTTTTTGAAGAATGGAACGATCAGGTCAGCTTTAGAGGGCAGCTCATTGGTGAAACCGCTCTGTACCCAAGAAAATATCAAGTCGAAAATTCTGCTGGTGCTGGGGGCCGACACGGCAAACGCCAGATACGTGGACGCCACAATGCCGATAAACGCTTGCCAAAAAAGCTTTTCTTTTGCGGACATGCCTTTCGGGTTTTTGTGCACGACTTTGCGATAGTCATCAACCCAGCCAATCGCGCCGAAGCCGACCATTACAAACAGCACCACCCATACAAAGCGGTTACTCAGATCCGCCCACAGCAGCGTTGAAATCGCAATCGACGTCAACACCATCGCGCCACCCATCGTGGGCGTGCCCTGCTTGGCGAGATGCGATTGCGGGCCGTCACTGCGCACCGATTGACCAATTTTCATGGTGAGCAACCAGCGAATCATGCGCGGCCCCATCGCAAGCGCGAACGCCATTGCGGTTGCGCAGGCGAGCACGCTGCGCAAGGTGATGTAGTTAATTGCAGTAAGCCCGCGGAATTCGCTGGCGAACAAGTTAGCAAGCCACAGCAACATTAGTGTGCCCCTCGTGACATTTGTTCTAGTTTTTCAATCACGCGTTCCAGCGCCATTGAGCGGGAACCTTTGACCAATAGCGTTGCGCCCGCGGTCAAGCGCGGATACAAGGATTCAGCCAGCGGATCGACGTCGTCAAAAGATTTGCCTTTAACGCCAAAAAGATGCGCTACCCGCTTCATTTTTGGCCCTAAAGTAAATACGCCGTCGAACTGCAGTTCGCTTAAGTCGGTAACCAACAATTCATGCAGTTGCTCACTAGTCGAGCCCAACTCGCCCATGTCTCCCAGCACCAGATAGCGCGGCGCGGCGTGCGCAACAAGCACGCGTGCGGCCGCTCTCATAGAAGCGGGGTTTGCGTTGTAGCTGTCGTCAATCAGCGTAGTGCCGCCAACGAAAGGTCGCGACGTCAAGCGGCCGCTGACATTGACCGTTGCCTCAAGACCTTGCTTGATGGTCGCCTCAGGGATGCCAAGCCCTCGCGCTACAGCGACCGCAGCCAGCGCGTTGCTCACGTTGTGGTCGCCGGAAACTGGAAGTTGGATCTCAAGCTTGGCTGAGTTGCTTATCGAATCAAGCCACATCTGGCCGGGTGCAGCGCCGGACTTTCCGACCACGTTGGCGGTGGTCGCAATTCCAAACGTAGTCACGGTACGTTCGCGGTTGAGCACCTGCCAGTAGGGCAAGAAATAGTCGTCGGCGTTAACCACGGCGACACCGCCTGCTCGGAGCCCGGCAAAGATTTCACCTTTGGCTTCAGCCACGCCCGCGAGCGATCCGACGCCCTCGAGGTGCGCCGCCGCGGCGTTGGTGATTACTGCCATCGTCGGCTCGGCCAACTGGGTTAACAGCGCGATCTCACCAAAGTGATTCATGCCCATTTCAATCACAGCGACTTTGTGCGAGGTCTGGCGCGCCAGCAGCGTCAGTGGCACGCCGATATGGTTGTTCAGATTTCCCGTAGTGGCGAGTACCGCGTCGACGCCATAGTGCGCCCGAAGCACCGCCGCAATCATTTCCTTAGTGGTGGTTTTGCCGTTGCTGCCGGTCACAGCAATCACTGGGCCATCAAACTGAAGGCGGGATGCATGCGCCATTTGTTGCAGAGCGATCAGCGTATCGGCGACTTGCAGGGTCGTGATTTCGCTACCCACCGTCACTGCCTGCGACACGAGAATACCCGTCGCACCCGCCTTGATAGCTTGGCCAACGAAACGATGCCCATCAAAGTTTTCGCCACGCAAGGCGACATACAACGCCCCCGACTGAAGGGTGCGTGTGTCGGTAGAAATTGATGTGAATTGTTGCGCCGGCCCGTGCATCCGCGCGCCAGCGGCTGTCGCCAAAAAATCACTGGCCCACATTACCAGCCCCCCTAAGGTTTTGCTTCTGTGAGCCACGCGCGGCAAGCGCGAGCAGGGCTTCGTCTACATCAGAAAACGCGTCGCGAATTCCGTTGATTTCCTGATAAGTTTCATGACCTTTTCCAGCGATCAGAATTGCGTCGTTGGCGTCAGCGGTAGTGATGGCCTGGTGAATCGCCACCCTGCGCAACACAAATCGATTGATCGCGCTGCGTTGCGCCATGCTCACGCCGGCAATGATTTCATCGATGATGGCGGCAGGTTGTTCGCGGCGCGGATTGTCGCTGGTGACATAAACCCGATCTGCACGATCAGCAGCTATTTTTCCCATTAGCCGACGTTTACTACGGTCGCGATCGCCGCCGCAGCCGAACACAACCGTCAGCGCTTGCGGACGAGTTTCGCGCACGGTATCGAGGGCTTTGGCCAACGCATCTGGGGTGTGCGCATAGTCAACATACACGCACGGTTCAGCGACGTTGCTGATCGTGCTCACGCGTTGCATGCGCCCCGGTGCCGGCGTGAGCGAGGACAGGATTTGAGCGACCTGTTCAAGCGCCACGCCCGCCGCCACCAGCGTCGCCGCCACGGCCAACAAGTTATATGCGTTGAAGCGCCCGATCAGGCGAGTTGCGACGCTCACCGTGTTTCCTGCAACCGAAATCGCCAGCCGCATTCCACTGCCGTCCATCGACTCGACGTGCCCCAGAACGTCGCCCTGATCCAAGCCATAGCTCAGCGTATTGGGGAGCTTTTTCGCGATCAGTTGCGCGCCAAATTCGTCATCTGCATTGATGATTCGATGCGCTGCCGGATAGTCGGTAAACAGCTTGGCTTTTGCTGCGCCATAGGCGTGCATGGTGCCATGAAAATCGAGGTGATCTTGGGTCAAATTGGTGAAGACGACGGCGTCAAACCGGGTACCTGTGACGCGGTGCAGCTCCAGCGCGTGAGAGCTGACCTCCATTGCGACGGCTAACGCGCCGACGTCTTTAAGATCGCGAAGAATCGTTTGCACATGTGCGGCATCGGGCGTGGTGTTGTGGGTCGACCACGTCTTTGCGCCAAGACTTACGCCGAGCGTTCCCACAGCGCCGCACGGCATATTGAGCGCTGACAGCGCTTGCGACAGCCAGTTTGCGATCGATGTTTTGCCATTAGTGCCGGTGATGCCGATCACACGCAGCGACGACGATGGATGTCCATAGAACGCGTCGGCAATGTCTCCCAGCCGCGCGGACAAATTCTCCACGTCGATCACGCGGGTGTCATCATTTTTAGCTGTTGCGCCAGACGTCTCACGCAGCACTGCCGCCGCGCCTTGCGCAAGGGCCAACGCTACGAAATCACGTCCGTCCACAAGCGATCCGGGAATCGCGACAAACACATCGCCGGGAGAAACAGTGCGCGAGTCAACCGTCATGCGCTGACGCTTCACAGCCAAGGCGTCAAGTCGACTCAGAATCGAGGCGCGAGCCGCTGCGTCCTCAAGCACCGCCATCAATTGCGCTCCCGCGCAATGGCAATGACCGTCTCACCGGCAACAGGTAGCGTTGGTAGCGGCGCGTCGTACGGAACCTCCATCAGCCGTAGCGTTTGACCCATTACGCTCGAAAACACCGGGGCGGCGACCTGTCCGCCGTAGAAAATCCCACCGGATGGCTCATCAATCATCACGGCCACTACGTAGCGCGGATTACTGACCGGCGCAAGGCCGACGTAGGACGCCACGTAGCGCCCCTCGGAATACGTTGCGCCCGCAAGCTTTTTCGCAGTGCCGGTTTTGCCAGCGACGCGGTATCCAGCCACCTGCGCGAGTGGTGCGGTGCCCTCTTTTGACGTGGCTTTTTCGAGCATCGGCAACACGTCGCGAATTGTGGTCGGGGAATAGACGGTCGTATGCCTTGCGGCTCCACCGTTTTTGAGCAACGTAACGTCGACCAGCGCGCCTTGGTTGGCAAATACGGTGTACGCGCGCGCTAACTGAACGAGGTTCACCGAGAGCCCGTAGCCATAGCTCATTGTTGCCTTCTCGATCGGCCGCCACGACTGCGGCGCGCGCAGACGACCGTGTGCCTCCCCAGGTACGCCGGTCTGCGGCGCGCGACCAAAACCCGCGCGTTGTAGTTGTCGCCACATCACTTCGTTAGGCAAGCGCTCGGCTATTTTGGCGGTACCGACGTTGCTTGATTTTTGAATGATTTCAGTTACCGATGCCACACCGTTGCTGCCAATGGTGTGGCTATCGCGAATAGTGGCGCCGTTCAATGTGTAGGTGCTGCCCAGCATCGGTATCAAGGCGTCCGGCTTCAACACACCAATCTCAATTGCGGTTGCGATCGTGAAAGGTTTCATCGTCGAACCGGGCTCAAATAAGTCGGCAACAGCGCGGTTTCGCAAGCCACCCGTAGCGGCGGCGGCGCGATCACCCGGCGCGGATGTCGGATAGTTCGCCAGCGCCACAATTTCGCCCGACTTGGCGTCGAGGACGACCACAGCACCGCCTTTGGCGCGATGCGCGTCGACGCCACGTTTGAGCTCACGGAACGCGAGATGTTGCACCCGACTGTCAAGTGCAAGTTGCAGGTCGCGGCCCTGTTGTGGGGTGCGCAAACTGCCGTGTTCTTCCACCACGCTGCCGCGACGATCAATGGTGACCCGGCGCAGGCCCGGCTTGCCCGACAGCCAGTCGTTTTGCGCCAGCTCCAAGCCCTCTTGCCCAAGGTCGTCCACGTTGGTGATGCCGAGCACCTGCCCCATCACCTCTTGCGACGGGTATTCGCGCTTGAATTCGGTTTGCACCACCACGCCGGCGATCTTAAGCGCGGCGATTGCCTGTCCTTGCTCGGGCGAAATTCCGCGCGCGAGAAACACCAAATCGCGTTCGGTATCAAGCTTTTGATCCACATCCTTCGGACGCAAATTGAGCGCCTTGGCCAGACCTTCGCGCTGCGGTGCCGTCAGTTCGACTTGATCGGGAAATGCGAACACGCCGCGCGCAGGAACGCTGGAGGCGAGCACCGCACCTTCGCGATCAAGCAATCGGCCGCGATGCGCGGGCAACACGAGGTCTCGTGTGGTGCGTGCATCGCCACGCTTGGTCAAGTCATCGTGCACCACCACCTGCAAATACACACCGCGACCCGCGAGCACCGCAAAGCCTACGAGCAGACCATACGCGACTGCGCGCACGCGCCATACGGCAAACTGCGGCGCGACGATTTTTCTGGTGCTGGCCTTCATTGCACGCCCGCCACATTAGCTTGTGCCGTCGCCGTGACCGCAGCGTTAGTAATACCGTTGAGTTCAACGATTTGTGTGCGCGAGCCCTCAGGCAAATCCATGCCGAGCCGCTCGCGCGCTGTACGCTCGACGATGGTCGGCGTTGATAGGCGCGACTGCAGGAGCGTTGCGCGATTACGATCGGTTTCAAGTTGATACGCTAAATCGCGCGCTCGATTGATCTCGATGGTGAGATGACGGACACGATATTGACTCGTCACCAGCGCAAACGCGCTTGCCCATACGAGCACGCCAAGGACCACATTAACGCGCGTCATGTCGTCAATGCCAATTTTTCGGCGACGCGCAAACGAGCGCTGCGCGACCGCGGATTAGCGCGCACCTCAGCGTCGGACGGCGCAATGTCGCGGCCCACCAATTTGATTGAAGCGGTACGCGTGGTCAGCACCGGCAAGTGGCGCAACCGTGGGTCTTCCGGCGTGCGTCCGGCCTGCTCACGCATCCACAACTTGACCATACGATCTTCGAGCGAATGAAAGCAGATCACCGCTAGGCGACCGCCCGCTGCGAGCAAGGGCAACGCAGCGCTCAGGGCCATTCGAAGCTCCTCGAGTTCTTGATTGATGTGAATCCGAATAGCCTGGAAGGTTTTCGTGGCCGGATGCTGCCCGGTCCACCGCGCTGAGACGGCTTTTTCGACAATCTGCGCAAGCTGAACGGTTCGCTCGACCGGTTGCCGCTCGCGTGCCTCAACAATCGCTGTTGCAATCCTCTGAGCAAACCGCTCTTCACCGTAATCACGGATGACCTCTGCTATGTGGTTGAGGGGGGCTGTAGCAATCCACTCGGCAGCGGATGCGCCGCGCGATTGGTCCATTCGCATGTCAAGGGGCCCGTCGCGCATAAAGCTGAAACCGCGCGACGCGTCGTCAAGTTGCGGCGACGAAACGCCGATGTCGAGCAGCAGGCCATCGACCTGATGGGGCCCAACGCCCAAGCTGGCAAGCGCTTCTGTGACGTCGCCAAACTGCGCGGCAATAAACGTAAAACGCGGGTCGCTAATTTCTTGCGCAGCCTTGGCAGCAGCCGCGTCGCGGTCAATCGCGATAAGCCGCGCATTGGTAGGCATAAGCCGCAGCAATTCGCGACTGTGCCCGCCGCGGCCAAAGGTTGCGTCAACAAACACGCCCCCGCGCTCAGGCTGCAGCGCGTCGCAAGCCTCTCGAAGCAGTACAGAGATGTGGGAGTCTGGTTGCATGGTGCTCGACTCATACCGACAAGCCGGCAAGCTCGGCGGGGACGTCTTCAAGCATGCTGCGTTGTGCAAGCGCAATCTGCGCCTGCCAACCCGCTTCGCTCCACAACTCAAAGCGATCCTTTTGGCCGACGAACTGCAGCTTGCGATCAAGCTTCGCGTAGTCACGCATTTCTGGCGTCAGCACCACGCGACCGGCCGCATCAACTTCAGTCTCGGTCATATAACCAAGCCACATGCGTTGCATGGCCTTAATTTTGGGATTCATGTTCGGCAACGCGCTGACGCGATCTTCGAACGGCTGCCATCCTGCCGCCGGGAACAACAACAGGCAACCGCTGGGGTCGGCGGTAATGACCACCTCCGAGCCAAGCGCATCCCGATAACGCGTGGGGATCGCAATGCGGCCCTTCGCGTCGAGACTTAAATTGGGTGCGCCGTTAAACATATGCAAAAGATTATCCCACCTTTTGCCGCTAATCCCCACTTTTACTCACAAGTTAGCATTTTTCCTAACTTTAACGTATTACGCTTTGTTTTCAGTAGGTTACACCGCTATTTACATGTACACATACAGCAAAAACCAACACAAAAATAGCGAGTTATGCACAGTTTCAAATGTGCGATTTTTTGTGTTTTATCCGCAACACGAAAAAAACTTTAGTTTTTGGTCGACTTTGCGCTAATTTCGATCTAACACTCGATTAGACAGCCCTTCAGCCAGAAAGCTGTAGCTCTAGAGCCGATTAGAAATAGATTGTTACGTTTGTGTTCGTTGCTTTCGGTATCGACTGAACGACACTTCAGGCCTTAAGCTACGTTTTAGTCCGAGCTGGCTTTTTTGGTCATTGCACTTTTTGTGGGGAAAATATTATGCGGATTGCATCTGCCGTCGTCGCGCTTTTTGGGGCGGCGATCGTCCACGCCGCTGAGCCTGCTGCCACCATCGTTGAATTCTTCAATGCACCGGCCAACAAATACTTTATTTCAGCTAACCCCGCCGATTGGGCACTGCTCGATCAGTACGCCAACATCGGCTGGGCGCGAACCGGCGTGACCTTTTCCGCCTTCACGCAGGGGCAAGACGCAGCCGCGCAGCCGGTATGCCGCTTTTTCGCACCGTCCGTCGCCTCGCATTTCTTCAGCGTCAGCAAAGCCGAGTGCGATTTACTCGCCGTGACCGCCGGGTTCGTCAACGAGGGCATTGCGTGGTATGCGCTACCGCCAGCCGCAGGCGCGTGCGCAGCAGGCGCCACCAGCCTGTACCGCACCTTCAACAACGGCAACAACGGCCCGGCCAACCACCGTTATTTCACCGACTACAGCTTCTATCAAAGCTACGCCAGCAAAGGCTACGCGCTTGAAGGCTTGAGCATGTGTTTGCCGCAGTCGACAGCAGAAAAACGCCTCGACGTGACCCGCCTCCTGAAGCAAGGCAGCTTCGGCCCGACACCTGCTGAGATTGATCGCGTTGCCACCCTTGGTACCGATGCATGGCTCAGCGAACAGTTCGCAGCCACCGCGTCGCAGTACACGCCGCGTGCCTACACGCCGCAAACCCGTCCGGACACTTGCGTCAACGACACAACGCTGCCGATCACGGCGACGTCGTATTGCCAGCGCGACAACTATTCGCTGTTTCCCACGCAAATTGAGTTCTATAAGCAGGCCATTAACGGCAACGACCAGTTGCGCCAGCGCGTAGCGTGGGCGTTAAGCCAGTTCTTCGTCATTTCGGCAACCGATGTCAGCTTGCCGTACGGCATGGGTGACTATCAACAAATGTTGCGCGACAACGCGTTTACTAACTTCCGAACACTGCTCGAAAAAGTCTCGCTACATCCCGCGATGGGCCGCTTCCTCGATATGGCCAACAACCGGAAATCGACCACAACAGGTGTGTCACCGAACGAAAACTATGCGCGCGAAATACTGCAATTGTTCTCGTCAGGCGTAAATTTGCTTAACGACGACGGCACCGAGAAAAAAGGCTTGGATGGCCTGCCCATCGAGGCCTACACCCAGGATGAAATTAAGGGTTTCGCTAAAGTGTTTACGGGTTGGACCTATCCGACGCTGGCAGGCGCGACGCCAAGCACAGGTGCGAATCCCTCAAATTTAGCGGGCACCATGGAGCCGCGGGAAATCTATCATGACGTGGGCAGCAAAGACTTGCTCGGCAGCGCGGTTGCCCCTGCCGGCACGACTGCTTTTGCCGACTTGACGGGTGCGCTAGACAACGTTTTTGCCTTTGCCAACGTGCCGCCCTTCGTCGCAAAATTCATGATCCAAAAGCTAGTGACCGGGCAGCCAAGCCCGAGCTATGTGCGCCGCGTTGCCAACGTATTCAAAAACAACGGTAGCGGCGTGCGAGGCGACATGAAAGCCGTCATCACCGCCATCCTCACCGACATCGAAGCGCGCGGCGCGGCTAAATATGAACCGACTTATGGCCATCTTAACGAGCCGGTCCTGATGATCACCAACCTGGCTCGTGCGCTAACGGCCAAGACCGACGGCTATGCGTTCTACAACAGCGGCAACGCGATGGCACAGCCCATATTTAGCGCACCTTCTGTGTTTAATTACTACTCGCCGGACCACGTTATTTCATCGGCCGGTGTGACCAGCCCTGAATTCGGAATCTTCAACTCGACCACTGCGCTGGCACGAATTAACTTCGCACAAACCGCGTTGTACGGCGCCATCCCAGTGAGCACCGCGCTGTACGGTGCCACTGGCACGCAATTCGATTGGACGTCCTACACCAGCATCGCGGCCGACAGCAACGCTCTGCTCAACCGCGTCAACGAAGTGATGTTTAGCGGCAAGCTCACAGCGGGCACTCGCGCGGTGATGAAAACTGCGATTGATGCAGTGCCGGTAAGCGACCCCACCGGTCGCGCCCGCGCCGCACTCTACCTATCCATTGCTGCGCCCGAAGCGCAAATCGTCCGCTGAGGCGGTAAGGAAATTCACATGAATATCTCTCGTCGCAACACGCTCAAAGCGCTGTCCGCAGGCGCGCTCGCCTCCGGTCTGGGCGGTTTTACGCTGCCGTTTGCCCAAGCCCAATCAGCACCCTCAGACTACAAAGCGCTGGTCTGCATATTCCTGTTTGGTGGCAACGACGGCAACAACGTCATCATCCCCGCCGACGCTGCGGGCTATGCCGCGTACAGCGCGGTGCGCAATGCCGGTTCCAACATTAACATCGCGCAAAGCGACCTGCTGACGATCAAGCCCAGCAACACCTCATCCACCTATGGTTTGCATCCCGCGCTGTCGGCGATCCATCCGTTATTTGGCATGGGTAAGCTCGCTGCGGTGACCAACATGGGCTCACTCTTGGCGCCTATCACCAAGGCGCAGTATTTGGCCGGGCTGAGCCGCCCCTATCAACTTTTCTCGCATGCGGATCAGCAGGCGCAGTGGCAAAGCTTGGTCTCAGATCAACCGTCGGCCACCGGCTGGGGCGGTCGCCTCGCCGACGCAATGGCCGCCAGCAACGGCAGCAACACCTTCCCGGTGCTCACCTCGGTTGCCGGCTCCGCGCTCTACACCACCGGCAACTCGCAGAGCCCGCTGGCGATCCCATCATCCGGCGCGTTTGGATTGACTGGCCTGACCGGCACTGACGCCATGACGCAGGCGCGCGCAACCGCGCTCAAATCAATGTTGCAGCAGGGCAAAGATCACGCGCTGGTGAAGGCTGCTGCAGAACAAACCGAGCAGGCGATTGCCCTCTCCGCCAAGGTCAATCCAATCGTCAGTGGCACCAATTCGAGCGTGGCCAGTTTGTTCACCACCACCGGCAACAGCCTCGCGCAGCAATTGCTGCAAGTGGCCAAGCTTATCGAAGCGCGCGCCAGCATTGGCTTGTCGCGGCAGATTTTCTTTGTGTCGGTTGGCGGCTTTGACACCCACACTAATCAGATCAACACGCAACAAACCTTGCTCGCCCAAGTCGGGTCTGCAATGAAGTCGTTTTACGACGCTACCGTGTCGTTGGGCGTGGCAAACAACGTCACCTCGTTCACGCTGTCAGACTTTGCCCGCACCTTCAAATCAGCAGGCACTGGTACCGATCACGCTTGGGGCAATCATCAACTAGTGATGGGCGGCGCAGTCAAGGGCGGCACGATGTACGGCACTTTCCCCAACCTGCAATTAGGCGGCAGCGACGACGTCACCGGCGAGGGTCGTTGGCTGCCCACCACATCGGTCGACCAATATGCCGCCACGCTTGCCACATGGTTCGGCTTACCCGCCGCGCAACTCGCATCGGTAGCCCCAAATCTTGGCGCATTTGCCACCAAAAACTTGGGGTTTGTGTAGCGGGCTTAGGCTTACTACACAACTATTCGGAAAATGCGCCGCTACGCAGCCAATGCCTGCAACTGCGTGAGCAACGCATCGGGAATCGTGATGCCGTCGCGCAGAGCCTTGCTGGCATTAGCGTAGCGCCGCGCGCCGGGCAGGCGAACGCCGCCGTCTTCGAGCATCGCATGCACTAACGTTTCAACGCGTTCTGCAAAAACATTGGCGCCGCCCAACGCGCCCGGATTGATCACGAGGAACAGTTGGCCGATGCGCGGCTTATTGCCTTCCACGTCAAAGAACGAATCTGCTTCGAAGCCGAAGCGGGCACCCGAAAGTGCCGTGACCAGCAGCTCAACAGTCAGCGCCAGCATTGCGCCTTTAACGCCGCCTGCGGGGGCCATGCTACCTTTCAAGCCCTTGGCTGGATCGGTCGTCGGCTGCCCTTCTGCATCGATCGCCCAGCCAAGCGGAATGTCCTTTCCGTCCTTCGCGGCGACCATCAGTTTGCCGCGCGCGACCTCTGACAGCGCAAGATCAATCGCGAGTGGGTCGGTGCCCTCTCGTGGAAATATCGCAGCGATGGGATTGGTGCCGAACAGCGGTCGCGAGCCGCCCCAGGGCGCGATGGCGGCGGGCGAGTTGGAGAACGCAAGGCCCATCATGCCCGCTTGAGCGACGGCTTCGAGATGATAGATCGCAGCACCAAAGTGATAGCTATTGGTGACCGAGGCGGCGCCGATGCCGTGCGTGCTTGCAGCGCTGATGGCGGTTTGAATGGCCAACTCGCAAGCGGGAAACGCAAGACCGTCAGCGGCGTCGATGATCGACACCGCACCATGCGTTTTTGCAACGGTGGGAATCGCTGCACCGTCGATGCGACCGGCCTTCAAATGCCCAACGTATTGCGGCACGCGCGATACGCCGTGCGATGCGGTGCCTTGCTGGTCGGCGTAGATCAGTGCGGTGGCCGTTGATTGCGCGGCCGCTGCCGATGCGCCTGCCTTGCTGAGCGCGCGGCCCACCATTGCGTGCAAGTCTTGGGAATTAATGATTGCCATAGAAATTACTTTTTTGTTGTGCTTAAAAGCGCCAGGGAAACACGGATTTATTCGTCTCCCCGGCGAAGGCCGGGGCCCACGCCCAACGTAACCTATTGATTGGTAGGGGCAAATGGATTCCGGCCTACGCCGGAACGACGAAAGAATGAATAAATCTGCGTTTCCCTAGGGGATGTGCAAGTGTTTTGCACGGCGGCTGCAAAACGAACGGCCTACTTCAGCGCTTGAATAACCGCGTCGGCAATCATCGACGACACGCGCACGTTGGCCTCGAACGACACACCGGCGATATGCGGCGTCAGTATCAGGTTCGGACATCCGGCAAAAACGTCACTGGCCAGCAGCGGCTCGGTGGCGAACACATCAATGGCCGCGCCGCCTAAATGCCCGCTTTTTAATGCTGCCGCCAGTGCCGCTTCGTCAATGATGCCGCCGCGTGCGGTGTTGATCAGAATAGCGCCGCGTTTCATGGCGTCGATGCGTTCTGCGTTAAACAGGTTGCGCGTGGCGTCAACCAGCGGAACGTGCAGACTAATCACGTCGGCGGTGGTGATCAACGTCGCCAGATCGGTGCAACGCGCCGCGCCGCCCCAAACCGCGTGGCCTTGCGGCAACGCGGGGTCGTAGGCGATGACTTTCATGCCGAGGCCGTGTGCCAATGCGCCGGTCATCTGACCAATGGCGCCATAGCCGATGAGCCCCAGCGTGCTGCCGGCCGTTTCGCGTCCGGCTGAAAGCGCGTTGCGCGGCCACTTGCCTGCGACCACATCAGCGGTACTGAGGTAGCTGGCGCGGCGCAGCATCATTGCCGTCGCGATGACGTATTCGGCGACGGCCAACGCGTTGGCTCCAGTCGCAGGAATGACCCGCATGCCACGCGCCTCGCAGGCCACTACATCAATATTGTCGAGACCCACGCCGAGGCGACCAATCACCCGCGCCCGCTTGCAAGCGTCGAGAAGCGCACCGCGAACTTGAGTGCGATTTCTCACGATCAGTGCATCGCAATCGGCCGCAGCGGCGGCGAGTGCATCGGGCTGGTCGACCAGCGTCGGGTCATAGATTACGTTGCCGGCGCCGAACGCGCTGGAAAGTGTGGCAACGGCGTCGTCGTCCATGAATTCTGTAATTACGATCCGCATTTTGACAACTTCACTTGCACTTTTTGACAATGTTGCTATTCTACGAGTCATCTAACTCATCTAGATCATCTAGATGAGTTGTAAATACAGAATTGCCAGATTCAGCAAGTTCAGGGAAAGCAAGTAATGATTCATTTCGTAGTGCATGAAAAAGAAGACGGCGTCGGCGTCGTTGTCGTTGAGGGTTGCAAGACCGGCCAGAAAACCACTGGTTGGATCATGGAGCCAGATTCGACGGTTAATGTGGCCCTTAAGAGCGACATTCCTATCGGTCACAAGGTCGCGCTTAAAGATTTCAAAGTCGGCGACACCGTGATCAAGTATGGCGTGGATATCGGCAAGGTGGTCGCGCCCATTAAAAAGGGCGAGCACCTGCACGTTCACAACGTCAAAACCAAACGCTGGTGAAATCGGCGTCTCGACTCGCCATGCTGCGTTGCTTCAAACCTTGCGTACCGAATGTACGTGTCGGTTCGAAGCGCCTTGCCTGACAAGCCGATCCATCCGATTTCCGCATCTCTAGTAAACAATTCCTAAGCACATTGATCATGATCGACAAGAAAACAAAATTCTGGGGATACCGCCGCGAAAATGGTCGCGTCGGTGTTCGTAACCACGTCATTATTCTGCCGGTGGATGATTTGTCCAACGCGGCTGCAGAGGCCGTTGCCAACAACATCAAAGGCGCGATGGCGATCCCGCATCCTTACGGTCGCTTGCAGTTTGGCGCTGACCTTGATTTGCACTTCCGCACCTTGATCGGCACCGGTTCAAACCCGAATGTGGCCGCAGTTATCGTGATCGGCATTGAAGATCAGTGGACCAAAAAAGTCGTTGACGGCATTGCCGCCACTGGCAAGCCGGTCATCGGCTTTGGTATCGAGGGTCACGGCGACCACCAGACCATCATGCATGCCTCGGCCGCAGCAAAGAAATATCTGCAAGCGGCGAGCGAAATCCATCGCGTGGAATGCCCGATCAGCGAACTCTGGATTTCCACCAAATGCGGTGAATCAGACACCACCTCCGGCTGTGGCGCAAACCCAACGGTTGGCAACGCATTCGACAAACTGTACGCGTTGAAAACTACGCTGGTGTTCGGCGAAACCTCCGAGATCACTGGCGGCGAAGCGATCCTTGAAGCGCGCTGCCGCACGCCGAAAGTGTGGAAAGATTTCATGTTCATGTTTGATCGCTATCAAGCGATGATCGAGCGGCATAAAACAAGCGATCTGTCCGACTCGCAGCCAACCAAAGGCAACATCGCCGGCGGCTTGACCACCATCGAAGAAAAAGCCCTCGGCAACATCCAAAAAATCGGTCGCAAGTGCAAGATCGACGGCGTGCTCGACAAGGCAGAAATGCCCACCTCGTCCGGCCTGTGGTTCATGGATTCGTCCAGCGCCGCAGCCGAAATGGTGACGCTGTGCGCGGCGGCGGGCTACGTGGTGCATCTGTTCCCAACCGGGCAAGGCAACGTGATCGGCAACCCGATTTTGCCGGTGATCAAAGTCTGCGCCAATCCAAAAACGGTGCGCTTGATGGGCGAACACGTGGATGTGGACACGTCCGGTTTGCTACGTCGCGAAATGACAATGGACGACGCTGGAGATGCGTTGCTCGATTGCATGATGCGCACCGTCAACGGGCGGTTGACCTCGGCTGAGGCGCTGGGACATCGTGAATTTGTGATGACCCGTTTGTACGAATCGGCTTAACAGCCACAGTAAGTACTGCCTTAGGGGAGCGCTCGTCCGCCCCCTAAGGATTCGCCGCAGCGCGCCGCGTCCTAAGGTCTACGCGCAGCGCTGCGTCGACGCCCGTCCGATACGATCAAGCTATGAAAACTCTCGACGCTCTGTTCCGGCTGGAGAAAAAAGTTGCCATAGTCACCGGTGGCTCGTCCGGCATTGGCCGTGCCATGGCGTGGGCGTTGGGCAAGCAAGGCGCCCGCGTGGTGCTGATCGCGCGCTCGCAAGCGGCGCTGCAAAGTACGGTTGATGAATTTGCGGCAGACGGCATTGCGGCGCACGCAGTGTCAGCTGACCTTGGCGACTCTGCACAGCGGCTTGATGCGATTGATCGGGCAATGGCGCCCTTTGGCGCGCCAGACATTCTCGTGAACTGCGCCGGCAACAACATTCGCAAGGCGCTGCCAGATCTCACCGATGACGACATTCGCGCTACCCTCGCACTAAATCTTGAAGCACCACTCGCGCTCATTCGCGCGTTTGCGCCCGCAATGCAGGCCAAGGGCTGGGGGCGCATTATCAACATCGCCTCACAACAGTCGTTTCGCGCATTCAACAACAGCGGCGTGTACGGCGTGTCGAAGGGAGCCCTGGTGTCGCTCACGCGAAGCACTGCAGAACATTACTCCCGCTACGGGGTCACCTGCAACACACTCGCGCCTGGTTTCGTGGTGACGCCGCTCTCCGCGCTGGCCATTGCTGCGTCTCCCGGATTTGCCGAACGTCACGCCAATGCGTCGATGATCGGTCGCAACGGCGAGCCTTCTGATTTTCATGGCGCAGCGATTTTTCTGGCCTCCGATGCGAGCGCATTCGTGACTGGACAGACCCTGTTTGTTGACGGTGGCTACAGTGCGAAATAGCCTCGGAGGCAACTCGATACGCGCAAAATTACATGCGCGACCGTTACAGCTTTTCGCTGCAAGCCTTTCGCATAAATGGCTGTGTGTCGAAAAACGGCAAACGCGACTTATTGACATTTCTTGCGTTAAGCCCAATACACTCGCGCAATTAACAAAAAGCTGCTTCAGTTTGGCGCGTTCAGTCCGACGCCCCGCTCCGGCAGCCGTTTAACCGTAAAAACTATGCCGATTAACGTGAATAATCTTGACGGTGGTCCGTTATACAAAGGCGTGCAGCGCGCGCTGATGGAGCAATTGGCGACTGGTGACTTGAAGCCGGGACAACTGATTCCATCGGAGCGTCAACTGGCCACCGAATACAGCGTGTCGATTGGCACGCTGCGCAAAGCCATTGATGAGCTGGTGGAAAACCGCATCTTAATTCGTCAGCAAGGCAAGGGCACCTATGTCGCCTCGCATGACCGAGAGCGGCTGCTTTTCTACTTTTTTCACATCGTGCCGCAGAAGGGCGTGAAAAGTTATCCGTTAGTGGAGTCAGTTTTTTTTCATAAGGCAATGGCGGACGTTGAGGTGGCCACCCGTTTGAACATCGCATTAGGCACACCGATATTCCACGTCCGAAACAAGCTCTCTTTGCTCGGCGACGTCGTGTCGGTTGACGACATCAGTATCGATCAAGCCCGTTTCGAAAAACTGTCCGCGGCGCAGTTCAAAGAACGGCCCAACACCATTTACAACCTGTATCAGGAAGCCTTCGGCATCACGGTGGTGCGCACCGACGAGCGACTGCGCGCTGAGCCCGCATCGGTCGAACACGCCAAACTACTGCAAATAACAGCAGGAACGCCAGTGCTCACTATCAGGCGAACCGCTTTCGACATGCGCGATGAGCCCGTAGAGCTGCGCATATCGACCGTGAATACGGCGGCGCATGAGTATTTTGCGGAGATTCTTTAAGGTTACGCACTGTCCCCAATAAAACGAGGGCGCTTCGCAGATCACCAGATTGTCGAATTGCCCGTTATAATTTAAAACTTCCCTGAGTTTTCTTATCCTATAAACGCCTGATTGCAGCGGTCCATTCGACGTTTGCCGCAATCAAGTTACTTCAACGGCTCAGGGGCAAAGTTGAAGTTACACCGGAGTTCGAGTCATGTCACGCGTCTGTCAAGTCACCGGCAAAAAGCCGATGGTAGGGAACAATGTTTCTCACGCCAACAACCGCACCAAGCGCCGCTTTCTGCCTAATCTGCAAAACCGCCGCTTCTGGGTTGAGAGCGAAAACCGCTTCATCCGCCTGCGCCTAACCACGGCCGGCATTCGTCTGATCGACAAAAACGGCATTGACGCCGTCCTCGCCGATCTTCGCGCCGCTGGCACCATCTAAGGAGATTCGATCATGCGTGAAAAAATCAAACTCGAATCCACAGCCGGCACCGGCCACTTCTACACCACGACCAAGAACAAAAAGACGACGACCGAAAAGCTCTCGTTCAAGAAATTCGATCCGGTTGTAAGAAAGCACGTAATCTACAAAGAAATGAAGCTGAAATAGTCAGCTCCAGTTCGCAAAAAAGCCCGCAAGTTGCGGGCTTTTTTATGGGCGACGCTTTCGCGCCGCAAGCCATTGATTTACGCGAACCGCGCCAGACGGTTAGAGAACGCCTGCAACGACGCTACGCCCGACGCCTCAGCGCTCTTGCGCCATGCGTGCCAGCGCGCGGTCAGCTGATCCTGCGACTCGGTAGAGCGCGCCCAGATCGCCGCCAAATCTTGCCGCGCTTGATAAAGCTTTTTCAACGCATCGCTGTGCGCGAACGCTGTCGCCAGACGTACCCGTTGCACATCAGCTAAGGTGGTTGCATCGGCACGAAAATCTTTCATCAACTGACGGAAATGCGGCAACTCGATTTCACCGCTTTTAGCGCGGGCTTTCAGCGCAGAAAACTCCGCTTTCGCGGTGGCCTTAACCACTGCTGCGTAGTCTTGCATCACGCGGTAGCGATGGGTGATGATTGCTTGCAAAGTCTCGTCGACATCACCCTCGCTGGTGCGCAATTTGAGCGCTGGTGCGACTTTGCGCACTGTCGCCAAGCCCAACGCCGACATGATACGGATATACATCCAGCCAATATCAAACTCATACCAACGCACTGAAAACTTCGCTGACGCGCCGTAAGCGTGGTGGTTATTGTGCAGTTCTTCGCCGCCGATGAGGATGCCGATTGGCACGATGTTGGTCGACGCATCTTCGGTGTGATGGTTACGATAGCCGAGCGCGTGCCCGGTGCCATTAATAATGCCAGCAGCGGTGATCGGAATCCAGATCAGCTGCATGCACCACATCGACACGCCAGCGAAACCAAACAAACCCACAAAAATCAGAAACGACGCGCCCATGCCGTGCCAGGTGTATTTGCTATAAAGATTGCGCTCGATCCAATCGTCGGGTGTGCCGTGGCCATAGCGGGCCAGTGTTTCCAGATTTTTCGCCTCGTTGCGATACATTTCGACGCCGTGACGAAGCACGCCCAAATGACCGTGAATAACCGGGCTATGTGGATCGTCCACGGTGTCACATTTAGCGTGATGCTTACGGTGAATGGCCACCCATTCCTTAGTCACCATGCCGGTGGACAACCATAGCCACATGCGGAAAAAGTGCGAAACAATGGGGTGCAGATCGAGCGCACGGTGCGCCTGCGCCCGGTGCAAATAGATGGTGACGGCTGCGATGGTCACATGGCACAACGCCAGCATCGTCAGCACATAGCCCCACCAAGGCATATCAATCGCGCCTTGCGCAATTGAGAGCAGCGGGGACATTAAAGAATCGATCAAGTGAACTTCTCCTGAAGTCGGTGATGGTGAGGTGCGGCCGTTGCGCGTGGTTTGCTGCCTGTTGCAGCGTTGTGGCCCGCGTCGTCGGAATCGGTTCGCGACTAAACGAACCTTCAATTTTACGAGCTAAACCAGGCGTTGTTCTGATCTCGTCGCACTAACTCTGCGCTATGTTTGGACTGATTTGGCAAATGTAAGTGCTGGTGGCAATGGTTTGCTCTTACGCTTTTTTGCTTAAGCGGCTTCCACGTAGGCCATAGACCGCGATTTGGCCATAAATCGACTTCTAACTTTTTAGCATTGAGCGCCAATTTCAGCGGTCGTTTTATGAAAAAGCTATTACCCGATTTGCCGCTCAAAACCACTCACGCGCGGCCCACCGTTAACCGGTGTTGCGTAACCCCGCTGCCAAGCCATTAATCGT
>JACMNN010000191.1 GCA_014378555.1 Burkholderiales bacterium | reverse complement strand
TGCGGGAAGCCACGCTCCCACTTGGTGACGTGATAGGCCACGTCGGGCACGAAGTAGGTGTAGCCACCCGCCGCTTTGCGCATCACGCGGTCTTTGTCGTCGCCGAAGTCAGTGGTCTTCAGCCACAACGCGGCGTCGGCCTCATAGGTGTGACCGGACGCCTGCAACGCAGTGACGGTCTTGTCGACGCGACCGTCGGAATAGAGCGAGCTTTCGAGGTAGAAGCAGTCGAACGGCTTAACGCCAAACGCGGTTAAATCTTTATCCTGCTCGGCGCGCAACATGTCCACGGCAAATGCGCGAACCGCGTCGCTATTGTTGATGTCACCACCGTGTGCCAGAAACGACTTGCCGATTTCGACGATGTAATCGCCGCGATAACCATCCTCGGGCCAACCTTCGGCGTCCGGCGCCACGCCCTTTGCGCGCAGTTGTACCGAGCGTGTCAGGTTGTCGATCTGGTTGCCAGCATCGTTGTAATAAAACTCGCGATACACCGCACAGCCCTGTGTTTCCAGCAGGTTGCACAAGGTGTCGCCGATGGCGGCCTGCCGCGCATGGCCGGTGTGCAAGGGGCCAGTGGGATTGGCCGATACGAACTCGACCAGCACCTTTTCGCCGCGCCGTGCATCACTGCGGCCGAATTTATCGCCCAACTTTAATACGTCAGCGACCACTGAAAACTTAGCCGATGGCTTCAAGCGGATATTGATGAAACCGGGTCCTGCGATGGTGATTTCCTGCACCAATGGATGTGGCGCAGCATCGAGCGCCGCTTTCAACGCGGTGGCCACTTCGCGCGGATTTTTGCCGAGCGGTTTCGCCAGCTGCAGCGCAATGTTGGTGGCGTAGTCGCCGTGATCGGCTTGCTTCGGGCGTTCCAGTGCAGGTGTGGCGCTGTCGCCGAGTCCAGCGGATTTGAGGCCGGCTGTCAGCCAGATGATGAGTTGTTCTTTTTGCATGTTGCGAAATCGATCAAAAATTAGTGATCGTTGGTGAATGGGTTAACGAGGTTGACATCTAAATTTTCGAAATGCTTGACGTTTCTCGTTACCAGCGAAAGGCCATATACGCGCGCGATGGAGGCAATTTGCTTGTCGACTGGATTTTGCGTCTGCGGCACCAACATCGCGCCCCATTCGCGAGCGCAGGTCTCATCAAAATCAAGAATTCGCGTGCCAAACTGCGCCACCGTCTCACGTAGCCAGGCGGCAAGTAAGATTGAGTACGGCAAGTCGCCGTGATATTTGGCAAGCAATATGCCGCGTTGTATTTCACCGACGGTGATCGCAGAGAGATACGTCTGATCCGGCGGCGCGTCTTCGGCGAAAAATCGCAGCACGCCCCGGTTTGCCCTCGCACCCTTTCGGATCTCGCTGATGACATTGGTGTCGAGCAAAAACACGCAACTTAATCCGCGAACGGATCGGGACGCGCACCCTGATCGTAATTGCGCTCAAAATCTTCGTCGCGACCGCCTTGAGGCATAGTCATCAGTGCTTCAATAAACGTCAACTTGCGCGGTCGTGCCAACGCCTCGCGCAGCAACCGTCGATGCTGCTCTTCAGCGCTGATGTTGGCCGCTGCGGCCCTTTGGCGCAGCGCTTCGACGATTTCTGGCTCGATATTGCGGACGACTAGCTGGCTCATGATGGTGCCCCGATGACAAACTGCTATCAATGATAGCGTTTGTCGCTAGTTCGGGAGATTCGTCCACTCACCGTTGCGTGCGTGGGAGGCGATGCAAGCTTCGATGAAGTCCATCGTGTGCACTGCATCCGTAATCGTCGGAAAGCTTGTTGTCTCGACCGTCTGATCATTACGGCGCGCAGTGATCGCCTCAGCGGCTTCGCGGTAAAGGTTGGCGAACGCTTCGAGCAGTCCCTCAGGATGGCCGCGCGGCGTGCGACTTAGGCGCGCGATGTCCGCAGGCAAATTGACGTCGCCGCGCCCGATGACGCGAGCGGTTTCGCCTTCGATATTTAGGTGCAAATAGCCTGACTCACGATGCGACCAGTCGAGCAAGCCGCGTTCGCCATAAATGCGCAACCGGATGTCGTTTTCGCCGCCCGCCGCAGCTTGAGTAATGGTGTATTGACCTCGCGCGCCGTGTTCGAAACGCAGGTTGGCCAGTATCGTGTCGGTGACCGTGCGACCGGGCATCAAACTGCCTACGTCGGCACTAACGGCGGTAATTTTCTGACCCAACACATTGCAGGCGAGATGCTGCACATGGCAGCCAATGGCGGAGAACGAAAGCGCGAGGCCGCTGCGATCCGCGTCAAACTTCCAGCGCTGGCTGTCGGTCATCGGGCCTTGCTCAATCGGCTTGGCGAGACCGCTTTGAATGTATTCCACCTGCACCATACGTACCGGGCCAATCGCGCCCTCCGCTACCAGTTGCTTCATATAGCGCGTCATGGGATACGCAGAGTAGGCATGCGTCACGCAAAGCACACGATTTCGAGCCTGCGCGCGCGCCGCTAGGTCGCGCGCCTCGGCGGCATTGCTGCTCACTGGCTTGTCGCAGATCACGTCAAGACCCGCATCCAGCGCCGCGGCACTGTACGGATAATGGGTGTCATTGGGCGACATGATGGCGACCGCGTCGATGCCATCTTCGCGCAACGATTCGGCCGCGATCATCGACGCGACGTCGGCGTATCCGCGCGCTGGCTCAAGCCCCAGACCAACTGCCGCGTCGCGTGAACGATCGGCCTGTGATGAAAACACGCCAGCGACCACCTGCCACAGTCCATCGAACTGCGCGGCGCGACGATGCTGACCGCCAATCCAAGAGGTTGGCCCGCCCCCAACAATGGCCAGACGCAGGGGATGGGCTGAATTAAGGTTGCTCATGTTTTCGATGATCGCGACGGCGAAAGCCGAACTATGCCGCTTTCTCTAGCGTCAACCCCGCGTGTTCACGCAACGGATGGAACTCGATCTTCGGATGCCGCTCTTGCGTGAGTCGCAGGTCGTAGGTGCTGGTAAGCAGATACGCGAGCGTGTTGGCGGCGTCGTAGGCCAGCTTTGACCCGTTGTAATCCATGAATTTCTTCATCTCGACCGGGTCATCACAGGTGACCCAGCGCGCGCCTACGAATTGGCTGCCGGAGAGCTTGATATCGGCTTTGTATTCCGATTGCAAGCGATGTTGCACCACTTCAAACTGCAGCTGGCCGATGGCGCCGAGCAGCATCAACGAGCCAAGCTGCGGTTTAAACACCTGAATCGCGCCTTCTTCACCGAGCTGCGCCAAGCCTTGTTGCAGCTGCTTGCTGCGCAGCGGATTTTTGAGTTCCACGGTCTGAAACAGCTCTGGCGCAAAAAACGGCAGGCCGGTGTATTGCCGGCTCGCGCCATCGGTCACGGTGTCACCCAGCTGCACGCCCCCGTGAATGGTGAAGCCGATAATGTCGCCCGCATACGCCTCGTCTACCGCCTCGCGGCGCTGCGACAAAAACGTCACCACGCTGGTCGGGCGCATCTCTTTGCTGGTGCGCTGCACCTTGAGCTTCATGCCTTGCGAATACTTGCCAGAACACACCCGCACGAAGGCGATGCGATCACGATGCATCGGGTCCATGTTCGCCTGCACCTTGAACACTACGCCGGAGAAGCCTGCGGCATCCGGGGAAATTTCAGTGGTTGAACCGTCAGGATTGGTTGAGTTGCGCGGATGCGGCGCCGGGGCCAGATCAACCAACGCGTCGAGCACTTCCTGCACGCCAAAATTGTTGACGGCGGAACCGAAGAACACCGGCGTCTGCTTGGCGGCCAAAAACGCTTCGCGATCAAATGCGGGGGACGCTCCGGTCAGCAGTTCGATGTTTTGCATCGCCAGTTCAAAGTCGATGCCGAAACGGGCTTTAAGCAGGGTGAGCTCGGACAACGGAATGTCCTCCGCCACGGTCACCTTGTCTTCACCGGCCGCGAAAACGCGCATTGTTTTTGTCTGCAGATTGATGATGCCGGAGAACGCCCTGCCTTGGCCCACCGGCCACGTCATCGGCACGCACGGCATGCCAAGCTCGGCTTCCACTTCGTCGAGCAGCTCAATCGGGTCGCGACCTTCACGATCCATCTTGTTGACAAACGTGATGATCGGCGTGTCGCGCTGCCGGCAGACTTCGATCAGGCGCTTGGTCTGCGCCTCCACACCGTTGGCGGCGTCGATGACCATCAGCGCGCTGTCAACGGCGGTCAACACACGATAGGTGTCTTCCGAAAAGTCACGGTGCCCCGGCGTGTCGAGCAGGTTCACCACGTGGTCACGGTAAAGCATTTGCATCACCGAGGAGGCCACCGAAATGCCGCGCTGCTTTTCAATCTCCATCCAGTCGGACGTGGCATGCCGTGATGCTTTGCGCGCCTTGACGCTGCCAGCCACGTGAATGGCGCCCGAAAACAGCAAAAGCTTTTCGGTGAGCGTGGTTTTGCCCGCGTCGGGATGGGAAATAATGGCGAAGGTGCGACGGCGCGCAACTTCAGCCGTATGAGGATGGGCTGACACGGTAGGGACTTCGAAGCCGGAAAACCCTTGATTTTAAAGGAGTTTCAGCCCGCGTGAACGGGTACTCTGTCACTATTCGGCGACTTGTAAATATTTGTAATTCGGTGCCACTTTGTCAGCGCTTCAGGCGTCTATATCGTTAGTCAGCTATTGGCAGATAATGCCTATCGCTCTGTATCTTTCAGTAAGGAGATCCACTATGAATAAATTTTTATCTCTTGGCGCAGCAGTCATTGCGGCCCTTGCGGCCACTACTGGTAGCGTGGCTCACGCCGACGGTGCCAAACATTACGGTTACGGCAACGGATATCGGCCCGGCTACGTAGCGCAAGCGCCCGGTCGTGGCCACTACGCTCCCGCCCGTGGCTATTGGAATGGCGGCCGCTGGATCGCCCCGGTCGTGGTCGGCGGCTTGGTCGCAGCAGTGGTCGGCTCGGCTTACGGATACAACAATTACGTGGCCCCTACCTACTACGCACCCGCGTACGGCTACAACAACTACAACAGCTATAACAATTACAACGGATATGACGGTTACGCCGCGCCGTCGTATTACGCGCCAGCCGCAGTGAGCTACGCAGCACCCGCCCGCAGCGGCTTCGACTACGCTGACGCCAACGGCGATGGCTACATTTCATATGAAGAAGCCGCCGCGTATCCGCACTGGCAGCGCAATTTTGGAAATATCGATCGCAACCGCGATGGCTACTTGTCGCGCGACGAGGTCGCCGGCTGGCGGTATCGCTAATTTGCCGGTAAGTTAGGTGCCGACGTAAGCCTCGTAGGGGCTGCTGCCGGCTGCCGCCTGAGAAGCAAAACAGCGCCCATCGAAAAACATCGCGTGATCGATAGTGCAGCGACGGAGCGGAAAGCGGGTCCACATCGGCGCGGAAAAATGCGCGGTCGATCAACGCTGAGCCCGCTGCGCATCACAGCAAAAACGCCGCTCAGTGACTTGTCAACGCCGAACAGCTGATGGTTTGTTGAAGCACATGCGAGTCGTCCGGCGCCAGTTCAATGACGTCCGTGCCGCAGTTGGCTGGCTCAAGGCATACGTAATGCTTCCAGCCGTCCGCCGGCAAATCAGCAAATGTTTTTATAAATTCCGAACCCGGATTCCACACCACCAACGTTTTACTGCCCGAAGTGGTAACTGTAATTTTGCGCTGTGCGGTCGGGTCGATCAGCTCAAATCGGTATCCAGCGTCCATATAAATGCGATCGCTGCGGCCCGGATCGCGTTGGTCGTGCAAGTCCCAGTCGCCGCGTTGCGTGTGTTGATTAAAGTTGTCGAATTTGTCGGAATACGACAGACCATCCAGACCAGTCACGCTGACGCGAGTTGAGTCTGCGACCTTGAAATAGGTGTGCAGTGCCTGCGTAAAGCGCACGGTCTCAGCGCCAAAGTTCACAGTGGTCAGCGCTTGCTCGAGCGCCCGCCCAATGCGCATGGTCAACATTAAATTCATCGACACGCCCGGCACTGCAGGCGGCGCCATCGCCAGCACAATTTCGCCATCGGGATTTTGCTGAGCGTGCGTCACCTGCCATTGCATGGTGCGCACCAGTCCGTGTTGCGCTGCGTCCGGTGGCTGACCCTGCTTGGCAAAGTAGGGCCAGCAGATCGGAATGCCGCCGCGAATCGGGTCTGGCGGACGCTTCGACGTGGGCGAAATCCACAACACGTCGTCAAATCCCTGTGGCACAAAAGAAAGCACATGCCCGCCGAACAAACTGATCGCGGCTTTGGCAAACGGCGTGGAAATTAGCAGCGCCGGAAAGCCTTGAAACTCACCAAAACGCAGACCGGGAATTGCACTCATAACATCATCAGCTTTATGTGTTCTGTGAAACAACTATCTTACATGCGGGCGGTTTTATGCCCCAAGCGCAACGAGATTTGATAGATCGTTATGGAAATCGAGAGCTCATTGCAGACTTTCGTTCCGGTACTTTCCGGTATTTTTAGACGTCGGTGCGATCAGTCGATTGAGCGACACCAAGCGGCGCACACTAAAGCTAGAAATTGACCTCGCGCGCAGCGCTCTCAGCGCAACGGCGCCGCCCATCCTGGAGAGCGTGCAGTGCTTACGCATTGGGCCTGTGGAGATCAATCAACGTCGCGTCGATACCAGCATAAATTAGCTGCTCAATTCCGACAATGTTTTGTACGTTTACCTAATCTTGGCCGTCAAGACTGATTGTTGCGAATTGATCGAGTTCGCGCAACGCAACAATGCGCTGCGGTCCTAATTCCTGATTTCGGCTTGCGATATGATCAATGTAATTAAACATATACATATTACGATAGGAACTAATTTGCCGAATCCGCACATCACCCCTTCGAGCCGCATCGCGGGTGCGCTTTTCTGCGCAATACTGCTCGGGTGGCAGGGTACGGCTCTGGGAGCCGACCGACCTACCCGGTCCCCGCAGCAGCAAGCTGATCTAAACGCTGCCTGCTTTGAAAAATATCCTGGGTGCTACGCGGCCATTTTCGACATGTGGCGGACCAATGGTGTCTCTGAAACCGCCTTCGCGAGCTTTTTGCCCCCGCGTGATCGTGTTCCATCGCTCATGCGTGGCACTTCCATGGAGGGCCGAATGTTGGAGGTGGGCGCGCTCAGTAATTGCATGAACAATAGCAATGCATGTCGAGGTCTCATTGGGGAAATCGTTGATACCTTTACGAGTTCACCTAAAGATTTTCAACGGGCGTACGAAGAACGACAAAAAGAATTGTTCAACAGGGACGAGAAAAAAACTCTGCAAGACGAGGAGCGTTTTCGCTCCAATCTTGAAACGCGTCTTAGTGGGGCATCGGTGTCGCTTGAGCGGGGAGATGCGGGTACTCCGGAGCTCATTACTAATGCGAACAAACCAGTCCCAGAAATAGCGGAAGGCCAGCGGAACAACACGGGTTCAAGCGCGGGTAAAGTGCTCGATTTCGCGCGGGATGAGCTTAGTGGCGTGACTTATCAACTGGTGGTTAGCGCGGACGGTAATCGTGAACTGCAACGTAGAACCTCGGGGAGCGAGACGGAAATTCTGGCGACCGTTGCGGGGCGCGAAGGGAAGTGGCTGGTCGAAACACCTAATAAAGTCACAACGTTCGAGGCGGAAGATCTCCGCCTCACCGCGCGCGGCGTCGTTATGTTGCACCGCAATTCGGTCGTTTCGTATCGCGACGGTGAAGGATGGAGTAAATTTAGTTGGCCTGCGGGTTGGGAGGTCGCGGGGTTCCAGCGGGGAGACGTAAGCGGCTCCGGCTACACGCTGCTAGAGCGGCCGAACTCAGGTCGCAGCTCATCACTAAATCCGCTCGCGTCGATCAGCCAGCTTGGTTTTATTTTGGGTGCATCGAGACGCGAGGATTACGCGTTGCTGGATCTTCATTCCGGAAAATTGTTTCCGTTGAATGTGTCAAATCTCGGGAAAAATCAAGTCGAGCTGTCAGGTTGCCGCCCAAAAAATCGGCTGGTCAATATTTGTTCGGGCGCCGACAGTCGTGAACGACTGCGAACATCAATCGGATTCAAAAATCTTGGACACTACGCATGGGCCATAGACTGGTATCGGACAGCCAATGGCACTTTTCTCGTGGCTTTAGAAGACGGGTCTCGTCGCGTGACGCTGACGCTCCTCGAAAAGGACGACAAACGTGTGGCATTTGATCGATCGCTTGGATACGCTGACTTCGCCTCCAACGCATCCTCTGATGGCATCGTGTCTGTATCTGTGTTTGCGGCGTTCCAGCGCGAAAGCATTGCCAATATTGCTCAGGTTTTTGACACTCTGAAAAAATACCCGGTGCAATAAAAAGAAGCTGTTGCCTTTTGCGTCGACATACTCGGAGCTACTCGTCTTACAAGCGTTCCCGTATGGAGCGCTGCGTGGAGTGGTTCGCGGTTTTGCAATAGCAAAATTTTTACTCTGAGGCTAATGGGGCAAGTTCAGATACGGCGAATTCAAAATTAATCTACACGAGCTTGCCTGCTCCGCCGTTGGCGGCAGCCAGCTGATGTTGACGCTTGATCACGGACAAGCGCGGGCAGCGCTGCCGTAGCAACCGAGTATGCGCGGCAAAAATTGCTGGGCAAGTGTCGTTAGCGCAAGGTTCAGCAGACCGCGACTTGTCATGTAAAGGCTGATTTTGCGTGATGTGCCGGATGGCGATATGGCGCACGAATACCGCGATGCCGCCTAGCTTGCAGCGACAGAATAGGTGCGCCAGGATGTGACTTTCTTGAAGCGCGTCTTTGTTTCGTCGTCGAAGACGTATCGAACGGATATTGGGCTGCCAGTAATGGCTACAAACTATCGCTACTGCCTTAAACGATGCCGCCGTCAACAATAAACGCCTGCCCCGCGCAGCCTCGCGAGTCGTCGCTGGCGAGGAACAGCGCCATCGCCACGACGTCGTCTGCGTCGAGGCGAAATTTGAGTGCCTGATTGTCAAGAAACTCCTGCTCGAGTTGCGGCGTGACGACTTGGGCCATTTGTTTGGCTGTCTGGATGGCGCCGGGTACCACGCAGTTAACGCGAATTCCGCGTGGGCCGAGTTCTTGTGCCAGCGTGCGCGTGAAGCCGTGGATGGCGGCTTTGCTGGTGGTGTAGCTTACGAAGCCGGGGCGGCGGCGCATCCAGCTCACGCTGCCGGTGGTGATGATTGATCCGCCCGGTTGCATGAGTCGCGCGGCGGCTTGCGCGCCGAAGATTTGTGGGCGTAGATTAATCGCCTGATTGTTGTCCCAGAACTCGGGTGTTAATTCGTCGAAGGCATGGCGCACGTCGTTGGCGGCGTTGCCGATGTAGACATCAAGCTGCCCGCCCTGCGCACGGGTGGCGTTGTTGATTGTGGTTTGCAGGATGTTGACATCGCGAATGTCGCAATGCCAGTAGCGCAGGTGCTCTTTCATGTTCAAGCGACTTATCAGTGCGTTCGCCGCTTCGTCGTCAATGTCAAGAAAGCTTACCCGTGCGCCCTGCGTAACAAAGTTCTCCACCAACGCTGCGCCGATGCCAGTTGCGCCGCCAGTGATGAAAACGTGTTTGCCGCGAACGGAGGGGTAGAGATTGCTAAGTCGGCTCATAACGTTGCCTGCTGCTTCATACAAAAGTGGTTTCAACGGACGCTGTACAACTCATATAGATCATCTATATGAGTTGACGGTGTGCTTATGCTATTCTCATTGGCGCAATGTAGCCATGCAAACAAGGCGTCGCAAACAATAATGGAAAACAAAAAACGCATCGAAGATTTGCGCAGCCAGCGCTGGCTCTCAGGCGATGGCATGCGAACTTTTTCGCATCGCGCCCGGTTAGCGCAGGTAGGCTGGAATCGCTCCGATTTCATGAACCGCCCGGTGATTGGCATCATCAATACTTGGAGTGATATTTCGACCTGTCACTCGCATTTGCGCGAGCGCGCGCAGAAGGTGCGCGAAGGCGTGCTGCGCGCGGGAGGCTGGCCGATTGAATTGCCCGCAATGAGTTTGGGCGAGGTGTGGGTCAAGCCGACCACTATGCTCTATCGCAACTTTTTGGCGATGGAAACCGAAGAGCTCATTCGCTCGCATCCAATCGACGGAGTGGTGCTCATGGGCGGTTGTGACAAGACCACACCGGCGTTGCTGATGGGCGCATTCTCGACCAATCTCCCATCGATTTTTATCCCGGCGGGCGCCTCGTCGAATGCGTCGTTCCACGGCCAAAAAGTGGGCACCGGCACGCACACCATGAAGTTTTGGAACGAGCGTCGCGCGGGACGCTTTGGCGACGATGACTGGAAAGAGCTGGAGGGCTGCATGACGCGCAGCCCCGGCACCTGCAACACCGCGGGAACGGCAACGACTATGACGGCGGTGGCGGAAGTGCTCGGCTTTACGCTGCCCGGCGCGCAGTCCATTCCGGCGATGGATTCGCATCATCCACGCATGTGCTCGCAGGTCGGCGAGCGCATTGTGGCGATGGTGCTGGAAGACCTGAAGCCACGCGATTTTTGCGTTGAGGCGAGTTTTCACAACGCCGTAAAAACGGTGCTCGCCATTGGTGGATCGACCAACGCCTGTGTGCATTTGCCGGCGATGGCAGGGCGGCTCGGCATTACGCTTCCGCTCGGTGTGTGGGAGCGCTACAACCGCCAGATTCCGGTGCTTGCCAACATCATGCCAGCGGGAGAGGCATTGATGGAAGACTTCTTTTTTGCAGGTGGTTTGCAAGGGTTGCTTAAACAAATCGAGGCACACCTCGATACCGGTTGCGGCACCGTAACCGGGCACACGCTGGGCGAGCATCTAAGTGAGGCAAAAGTGTTTAACAGCGAAATTATTCGCCCGCTCGACAATCCCGTATCGAAGCAAGCCATCGCGGTGGTCACCGGCAATCTGGCGCCGCGTGGTGCGGTGATGAAGCCGTCTGCCGCATCGCCGCATCTGCTTAAGCACACCGGTCCGGCAGTGGTGTTTGAAAACTTTGCTGATATGCAAGCGCGCATCGATTCGCCTGATCTTAACGTCACCAAAGACTCGATTTTGGTGCTCAAGAACGTCGGCCCGGTCGGTGCACCGGGTATGCCGGAAGCGGGTAATCTGCCCATTCCAAAAAAGCTTTTGGAGCAGGGCGTGCGCGACATGGTGCGCATTTCTGATGCACGCATGAGCGGCACGCATTACGGCACCTGCGTGCTGCATGTGTGCCCAGAAGCCGCTGTGGGCGGTGCGTTGGCGCTGGTGCGCGAAGGCGACCTGATTGCGCTTGACGTTGACAATCGCAGCCTGACGCTGCAAGTTTCGCAAGCGGAGTTGGACCTTCGTCACGCCGAATGGACGCTCGCCAAGCCAGCCACATTACGTTACAGCCGCAGTTACGCCGCGCTCTATCAACAGCATGTCACGCAAGCTGATGAGGGCGCGGATTTTGACTTTCTACAAGGGGCTGAATTGCTGCCCGAACCCACCATCTTCTGAACATCATGACATTACACAATTCATTCAAGCACGCGCTGCTCAAGCGGAAACTTTTGACTGGCGGCTGGTTCATGTCCGGCTCAACGGTGATGGCCGAGCTCATGGCCAACGTGGGCTACGACTATCTGGTGCTCGACATTGAGCATTCCACCGCCCAGACGTACGGGTTGCACGCGTTGTTGCAAGCCACGGCTGAGAGCGAGACCACCGCGCTGGTGCGAATGGCGTCACACGACAAAACGCAGATCAAATTTGCGCTCGACATGGGAGCGTTGTCTCTGTGTTTTCCGATGGTCAACACCGTGGCCGAGGCGGTCGAGTTGGCGCGCGCCTGTCGCTACCCGCCGTTTGGCGATCGCGGCTTTGCACGCATGCATCGGGCTAGTCGATACAACACCATTCCCGACTACGTCGAGCGCATCAATCAGGAAGTGTGCGTCATTGCCCAATTAGAAACACCGCAAGCAATGGCGGCCGCGATGCAAATCGCAAACGTTCCGGGTATTGACGGCTTGTTTGTTGGGCCCGGCGATTTGGCGGTGGCGCTGGGTCATGGCGGCGACGTTAATCATCCGCAAGTGAGAGAAATGATGACCGAAGTCGCCGGCTTTTGTCGTCGTGCCGGCACACCACTCGGCACGGTTCTGGCAACGCCAGAGCAAATCAACTGGGCCTATTCAATCGGCTT
>JACMNN010000033.1 GCA_014378555.1 Burkholderiales bacterium | reverse complement strand
TGGGTTGCAGGCGAACGCCTCAATCACCACCGCAGATGGCAGCAGCGTGTTGGCCGCATTCCATGGGACGATCTCAACGCCAAGCAATGCCTGCCGCGCCAATCGTGGATTTATTTCCGGCGCGATTACCCGAAACGCGCCCAAGTCGTCGACGATGAGCCGGACCTGACAACCGTGCTCTGCCACCAATTGCCGCGCTAAGCGCCAGCAGACGCCGATGTCGCCGTAGTTGTCGATGACTTGGCAGAAAAGGTCAATTTGCACGCGGGAAACGCAAACTAATGTCATCCTGAGCGCAGCGAAGGATCAGTTCGCATGCGAGGACGGTTGTCAGTCATTGAAATCATTGCTTATCGCATGATCCTTCGCTTTTCGCTCAGGATGACGAGTTTAAATTCGTGTTTCCCAAAGACGTCAACTGCAAAAAATTACAGCGCAATCAGCGCCTCCAGCTTTTCAGTGTCCACCGCAAACGCACGAATGCCTTCAGCTAATTTCTCGGTGGCCATCGCGTCGGCGTTAAACGCGTAACGGAACGCGGGCTCCGTCACATCGAGCCGCAGCGGCGCGATTGCTGCTTTTTCCACCGGAATTAATTTGCGCACCACGGGCTCATTCATGCTTTGCAACTGATTTAACAAATCTGGCGAAATCGTCAGCAAATCGCAGCCGGCTAAAGCAAGAATTTCGCCCACGTTTCGGAAGCTAGCGCCCATCACTTGGGTCTTGTAACCGTGATTTTTGTAGTACGCGTAGATGGCGCGCACCGATTGCACGCCGGGGTCGTCCTCGGCAGTGAAATCCTTGCCGTCGCGCTTTTTGTACCAGTCCATGATGCGGCCGACAAACGGCGAAATCAGGGTGATATTGCCCTCGGCGCAGGCCGCCGCCTGAATCGGGCTGAACAGCAGCGTCAGATTGCAGTGGATGCCTTCTTTTTCAAGCACGGTGGCCGCAACAATGCCCTCCCACGTAGCGGCGATTTTGATCAGCACGCGGTCGCGCGAAACGCCCGCCGCCTGATACAGCGCAATCAGCTCATGGGCTTTGGCAATCGTCGCTTTGCTGTCAAACGAGAGCCGCGCATCGACCTCGGTGGACACCCTTCCTGGAACGATTTTCAGAATTTCCAGACCGAAGCGCACCAACACCTGATCGGCGATAGATCCGGTCGATTGCCCGCGATGTTTCGCCACCGTTTCGCTGAACAGGGGTTTGTATGCGTCCTGCTGTACCGCCTTCAAAATGAGTGACGGATTGGTCGTCGCGTCGCGCGGTGCGTACGCGCGCATGGCGTTGAAATCGCCCGTATCGGCGACTACTGTGGTGAATTGCTTTAGTTGGTCAAGTGTGTTCATTTGCCTTACCGGTCGAGAGAAGCAGGTAACGCGTATTGTCGCTGTATCGACGGTTTGTAGTCTTGTAACTGCGGCTTGTTGTTTTGCTACAGGGCTGCTATTGTTTGGCCATGGAAAGCAATTTTGATCTCGTAATTTTCGGCGGCACCGGCGACTTGGCGCTGCGAAAACTCTATCCCGCGCTGTTTTTGGCCGACTGCGATGGCCGCCTGCATCCGCAAGGTCGCATCATCGCTGCCGCGCGGCAGACGCTAGATGCTGACGCGTTTCGCGCCAAGGTGGGCGAGGCGTTACAGCGTTTTGTGCCGAAAGTGTCGGGAGACAGCGCCGCCGCGCAAACTGCGCGTGATGCTTGTTTAAGCCGATTTCTTGACCGTCTCACCTATTTTTCACTCGATGTGAATGATGGCACGCAGTTTCAGTCTCTGAAAAAATCACTTGATGAGCGTGACAGCAAAACCATCTTTTATCTGTCGGTCGGTCCGGCACTGTTCACGGCCATCATCAACGGACTGAAGCTCGCCGGACTGAACACGGCCGAGACCCGAATCGTGCTTGAAAAACCCCTTGGCCACGACCTCGCATCGTCTCGCGCGATCAACGCGCTGGTGCTCGATGCGTTTGCTGATTCACAGGTTTACCGCATTGACCACTACCTCGGCAAAGAGACGGTGCAAAACCTGCTCGCGCTGCGCTTTGGCAACACGCTGCTTGAGCCATTGTGGAACCGCACCTGGGTGCGTGATGTGCAGATCACCATTGCCGAAACCGTGGGGGTTGAGACGCGCGGAGAGTTCTATGATGGCACCGGCGCATTTCGCGATATGGTGCAGAACCATTTGCTGAATTTGCTGTGCATCACCGCGATGGAGCCGCCCTCCAGCCACGATCCGGATTCTGTTCGCGACGAAAAACTACGGGTGCTGCGCTCGCTCAAACCCTGGTCACAAGATACGTTGCGAGAAAACATCGTGCGCGGCCAATATCGCGCCGGCAGCATGGCTGGCGTGCCCGCGGTCGCCTATACGACAGAGGAGGGCGTGGCGGCGGGCTCAGACACCGAAACGTATGTTGCGCTGCGCACCGAAATCCTCAACTGGCGATGGGCAGGCGTGCCGTTCTACCTGCGTACCGGCAAGCGCATGGCGGAGCGCAAAGCCGAAGTGGTGATCAGCTTTAAATCGCCGCCGCACTCAATTTTTGACAGCCCACTGGCGCCGAACCGGCTGGTCATCACCCTGCAGCCCGAGGAAAATGTGCGGCTGTATACGATGGCGAAAGCACCGGGCGACGGCATGCGCCTGCGCGAGGTACATCTCGATCTCGATTTCAAAGAGTTCTTTTTGGGTCGACGGCAAGATGCCTACGAGCGACTATTGCTTGATGTGCTGCGTGGCAACGCAACGCTATTCATGCGCCGCGACGAGGCTGACGAAGCGTGGCGCTGGTGTCAACCCGTGCTCGACAGTTGGGAGCAGGACGGCACGCCGCCACTTAGTTACGCGGCGGGCAGTTGGGGTCCGGCCGCCTCCAGTCGACTGACCGCAATGGCCGGTACGGCGTGGCATGAAGAGCTCGGCATTTAACAAAAATTATTCGGGGAGGGCGCCATGAGTGATGTGGCAGAGATGGCGGATCTGGCAGAGGCTGTGGTGCGCCTTTCAACCCACTCCGACGCGTTGGTGTCACGCATCACCGCCGTCAGATTAAGCTTGCGGCCCAGCGAGCAACGCGTCGCGGCGTATGTGCTTGGGCAGCCTAATCGCGTGGCGCATATGGCGATTGCGGAGTTGGCTAAAGCGGTCGGTGTTACCGACCCGACGATCGCCCGTTTTTGTCAGGCGCTGGGTTTCACCGGATACAAAGCATTTAAAGTCGCGCTGGCAAAAAGCCTGGCCACCGGCGTCCCGTATGTGCACACCGATGTGTCAGCGCAGGACTCGTGTGCCGACGTGATCGCCAAGGTGTTCGACCGCTCGATTGCGACCCTAATTGCGCTGCGCAATCAAGTCGATCCCAAGTTGTTTGAGCGTGCCGCAGACGCCATCACTCGCGCGCGTCGCGTTGAGTTTTACGGCGTCGGGAACTCCGGCGTGGTGGCTATGGACGCGCAGCACAAATTTTTTCTGCTCGGCATGCATACGGTGGCCTACAGCGATCCGCATTGGCAGGTGCAGTCGGCGGTTTTACTGACGCCAGAGGATGTGGTGGTGGCGATTTCCCGAACCGGTCGAACCCGCGACATGATTCAAACCTGTGACCTCGCGCAGCGCGCCGGGGCGACGGTCATTGTGATCACCGAGCGGGCGTCGCAACTCGCCAGATTGGCCGATATTTCGTTAGCCGTAGATGTCGACGAGGACCCGGATGTGTATTCACCGATGGTCGGCCGGTTGGCGCAATTGGCGCTGATCGACGCGTTGGCAGTCGCTGTGGCACTTAAGCGCGGCCCGGAACTCCAAGCGACGCTGCGTCGGGCCAAAGAAACGCTGGTCGCCAAGCGCGAAAAAGAGGGCGACATGCTGACCCCGCTGACATTAGCCGCGCGCAGTCGCTGGTTTTGACCGGGGTCTATTGAGTGACTCTCCTACAGCGAACGCTCGCTTATTGCCGCTAAACTTCGCGCTATGAACGAGCCAGAACAAGAATCCTCCCGAAGCCTAGCTGCCCGCGCGAGCGGCATTCGCGAGCGTCGAGCCGCGTTGAAGGTTAAGCTGCGTCGCCGCGGCATGTTTGCACTGCCCAGTATGTTCACACTGGGCTGCCTGTTCTTCGGCTTTTTCGGCATTATTCAAGCGATGAATTTGCGTTTTGATTACGCAGCGGCCTGCATTTTTGTCGCCATGGTGCTCGACAGCTTGGATGGTCGCGTCGCGCGCATGACCAAAACCCAGACCGCGTTTGGCGCCGAACTCGACAGTCTCGCCGATATGGTGAGCTTTGGCGCAGCGCCCGCGCTGATCATCTACGAATGGTCGCTCAGTTCATTGCCAAGCCCGCGCATCGCGCTGGCAGCGGGCTTCATTTATGCCGCATGCGCGGCGTTGCGATTGGCGCGCTTTAACGTGCAGATCGACGTCGTTGACAAACGCTTTTTCAATGGCCTTCCCAGTCCCGCTGCTGCCGCAGTGGTCGCCGGTTTTGTGCTGTTGATGGATGACCTTGACATTGCAGGTACGGACGTCGCTTGGTGGGCATTTGCCGTCACGCTGGTGTCGGGCATTTCAATGGTGACGACGGCGCAATTTTTTAGCTTTAAAGCGATGAGTCGACGCGCGATTTCGTTCACCGCGCTGGCCATGTTTGCGGTGGCATTCGGGTTGATGTTGATGCATCCGCCGACCGTTATTTTCGCGGTGTGTATTGCCTACCTTGCGTCGGGATATTTAGTGTGGTTATGGCACGCGGTTAAAAAACCAAAAGACGCGTCTACCGGCTTGGCGGCGGAGGCAAGCGACACGACGCCGACATAGGCAAGCTTTGGCCTACCGCCAGCGCAACAGCGCTCAGCGCTCAGCGCTTTGACCGGAACGCTCACCGATGAAACGTTCAACACCGTAGGACGGGGTGCGCGTTGCAAGCAACTGTTTCGTTTGCCGCTCGGTCCGATTGACGAGTGTCGCACCGCGATCGTCAAGTCGGCGGTGGGCGCGGTGCTAATTTGCCGCCGCGAAACCCGTTGCGTTATCTAGCGCTGGTGTTTGGCTACCGTGGCACCGGTTTGAAGCCGCGGGAGGACGTTCCCGGTATCGATTGCGCCCGCCACGAGCGGCGAACCTACATATGGCGTCGCACTCAACGTTGAAGAGATCTTGGGTGGCATGGTGTTCGCTCGAAACAACAAACCCACGAGGATGCAGGCGGTGACCGAAGGCGTGCTTACCTACGTGCAATTACCGGAACCGTGTTCGCGAAAACACATGCTTTTTAGAGCGTTGCCTGCCTAAGGATACGCAGATTAATGTCATCCTGAGCGCAGCGAAGGATCAGTTGGCATGCGGGGCCGGTTGTAAGTCATTGAAATCATTGCATGTCGCATGATCCTTCGCTTTTCCCTCAGGATGGCAAGTTGGCAATACGTATTTCCCTAAACTTGATATGTCGCCGCGCCTGCGGTATAGTCGGGGCATGCATTTGCATTCCCAGCGCCTTCCAGTATTCGCGATTTTGAGCCCGGTTTTCCCGAGCCCATTGCGTCCGCTCGGTCTGCTGAAGCTGATGGTTAGCGCCGTTGCGCTACTGCTGCGCTCCCAGCGCAAATAAATTTCCCCACTCCCCTCTGCCGCGCCGTTTGTACTCCCTGACCCACAGGGAAAAGCTGCCGCACATTCGTATTCCACCTTGTTACCGACACCTTTGCCATAAGTATTGTGAGTCCATCATGCCGATGTTGAAACAACCCCACCAGAAATACGCTTCGTTTAAGCCGGTCGCATTGCCCGGGCGAACCTGGCCTGAAAAAACGATTAGCAAAGCGCCAGTGTGGCTTGCCACCGATTTGCGTGATGGCAATCAAGCGCTTATCGAGCCCATGAATGTCGAGCGAAAAAAGAAAATGTTCGCGCTGAATGTGCGCGTGGGGATCAAGGAAATCGAGGTAGGTTTCCCGTCAGCGTCGCAGACCGATTTTGATTTTGTGCGGCATTTGATTGACGACAATCAGATTCCGGATGATGTTTGGATTCAGGTGCTGTCTCCCGCGCGTGCAGAATTCATCGAACGCACGTTTGAAGCGCTTAAAGGTGCGAAGCGGGCGATCTTTCACCTGTATCACGCCACCGCGCCGGTGATGCGCAACGTAGTGTTTGGATTGACCCAGGATCAAGTGGTTGCAGACCTCACCATTCCTCATGTTCGTCAGGTTAAACAGTTGATGGCGAAGTATCCCGAAACGCAGTGGCGCTTTGAGTTTTCACCCGAGATGTTTTCCAATACTGAGATCGAATTCGCAAAACGCGTGGTCGATACGGTGGTTGAAGAATATGGTGCCACGCCGCAGAACAAGGTCATCATCAACCTTCCGACGACGGTCGAGAACGCCACGCCCAACTGCTATGCCGATCAAATTGAGTGGATGCATAGGAACGTAGCCAAGCGTGATTGCATCTTAATTTCATTGCATCCGCACAACGATCGCGGTACCGGCACCGCGGCTGCCGAGCTCGGCTTAATGGCGGGCGCAGACCGCGTTGAGGGCTGTTTGTTCGGCAGCGGCGAGCGCACTGGCAACGTCGATATCGTCAACCTTGCGCTCAATATGTACTCACAAGGCGTGCATCCTGACCTCGATTTCAGTGATATCGACGAGATCAAAAAAGTCGTCGAATACTGCAATCAGATTCCGGTACATCCGCGGCATCCGTACGCTGGCGATTTGGTCTACACCAGCTTTTCCGGCTCGCATCAGGACGCCATTAAGAAAGCCTTCGCCGCCCGTGACGCCAACCAGACCGCCATTTGGGATATGCCTTATTTGCCGATTGATCCGATGGATGTGGGCCGCAGTTACGAGGCCGTTATTCGCGTCAATTCCCAATCCGGCAAGGGCGGTATCAGCTATCTGCTGCAAAGCGAATATGGCGTAGATTTGCCACGCCGGATGCAGATCGAGTTTTCGCAGGTGGTGCAACAGGTGATGGACACGTCAGGCAAGGAAATGACCGCCGACGACATCTGGAATGTGTTCGATTCGGAATACGTCAGTCGCGCCGCGCCGTACAAATATGTGGGCCATAAACTGGCCGAAGACTCGTCACGTCCAGACGCGGTTGAAGTGCATGCCGAAGTGGTGATCGACGGCGAATTGCATAAAGCTAAAGGCATGGGCAATGGCCCGATTGACGCCTTCGTGGCAGCCATTGCCAGTGCGCTGCATGCGCCGGTCAAAGTAATGGACTATCACGAACACGCCATCGGTCAAGGCGCAAACGCAACCGCCATTACCTACATCGAAATGCGCGTTGGCGACGGCCCGACATTGCACGGCGTCGGCATGGACAGCAACATCGTCACCGCCTCATTTAAGGCGATCCTGAGCGGTCTGAATCGTGACGCAGCAAGGGTTAAAGCCCCGGGAGCGGCAACTTCAAACTAACTCGGCGCTTCGCCGTTTCGAAACAATGAAACCGGGGCCTACAAGCCCCGACTACACTCAAGCTTATGACTGATCGCACTATCCACCCCGAACTCCTCCACCGCTGGGTGGCCGATATTTTTCTCAGCAGTGGCTCCTCGGAGACCGAAGCCAAGCTCACTGCCGATCACCTCGTGCTGTCGAACCTCAGTGGTCACGATTCGCACGGCGTGGGCATGGTGCCGCGCTACGTGAAAGCTCTGGGCTCAGGCGAGCTGGTGTTGAATCAGAAGATTGAGGTCATCACCGATTCCGGCAGCCTGATGATCATTGACGCGAAGCGCGGCATTGGTCAGAGCGTGACCCATCAAGCGATGGAAATTGCCATTCAGCGGGCCAAGGATACCGGCGTCTGCATCATGGGTTTGCGTCATTCGCATCACTTGGGGCGTGTGGGTCACTGGGCGGAGCAGGCGGTCGCTGAAGGCTTGATTTCGATTCATTTCACCAACGCCGTGAGTTCGCATTGGGTCGCACCGTACGGCGGGGCAGAGGCCCGCTTTGTGACCAATCCGTTCACCGTGGGCATTCCACGACCTGCGTCCGACGGCGGGCCAATCGTGCTTGATTTCGCCACCAGCGCCATCGCGCAGGGCAAGGTCCGTGTCGCCTACAACGCCGGCAAGAAAACGCCCGAGGGTGCGTTGATGGATCACGAGGGCAAGCTAACCACCGATCCCGGCGTGTTGTTTGAGCCGGTGAACGGGCGTATCGGCGCGCTCACCACAATGGCCGCCCACAAAGGCTATGCATTGGCGATGGTGTGTGAATTGCTCGGCGCGGCGCTCACCGGTGGGCCGGTGACGATACCGGCAAACCAGCCCAAAGCGGGCGTGTGGAACAACATGCTGACCATCGTTTTCGACCCGGCACGCTTCGGCACCCAGAGCGCGTTTGAGCATTCAACGCGTGACTTTGTTGATTGGGTGAAGTCAGCTCGGCTCGCCGATGGGCATGACGAAATCATGATGCCTGGTGACCCCGAGCGCAAATCACGCAAGGCACGCGCCAACTCACTGCCTATCGACGAGGGCACCATTACTGAAATGGACATCGCAGCGGCGACGGTTGCGGCCAACACGGGCAAAGGTCCTGGGCCACTGTCGCGGCTTATGGTTGCAGCTTGATTGAGCTCGGAGCACGCGCAGCGTTCTCCAGGTTCCAAGGTTTTTCGGCAAATTAGTCTAGCTTCGCACGCTAGCAGGCGGTGTGCCGACGCTTCGTCTTACTGACATGCGGGGCCGCGATACTTCAGCGTTCGCCCGAACGCCCTGCTAGGTGAGGCTTAGCCGTGCTTTTTTTGGCTGAATATCGACTTAGTATCGCGTTTGCGCTCAGCCTCCAATTAACGGGGCACGCAGCCAATTTTGCAGCTAAAGCTATTGTCGCGAACCTAGCGTGATGTCGCCAAATCTCGCGCTCGTCGTCTCGCCGGTGTTGTCGGTGTCAACCATGATCGCTATGCCGGAGATTCGCGTGGGCTCTTCACCAAACGCACGCTTGTAATCCGCATAAATGTCACGACTAAAACTTTTCCATTTACCTACGGAATTTGGGTCCGCGTCGACGACAATTTTTTTCACCCGTTGGGTATACGGGCTGGTGATGATGCTGCCGAGCGCAGCTTTGTGGGTGAACACATAAGACAGCGCCGCGTGCGGTGGCGTTTCGCCGTAGAGGGCCTGAGCGAGGGCATTCTCGGTTTTCTCTTTGACCGATGCACGTTCGGGATCGGACGCAAACGTGATGTAAATGCGCGCTACATAATCGTCGCCCGCTTTGGTGCGCGGATCACTACTCGCGATCAGTCCACCGGCTTTCCATTTAAAGCGCAGCATTGAGGTGACTTGGGCATCGCCCTCGAATCGGTAGATGAGCGCGCCCGCGGCCGCGGTCGCCGAGCCCTCCAGCACCGTCATGCCTATTTCGTCATCGCGAACGAGAGCGTATTTGGTCGGATTCGGTGCGTTACGAACCGGCTGAAACGCCCAGTCCTTGGGCGTTCCACCCGTAGGTTGATTTGAAAACAGGGGGATCGGCGCAGGCGCGGTGGCACTTGCAGACACCGGCTCAGCGGGGGCCGCAATACCGCTGGTGGCCGAGGTGAGCAGGATACCTGCAACTAAAACGAACGTCGCAAAATTTGCCATCGGGTGGGTACTTCTGGCAATGCTTTGCCGTCAAAATCAAGATGCCCGCACACGTTTGTAAAGCGGGTCATCATGTCGCCATGATCACTGCCCCCCATGTGTACGAGCGCATAACGATAACTGCCAAGCCACTTGGTTTCTCGGGCGCGCGAGGTGGCGTGCTTAAGATCCAAAAATAGGCGGGCATCTGGGTAGGTTCTGGTGAGCCAGGCTTGCTCGTCGGGCGACGGTGCATGCTTGATCGCGTCGGCAAATTCGCGGAATACGAAGCTGGCGGCAGCGCCAAACTGACCCTCGCGATGCGGGAATGATGGCGTTTTGCCCAGCGCCAGTTCTAGCTCAAGTGCCCACAAACTTTTGCCATCAACGCGCTCGTAAAGATCGGAAAACTGCCCGGCCATCCGCGGGTTTATTTCGATGATGGTGATGCGCTCTGTCTTCGGGTCAAAAAACAATTCAACGTTGAACAAGCCATGCGTGAAGCCAATCGCCTCGACCGCGCGCTTGGCCACCGACTGCAGTTTGGCGACATGCTCAGCGCCCAATTGCGACGGATATTCAAAGCGCATGAACGACGTGGTGCCGGGATACATCACCGAGTCCACGGTGCCAAGCACGTGCACCTCGCCGTTATGCGCGTAACCGTCAACGCTGACCTGCAACGCGCCGTCAATACAGCCTTCAGCGATGAAGCAATCAGCATCAATCTCGCAGTTTAAGTGGCGTGAAGACACACGGCGAAACGGCCAAGTCAGCCGTTTGATGATAATTTTTTCCCAGACCCGAAACTTCAAATGAGCGCGCAACGCGGCTTCGTCTTTGCAGCGTTTGGCGAGCACCGAAAATGCCGCTTTCACTGGCTTTACAAAGATTGGGTAATTGATGGTGACGGCTTGTGCAATGTCCGCGTCGTAACGGAACCCGCAGAACGGTGGCACGTGGTCCGGCAGCGTTTCGCCGTGAATTTGCCGCGCCAGGTATTTATGCTGCGCAGTGAGCAGGGCCTTTAACGGCGTGCCGGGCAACCCCAGGCGGATTGCCAGCAGACTTGCGCTGAGCGCTCCGAATTGCTCCTGGGTTGATGTCACAGCAGCTATCTGCCGGTCACGGTATTTGTGCGCCAAGCGAGCTACAAAGCGCTCTACATCGAACCAAAGCAGTCGTGCATTTTCAGGAAAGGTGAACAGGTCGAACCCCTCGCGCACGAACTCATATCCGCCATGCGTCACCTCAAGTGCGGCCAAAGCAAGCTCGTCGTATTCCTGCGTGAACAGCACGAGGACAATGGGTTTCATGGAATCGGTCGGGTGGTTTCGAACAACATTGTGTTTACGACCGTCCGTCGCTTGCGGTTTTAAGGCAGCAAACTGGTCAGCACTGGGCATGACCTCCGGTACAGAGCGGTCCAAAACTTCGTTACTTCTTATCGTTCAAATTCCAGTCGTAATCCAGATGCGTGACAGCGACTTTTCCGGCCTTGATATCGGCACGGGCTGCAACATCATCGGTCAGCTTGTCAGCATATTTAGCCAGCACCGACTCGACCGAATTGAAACCTTTATAGCCTTTGGTGAAGTCTTTTTTGTACCAATCGAGCAGCTTGGTAACCTCGAGTTTTTTCGATTCGGCGTTGTAGCGATTACGCGAGTGATCGGAAAAAAAGCGGCTCATCGCATCGTCAAGTTGCGCATCAATTTTGTCGCCGGTAAACACCTCACTCCGCAACATCGGGCAGCCGATCGAGGCACACACCACGGCCACGTGAATACGCGGATCGTTGAACACACCTTCAGCGCGAATCATGTCGTGCTCAATGTTGTCCAAGGTCGTTTCTCTGCCGAATAGGTTGAAGAATTTGAGCGACCACGGTTTAGAAAACGTCCCACCCAGATCGCGAATCGATTTGAGGTTCGGGTACTTGGTCAGGATCAACTCGATGGTGTAGGCGTTGTACGCGTTAATCAGAAATGCGAGTTGTTGATTTTTGTTCCACGACTTGTAGGTTGCCTCGGGCACCGCTGACACCGAATCAAGATACATCTTCAGTGCTGCGCGGTCTTTTAAAAAGCCGGCATAGGAGACCTGAGAGGCGCTGCCGTTGCTGATGTAGGTGACGTGCTTTTTGAGCAAATCGTCAAACGCTTTGTGCGACTGATCGAACTGAGCGAAGGCCGATGACGCGAACAGCAGTGCTGTGGCTGCGACGAGTTGAATTATTTTTTTCATGGTTACTAACTTTGTTAAATCCGCGCCGAGAAGGTAATGATGGCAAATAAAGCTTCGTGGCGGGAGAGGGGGAAGGGCTATCCCCGTTCCCAAGTATGAAATTTTGCCACCCATTCGAGTAATTTGGTCGGCTGATGGTTCCGTTTCCATACGCCGGCTGCATACTTATTGGCCTCGCCGAGCGTGGGGTAGATGTGAATGGTGCCCAGAATCTTGTTCAGGCCCAGGCCATATTTCATCGCGGTGACGAACTCGATCAAGATGTCGCCGGCATGGTCGCCGACAATCGTCGCGCCGAGGATGGTGTCTTTGCCGGGCACCGTGATCACTTTGATGAAGCCGTGCGCTTCGCTGTCAGCAATGGCGCGGTCCAGGTCGTCGAGACCGTACACCGTGACCTCATGCGGAATCTTTTTCTCTTTGGCTTCTGTTTCCGACAGACCGACGCGCGCCACTTCCGGCTCGGTGAATGTCGCCCAAGGAATCACCCGATAGTCTGCTTTGAATTTTTTGAATCGACCGAACAGCGCGTTCACCGCGGCGTACCACGCTTGATGCGCGGCAACGTGAGTGAACTGATAGGGCCCGGTCACGTCGCCACAGGCATAAATGTTGGGATAAAGCGTTTGCAGGTAATCGTTAGTTTCAACGGTTTTGTTGGCTCGGATCGGAATTCCCAGTGCTTCAAGACCATAACCCGTGACGTTTGCGGTCCGCCCCACCGCCACCAGAATTTGATCAAACGGCAACCGCACATCCACGCCGTCATGCTCACAGATCAATATTTTCTCGCCGTTTTCCACGATAACCTGTTTCGCCTTGTGCCCGGTCAGCACCGCCACACCATCTTTTTGAAACGCTTTGCTGACCAACTCAGACACCTCGGGGTCTTCGCGCATAAGGATGCGCGGGGACATCTCTACCTGCGACACCTGGGAGCCGAAGCGTGCGAAACACTGCGTCAACTCTGAGCCAATCGGCCCGCCGCCTAGCACCACCAAACGCTTCGGCAGTTCGCGCAGGCCCCACAGGGTGTCGCTGGTCAGGTAGCCGCAATCGGCGAGCCCCGGAATCGGTGGCACCAGAGGCTGCGCGCCGGCAGCAATGACAATATTTTTAGTGGTGATAATTTTTTTCGCGCCGTCGCTGCCGGTGAATTCGACTGCCCACGGCGACACGATAGTTGCGCTGCCGGTCAAGCATTCCACGCCCAGCTCGGAGTAGCGCGAAATGGAATCATGCGGCTCTATTTCGCGGATCACCCGTTGCACCCGCTCCATCACGTCGCCAAAATTCCAGTCTGCAGTCGCGCTTTTAAAGCCAAATTCTTCAGCGCGTTTCATGTTCGACAACAGCTTCGCCGACTTTATGAGCGCCTTCGACGGCACGCAGCCGGTGTTTAAGCAATCGCCGCCCATCTTGTGCTTTTCAATGAGTGTCACCTTCGCCTTCACCGCTGCTGCGATGTAGCTGGTGACCAAGCCCGCCGAGCCCGCACCAATCACAATCACGTTGCGATCAAACGACTTGGGCTTAACGCTGGCAAACCGGGCATAGACCTTACGGCCTTTGAGAACATCAAGAATCTTTTTTGCAACGATGGGAAAGATGCCGAGCAGCGCGAACGAGCCCAAAATCGCCGGAGAAATGATGCCTTTCAGCGAACTGATTTGCGCCAGTTGCGTACCCGCATTAACGAACACCGCCGTTCCCGCCAGCATGCCCAATTGGCTAACCCAATAAAACGGCCAAATCTTGATCGACGTCAGACCCATTACCAAGTTGACAACGAAAAACGGGAACAACGGCACCAAACGCAACGCAAACAAATAAAACGGGCCGTCTTTGGCGACCCCGTCGTTAATGGGCTTTAAGCGCTCGCCAAACTTTTCCTGCACCCAATCGCGTAATAAGAAACGCGACGACAAAAACGCGAAGGTGGCACCTATTGCTGACGCGAACGACACCAGCACCAAGCCCTTACTGAAGCCAAAGATGGCGCCGCCCATCAGCGTCATGATGGCCGCGCCGGGCAGCGACAGCGCGGCGACGGCCACATACGCACCGAAAAACGCCATGGCGCTTTGCCACGGGTGTGCTGCGACCAGCGCTGAAAGCGTGGCTTGTTGGGCCTTAAATCCGTCAAGACTTAAAAAACGCCCCAAGTCGAAGTAGAAATACGCCCCGATTGCGACGGCTATTACCGCCAAAAGCGCAAATTTTGATTTCATTGTTTTTTTCCCCAGACGACCAGTAGGTACGTGTTTGCAACAACAGTAGTTTTAGCGCTTTGTGGTGAGGGCGTTCGAGGTTCGCCGCGCGGTAGTGGGCGCAGTGCACAAAAACCGCATTTTTTTGTGCAAATGGCTCGCTGTGGAATTGTGAACGCGACGGATGCGAGGCCGCATAAGTGGCGACCGGACGCGGACCCAAGTTTGACGATGCGGACCGCTGGCCGCGGGTGCGCGGGTTTGTCGGTAGCTTTAAAAAAGTTGACCGCCGATGACCCGATGGCGAAAAGTCGCGGTGTTCTCCTACACCGGCAAGTTTGCTCGCCACAATAATAAACATATGTCTGAAATGCCTCAAACCAGCGACGCTTTTGTCACGCGGCCCCCGTCCAAGGCGCTGCGGCGGCCCGTGCAGCGACGCGTGACGCCACGATTTGAAACGCAAACTATGCCGTATCAGTGGCGTGATGCGGTGCCCAACGACCGCTTCGCGCACTTGGTGAAAGACGCTACTCGTTCATTCCAACGGTCGCTGCAACTTCGACTGTGCGAACACGACGTGCCGTTTGGTCACTGGAGTTTTTTGCGCGTGCTTTGGGAGCAAGATGGCATCACCCAAAAGCGGCTCAGCGATGAGGTTGGCGTCATGGAGCCAACAACCTTCGCCGCCGTCAAAGCGATGGAGGCACGCGGTTGGCTAGAGCGCCGACATCTCGCCGATAACCGAAAAAACATGTACGTATTCCTTACCGATGCGGGGCGCGCGCTCAAAGCCAAATTGCTGCCTCTGGCAGAGCAGGTAAATTGTGTAGGCGTCATGGGAATATCCCCCGAAGACATTGCCACGGCAAGACGCGTATTGCTGGCGATAATCGCTCAGTTGAAGCGGGATTCCACCGCTGACGAGAACCCGCCTGATCACTGATCGTTGCCCATTGGCTTATTGCCGAAAAGCTTTTGTAGCGCGGTTTACGGCGCTTTTTTTGCTAAAGTCGATAAGTGCCAGTTTGGAACGTTTTGACAAGCTAGTGGGCGCATACGCTTGAAAGTTGTAAGCCCTACAAAGCGATTTTTCCGGAGTAACCCGTCAGCTCCAAATATCCGCTCCCCACGAGCGTGCCTTCGACCTGCACCAACCCCTCCCAATACGTCACCATAGCGGGGCGGCGGGTCGAAAGCTCTTGATCATCAATGATCGGTTTAGTGCGGATGACGTGCGGGCCAAAACGCACTTCGATTGCGACCGGATAGTCGGTTCCGCGCGCTGACCGCCATTTTCGCAACGGCTGAAACTGCACCGCAACGCCGCTCCACAGCTGAGTGCGTCCCGCGGCGTCGCGCAGCGCGGCATGCGCAAACACAGTCGCACCCGCGGCGTCGCGAATGCGAAACGCCATCAATGCGCCGCCGTCCGCGAGATTGATGCCAAGCCAGTCCCAGCCAACGTCCGCGTCGCCGAGCACCTCGCTCGACCATTCATGATCGAACCAAGCCTTGCCTTGCGCGCGCTGTGCTTTGCCGTCGATGACGATGCCGCCGTCGACTCGCAATTGCGGCCAGCTCAGGTAATAACTTGCCTGCTCAGCACGCGCTGCTTTTTGCGAAAAGCCCGCGTCGCCCTGCAGCATTTTTGGCTGTGTGGGGGTGAGCGAAAAGTCAAACGCAAACTGCGCGTCTTGTGCCTTCAAAATAAACACATCTGACGGGTTGCGCTGCATCTGCCACGCGCCAACATGCACGTCGCAATCGGTGGTTGAAACGCCCGCACCCAGGTTGGCGCGAGCGGCGCGTTCCGCGTGCAATAGTTTGTCGCCCGGCAAGGTCACCGCAGCATGCGCAAACAAGATTTGACTCGCAGCGATGGGTGAGGCTAACGACTCCGCTAACCCGGTTCGGACGCGAAAAAAAGTCAGCTGAAAACCGATGTCTTGGCGCGGCAAATCCAGCGCGCCCGTCACATACCACCACTCAGTTCGAAAATCAGGATGCGCACCGTGGTCACGCGGAAATTGCAGCGCCAGTCCGCGCAGCACTTTTGCATACTGAGGCGATGCGTCGGCAATTGCTGACAACAGGCACGACAACATAAACGCACGGCGCTTCATTGGTTTCGCGCCCCATTATTCAGCGTCACCCCGGCGAAGGCTGCGGACCATACTTCGCAAACGCATTGCGACGATAGCGATGGATCCCGGCCCTGGCCGCGACGACCAAATTGAGGACACACTAACCACGACAGTGCGTGTTTCATTGCACGCCGCCTAACACCCGTGCTGCCGGCAGTAGCGTTGTTTGCCGCGCTGCGAAGCGGCTTGCGCCTAGTCCCGCCAACAGCGTAAGTCCCGCACCGATGCTGACCACCAGCCACGGAACATGAAGCTGCATGCGCCAGTGAAACGCTTGCGGATTGATGACATGGGTGAGCAGCGCGCCGACTGCAATGCCGCACGCTAAGCCAATCGCCAGGCCAATGCTTGCGATCATCAGCCCTTCAAACATTACCGCCCGGGTCAGCATCGCACGGTCAAATCCGAGTGCGCTGAGCGTGGCCAGTTCGCGTGCGCGCAGCCACACACTGGCGGCCAGTGTCACGGCCAATCCAAACAAACCGATCATCATTGAGGCGGCCTCTAGTGCGTAAGTGACAGCGAAACTTTTATCGAAAATTGACAACGACAAGCGACGAATCTCGGCGCTTTCGGAGAACTCAAGTGCGTACCGTTTTACGTAATCCGCAAGCCAATTTTTCGCCGCAGCATCCTGTCCAGCAAGTGGCCACAACGCAAGATCGGTGGGCTCAAAACGCCCGCCCAGTTTTTCGTAGTCGCTGCGACTGATCACCACTGAGCCAAACTGGCGAGCGTAGTCGCGCCACACGCCGCCAACGAACACGTCGGTGTCGCGTCCAAGCAATGGCAAGCGCAATTGCTGCCCCGGCACTACACGATAAAGTTCTGCCATTGGCTCGCTCACCCACACCACGGTTTGTCCGCTGGGCGACGTGATCACTGGCCCAGTAAAGGGCAATCGTGCGCCCGGATCGTCGCGGTTCAGTTCGCGCACCAGCAACGCCACCGCAGGCATTGATGGGTCAAGGGTGAGACTAGAGAACGCCGCACTTTCGCGCTTGGCAAACGGCGCGTCGGGTCGCATCAATGCGTCGAGCGCGGCCTGCGGCAGTGGCGTGGCTTTGCTGCGTGCATAAAACGGCGCGGGCAGCACCTCATCGAGCCACGTATCCACTGCGACACGAAAGCTCGACACCATGGTGATCATGCTCACCGTCAACGCGAAGCTCACGATCAGCCCGCTTGCGGCGACCTGTGCCATCAACGGTGCCTGCGCTACGTTTTGCACCGCGATGCGTTGCGCGGGTGGCAAGTTGTAGCGCGACAGATGACTGAACAACACGTGGGTGGCCAACGGCGCAGCTGTGATGCCCATCACCAGCACCACCGCAATAGCCGCATAGCCGGCAAATGGCAACCCGGCAATCGCCGGTGCCTGCGACAAACTAAGCGCAACCAAAGCCAGCACGCCGAGCAATATGCAGCGTCGTTTGTGCGCTCGCGGTGGCCGATGCGCAAAGCCTGTTTTGAGCGCGGCGGCGAGTGGTTGGGTGCGGTTGAGCCACGCTGGATAAGCCGCGCCAATAAGGCTTGCGGCGCAGCCCAATGCGAAGAAAATAAGGATCGATAGCGGAGCCGCCGCAATGGTCGGCGCGCTGCCCGAAAAGTAGCCGCCGCCGAGATCGCCGCCGAGCAAACGCGTAAAGGCAAACGCCAGTGCATAGCCAAGCGCTAGCCCCAATGCCGATCCGGGAATGCCAATCGCAATGGCCTCAAACAACACCTGTGCCATGCGCTGGGTGGGCGTCAGTCCCAACACGCCAAGCAGCGCAAATTGCGTTGACCGTTGCGCCACGGCCGTTAACTGTGTGGCAAAAACCAGAAAGCCGCCAGTCAGCAGCGCCACCAGCGCCAGCACGTTCAGATTGACCCGGTACGCGCGCGACAAATTGGAGACGCGTGCGCCCTCATCGGCCGCACCCTTGACGATCAATGCGGCGGGCAGCGTGGCAGCCACTGATTTTTTCCAGGTCTCAATATCGGTGTTCGCGGCGAGCCGAATTCGCGCCTCGGACACACCGTCAAGCGGCCCGAATCGTGCCTGCACCCACGCAATATCCGCCACCGCAATTAAGTCGTCGGCGCGCGTTGCCGGCACATCACCGGAGATGCGCGTTTGCCACGTCGCATCACCGCGCGTGATCGTGACTTGGTCGCCCGCTTTGCGTTTCAATCGCGCAAGTAATGCGCGCGACAAGTACACGCCGTCGTCAAACAGGTTGCCCGGAATCTCGGCACTTTGCCGCGGCAGCAGATCGGGCATCACAGTGGGTGCAGTGAGCACGTCTAGACCGATCAAACGCACGGTCGCGGGCTCATCAATGATGCGCACCCGCACTTCAATCACCGGCGCGATCACCGACACCGCCGGGTCGCGTGCGACCCGATTCACCACCGCCAGTGGCACGCTGGCTGCGCTGTCGCGCGGCGCGATCACCACGTCGGGTTCGCCCTGCACGCTTTTCATCGCACGCGAAAAATCGGTCAGGGCGGCGGTGTTGATCAAGTCAATGGCGAACCCCAATGCCACGCCCAACGCGATGGCAAGCATCGACAGCAGCGTCGCGGTGAACCGGGTTTGAAATTGCGCCTTGATCAGCCACAGCGCAAGCGTCATGCACTTAGCCCCTGCAAGCCATCCGGCGTCAGCGTCAAAACGCGGTCGCAGCGCGCCGCGACTTGCGCCGAATGGGTCACGATCAGTGCGGCGGTGTTTTGCTCACGACAGCGCTCGAGTAGCAGCGACAACACCTCGTCGGCAGTGCGCGGATCGAGATTTCCGGTGGGTTCGTCGGCCAAAATTAGTTGCGGTTGGTGCACCAACGCCCGCGCAATGGCTACCCGTTGCAATTCACCGCCGGACAACGAAGCGGGCCAACGCACGCCGAAATCTTTGATTCCGACCCGATCAAGCAACGTTTCCACACGCAGCGCGTGTTGCGCGACCGGCACCCGCGTCAGCAACAGCGGCACCGCAATATTTTGCGCCACCGTCAACGTTGGCAACACGTGAAACGCCTGAAACACAAAGCCAATACTGCGCGCCCGAAGCTGCGCCCGCGCGGCCTCAGCAAGCGCCATCATGTTGAGTTCGGCAATCTGAACGCTGCCTGCCTCAGCTGTTTCCAGCCCCGCGATGCAGTTCAGCAGCGTGCTTTTACCCACGCCCGACTCCCCCACCAGCGCAACCGTTTGGCCGGCCAAAACAGAAAAGTTGAGATCCCGAAAAATAGGACGTGGCGCATTCGGGTGGCGCTTGGTTAAACCGGAAACAACGAGCATGGCTTAATTCTACGAAGTGGGCGTCGCCGTGTCTTTTTGGCGCAACTTAAGCCGTTGGATTCGCACCAGATGGCGTGAAAAGCGTTGTTTTACGAGCGCTAGCGCACAGACGGCAGGTTGCGCTGCTCATATGATTTCCGTGGCTGTGTCGCGTTTTTAGATTTACTACGGCGAGCAGCACCATTTCAGGCTCACGAACTATTTGCTCAGCATGAACCTTTATCAAGCACAGCTTCAACCGGCGCCACCACGCCCTTGCCGGTCGCAAACGGGGCTGCTGTTTCCCCCGCAGCAAAGACTGCCTTCCGCTTCGGTCGAGGTGATCTCGCGCGATCTGCTCCGATGCTGTAATCGGCGGTATTAGCAGGGGTCTCACGGTATGCATCTGCTCAAACGGCAACCTTCGTTGAATACGATCGCGCAAGCGGAACAGTCCCTGTTGGCGGAAACGCTGCTGCGATCCTGTGCTCATTTGCTTGACGAGCCGGAACCGCAAGGCGGTATCGAGCAGATGTGTGCCGCCATCGTCGCCGCCACGCCCCACATTCCGCTGGTGTGGGCATGGTTCGGCGCCTCCGATGTTGATGTCATCGAACCTCAGATCGCAGTCGGTTGCGCACGCGAGTATGTCGACTCGCTTCGGATCAAGCGAAATTTTTTAACCGAACTGGGGCCGGCATTTCGCGCACTGAACGGCCACAAGACGCGAGCCTTCGATGTGTCCCCGCTATCACCGTTCGCACCTTGGCGCGACTTGGCGCGACGCTTTGGTATTTGCAATGTTTTGGTGGTGCCAATAACCAACGGCGACGATGAGCGCGGATTGCTTGCCCTTCACTCCACCCGACCGCATTATTTTGAAGGTATTGGCGTCGGACTTTTTGATGTGCTGGGGCAACTGTTTCATGCGGTGCTGAAACAGTCGCGCCGGCGTGCCCAGTTGGAGGCCGAGTCGCAGACCGACGTGGTCACCGGTTTGCCCACGCGTCGCCATGCGCAGCGACGCATCGACGACCTGTGGAAAATCGCGCAACAACATGACAATCGCGGCGTGCTGATCATGATTGATGTCGACGGGTTCAAATCGATCAACGACACGTTCGGGCACCAGGCCGGAGACATCGCCCTGCGCCATGTCGCCGCGATGTTGCAGAAGAACGTGAGAAGCTCGGACATCCTGTCGCGTTGGGGGGGCGACGAGTTTCTAGCGTGGATGCCCGCTATGTCGGGCGCCTCGGCCATGGCGGTTGCCGAGCAGCTCCGGCTGGGCGTTGCAGACGATGGTCAGATTGTGCACACCCCCCTTCAGTCAGCACTGCGTATTTCGGTGGGAGCGACTGCCGTTCCGGCGACGGAGCCCTTCGCCTCGGCACTTGATCGCGTGGATCGAGCCTTAATGCGCGCCAAGCAAAACGGTCGCAACTGTGTTGTTGTGGCGAAAAGCGGAGCTTAGCCGACTGTTCTAATAATCACAGATCGCAGCGCGCAAAATTGCCGCGCTTTTTTGCAGCTTCAGCTAGCTGTTCATCTCGCCGATGACGGCTAGCGCAGGCGGTGCAGGTGATCAAATTGACGCGAGTCCAGCAGTGAGATTGGCCACCCGTTTAGCACTGCTTTTGCGCGTCTACTCCTCTTTTGATGCGCCTAAAATTTGCCGGATTTTTCCAGCGCCCAGCGCGAATCCCGGCCCTCGCGAAACACCGTCACCATAGCGGCCAGATCAGGAAACGCCGTGCTAAGATGAAAAAAATTAATGTCTAAGAGAATTCTTGGAGGCCATATGGGTTTAGGAAGTCCAAAAACGCGCTGGGTTCACGATCGCGATTTTGGGGAATATGCCCCCGATCCGAAGTGCGAAGCTCGCGAGGAATACGGCGTTCGGAATTGGGTAGGCTCCAATCTAGATTACATTCCGGCCGGAGACGTGGTTCCGAGCTCGTTCCCAAAGGAATTAGAAGAATTTCTCAAACACGTTTGGAAAAGCGGTACAGCGAACAAAGGTGCTCCACAGAAAAATTTTTTGGGGGCGCACCGCGGACGGGTCGTCCCCGAGATTTTTCCTACCCAATACTCGCCGCGGTCAAATCCTGCGCCGGCCCCACCCGTGTTGAATCCTGCCAACACCCAGCACTTGTCCGGAGTGGCCAAGGATTGGAAGACCATGCTGGACCTTCCGATCGTGCGGGCGTACACCTTTCGCGGCGTGGATGCGCATGGAAGTCCGGAGGGTGTCAGGGGGCGGGGAGGGTTTCACCCGAACGCGATGCGCGACGACGATTTTTACTTGAATCCGCCGACGGGAAAAGTGTTTCTAGCGTTTCAGGACTACATGCAACGCAGTCACGGCGCGGTCATTACGG
>JACMNN010000032.1 GCA_014378555.1 Burkholderiales bacterium | reverse complement strand
TGCGGCTCGTACTTTATTGCGCTTGATTTACTTGCCGCCACTGACATGGTGACGGTGTTGCCGCCCGCGCTGTTGCGCGCTTGCATCAAGTCAGGGCAGCTCGCTGAACTGGTGCTGGCAGAACCGCTGATACCCATTCATTTAGGGCTCTACACGCGGTCTGGATCTCCGGCAACCGCATCGGCTAAAGCAGCAGTCGACACCATTATTGCCATCGCACATCGAATCGCGTTGAGCGGCGAGTTGCGCAGTACCAAACCGCTGGTCGCTTGAGCTATTTTTTGATCGTCACAAACAGTTCTGGCTCGACGCTTACGCCGTTGAGATGAACCGACCAGTGCAAGTGCGGGCCACTGGCACGCCCTGTGGCACCGGAGCGGGCAACAACTTGCCCTTTGCGCACGCTGTCGCCAACCTTGGTGGTGTGCTCACTCAAATGACAAAACAGACTCAACAGGCCATTGCCATGGTCGATAAACAGGGTTTTTCCGCAAAAGTAATAGTCACCGGTATCAAGCACCACGCCATCACCGGGCGCCAACACGGGTGTGCCAGTGCCGATCGCCACGTCGAGCCCCGCATGCGGAGCACGCGGTTTGCCGTTGAGTACGCGTGATCCTCCGAAGCGACCCGACAAGCGGCCTTTAGCGGGTAAGGTGAAGGATGCGTTGGTGGCAGCGTCTTCACGCCAGTTTGAGCGCACTGTTTTTAAGTGCGCTGATTCAAGTTCGAGGCGTGCGATCACCTCGGGCGGCGGCTCAACCATCGCGTTGTCTTTTAACGTGACGTGTTGCACCGGATAGCGTTTGTTAAGCACTGTAAATGGCAGCGTCTGAACAACTCCGCCGCTAGTGACGCTGATTGCGAGTTCGCCGGGTGCAGTTGCTAGAGGCAGGCCCACGACGGCAATCCAAGATGCGCCGCGTTTTACCGTCCACACGTTTGCACCGTCGAGCGTCACCATGGGTTTGGGCGCATCCGCGCGGCCGACGGCGACCAGCGCAACGCCACCGGGGACTCGTGATTCGCGAGGCAATCCGTCAGTGGTTATTTCGGCAATCGCCACTGCCGCGGCGGTTGCGACAATGCAGCCAACTAGCAACCGACACCATCGGCCGACGCATGGCAACGCAGGCTGCGTCAGGGAAGTAATCAACAAAGGAATCAGGTCAGTGCCCGTGCGGCGCTGGCCCGTCCAGCACGTACTTGGTACCGCAATACGGACAGGCTGCCTCGCCCGTGGTGGCAACGTCCAGATACACCTTGGGGTGTGTCGACCACTGCGCCATTTTTGGATTCGGGCAGAAGACCACGCCTGGGCCTTGCAAATCTTTAGCGGTGACGTGGACGGCGTCTTGTGCGGTGCTGCTCATATTTATCTTTCTCGTCGGGGCGGTGCGCGGCAATGGGTGGGCAGGGATGCCCAGCACACGCCGCGCTACGTTGGGCGAAGGCTTAAGCGACCAGCGTCAACCAGTGCAAGTACTTTGGATTGCGACCATTGACGATATCAAAGAACGCAGTCTGAATTTTCTCGGTGATCGGGCCGCGTGAGCCAGCGCCGATTTCGATGCGATCAAGCTCGCGAATGGGCGTCACTTCTGCCGCCGTGCCGGTGAAAAACAGCTCGTCGCAAATGTAGAGTTCATCGCGCGTTAAACGTTTTTCTTTGATGGTCAAACCCAAGTCAGCCGCGATGTGAAAAATGGTGTTTCGGGTGATGCCGTTCAACGCGCCGGCCGACAAGTCGGGGGTGTAAAGCACGCCGTCTTTCACACAAAAAATATTCTCGCCAGCGCCTTCCGATACAAAGCCCGACACGTCCAGCAGCAGCGCCTCGTCGTAGCCTTCTTCGGTTACTTCCATGTTGGCAAGGATCGAATTGGTGTAGTTCGACACCGCTTTGGCTTGGGTCATGGTGATGTTGACGTGATGACGTGTGAAGCTCGACGTTTTCACCCGAATGCCGCGTTTCAAACCGTCGTCGCCGAGGTAGGCGCCCCACAGCCAAGCCGCCACCATCAGGTGAATGGTATTGCCCTTGGGCGACACGCCGAGTCGCTCCGAACCGATCCACGTCAACGGGCGCAGATAGCCACTTTCAAGCTTGTTTTCGCGCACCACCGCGCGCTGCGCTTCCATCACCACGTCCATGTCGAACGGGATTTTCATGCGCAGAATTTTTGCGCTGTTAAACAAGCGTTGGGTGTGTTCCTGCAAGCGGAAAATCGCTGTGCCTTTGTCGGTGTTGTACGCGCGGACGCCTTCAAACGCGCCGCAACCGTAGTGCAGCGTATGCGACAGCACGTGGATCGTGGCGTCGCGCCATTCGACCATCTTGCCGTCCATCCAAATTTTTCCGTCGCGATCTGCCATTGACATAGGTATGCTCCATGATTGTCGGCACGCCACTGTTGGCGTGCTGTTGATTGATGAGATTTTAGGGCACAGCTATAAATTTAAATTTTTGCGATGCACTGCAAGGCACACGGCGCGAAGCAACCGGAATGTACTGGCCGGTACATGAAGATTGCGAGCACCACGCGACGCGGCAGTTCGCCCAAAAAACAGATTTATAGGCGGAGCATTTTGGCGACGGATAATCGCGCTCGGTTGCAAGGCGGTTGGCCCGCGACATGTTGCTGCCTTGATAATAGGTCAAGCACATTGACCTATTATTTATTGCTTAAAACTAAATGTCAAGTAGATTGACCTATGCCCACTAGAACGTCCGCCGCAAAGAGCATGCCGCGCTCGGCTGTCCCGAAAGGACAAGCGGCGTTAAACGAAGCTTGGCGAGTCATGCATTTCGCGCTGCGTGCGGTCATTGCCGGCCCTGACCGCATCCTCGCCACCCGCGGCTTGACGCGCATGCATCACCGCATCTTGTTTTTCGTCGCGCACACGCCGGGAATGAGCGTAGGCGAGCTGCAAGCAACGCTCGATGTGACCAAGCAGGCGCTCAACGCGCCGCTGCGGCAGTTGCAGACGCAAAGTTTGATCGAGCTGGCAAAAGCCGATCACGACGCACGAGTGCGCGAAATTCGTTTGACGGAATCGGGCGCGGCCCTAGAGGCGCAGCTAACGGGCGAGCAGCAGCGGTTGTTCGCGGATGCATTCGCCAAGGCCGGCGCGCAGGCGCATGAGGGCTGGCGGACGGTCATGTTGGAGTTGGCCAAGCATGCCGGCATGAAGTGAGCAGCATTGATGGCTTTCGCTGTCGCTCAAGATGACAAGTGAATAAATCCGTGTTTTCTCAACGTATCACGCTGCGCTAAACACCGATTCAAAAAACGCCCGGATTGCTGCTCGTTCCGCGCCTAGTTGATCCAGTGGAACCACCGCTCGTTCCAATCCTTGTAGGCGCAACGCGTGTTGTGTCGATCGCAACGTTCGGTAAGCGCTGGCGGCCGCAGCGCCCACTTCCCGAGGCACCAAGCCCAATTCGCCAGCGCGTATCGACAGTGCGATATTGCCGTGGTTGGCGCGCAGTGTGGGCTGGGTTGCGCTGTAGCGCAGCACTAGCGCTTGCACGGCAAATTCGAGGTCGACCAGGCCACCGCTGTCGTGTTTGATGTCGAACACTTCCGGGCCTCTGCGCTTCGGATGGCCCTCACTGACTTTGCCGCGCATGCTGATAATTTCGGCGCGCAGTTTGGGCCAGTCGCGCGACAACGCGATGACGCGTTCGCGGATCGCGTCAAAGGCTGCGCCGACGGACGCATCCCCCGCCGCGAAGCGGGCACGGGTCAAGGCTTGGTGCTCCCACGTCCACGCCTTGTCGCGCTGATACTCGGCAAATGCAGACACGCTGGATAGCAACAAACCGCTGATGCCGTCGGGGCGTAAGCGCACGTCGATGTCGTAGGCGCGGCCTGCTGCGGTCATGGCGGTCAACCACGTTTGCAGGCGCTGCGCGACGCGGGTGAGCGGCTCGCGTTCGTGGCTGGCGTCATCGGGCATCAAAAAGATCAGGTCAAGGTCGCTCGCATAGCCTAATTCTTTGCCGCCCCAACGGCCATAGGCGATCACCGCCATTCGCGCGGTTTCGGCAAGGTGAGCGGCCTTAAGCAGATGTTGCAAGGTGACGTCCACCACGGTGTCGGCCAATGCGGATAAATGATCCGACAGCGTTTCTACCGACAGCAAACCTGCGATGTCTTTCAACAACAAGCGAAACGTTTCGCCCTGTTGAAAGTGGCGTATCGCGTCAATGGCGCGCTCGGCGTCGTCGCTGGTTGCTTGCAGTTGTGCGGTCAACTCGGCTCGCCATTGCGCATAGTCGATCGGCGAGCTTAGGGTGCGACCGTCCATGAGTTCGTCGAGCAGCAGCGGATGCTGCGTGACGTAGCGCAGCGCCCAATCGCTGGCGGCGGCCAAATCAATTACCCGATCGAGCACCTGCGGACGCTCAATCATCAAGGCCAGATAGCTCGATCGTGAGGCGACCGCGAGCAACAAATCGAGCGTGCGTTTACATGCTGCGTCGGGAAGTGCGGTGCTGCCGGCGTAGCGCACGGTCGCCTCCGCGAGTTGTTCAAAACGCGCGCGGCTGGCCGCAGGTAGCGCGTTCACCCGAGTGCTGGCCAGCGTTGCGCGCAGGTAATTCAAGCTGGCTGCTGCGTCAACATAGCCGCTCGATTTCATGCGCGCAATCACGGCAGCCTCGCTGTTGTCGGCAGCGTTTTCAGCGTCGGGTGAGTCTTGGGTTTTGATGCGTGCAGCGGTGTCGTCACTGACGCCAAAAGCGCCGGTTAGCGTGCCATCGAAAAATTCTGCGACGTCATTGCGGATGGTGCTAAGTTGACGCTCGAAGGCATCGGTGGAGGCGAAACCAAGCGCCTCCGCTAGGTCGGTTAACTCTTGTGCATCACGCGGCAAGGTCTGGGTTTGCAGGTCGTCGCGATATTGCAAAACGTGTTCTGCGCGGCGCAGAAAGCGGTAATGCGCAGACAACAATTGCGACTGATTGAGCGAAATTTTCCCAGCAACGGCGAGCGCGGCGAGCGCTGGCATGGTGGCCTTGATGCGCAGGCTGGCGTCTCGACCGCCACGCACTAGCTGCCGCAATTGCGCGCCAAATTCAAGCTCGCGAATTCCGCCGCGACCGAGCTTGATGTTGTGCTGATCATTCTTTTCGGCGCGAAGCTGCGCGTGCAACTCTCGCATGCCGGCCACCGCGTCAAAATCGAGATAACGACGAAATACAAACGGCGTCGTTAATGCCGCCAGCGACCCTGCCAGCGTGCCCGCTGCAACGCGCGCCTTGAGCCAGGCAATGCGCTCCCACATCCGGCCCTGAGCGACAAAATATTGCTCCAAAAAATCAAGCGTCGGCACCATCGGACCGGCGTCACCGTAAGGCCGCAAACGGGTGTCAACCCGGAACACAAACTCGCCATCAATTTCTTGATTGAGGGTTCGCGTGATGCGTCGGGCCAGCAGGTTGAGCGAATCCATCGCGTCAACGTCGGGTTCGTCACAAATGAAGACGATGTCAATGTCCGAGGAGGCGTTAAGTTCCTGCGCCCCAAGCTTGCCCATGGCCACCGTCGAGAAACCGAATGGGGGTTCGCGGCTGCCATAAATATCGGCGCTGTGTGCTGCCGTGGCCGCCCCGATAGCCAGATCTGCAAAATTAGACAAATCTTCCACTAACGGCTCAAACGGCGCTTGCATCGCCAAATCGCGCACCAAGGTGCGAAGCATCAGTTCGCGACGCATTGTGCGAAGCGTGAGGTCGATCTCAGCGCTGCTGATGTTGGCCAGTGCTGCCGCCCAACCAAGCACCGCAGGGCGCTGGTTGGGGCTCGCGCGCGTCCGCGTCACTAGGGCCGCGTCACGTCGTGCCACGCGCTGCGCGAAGCGGCTGTAATTGAACGCTTTGTCTAGGGTTCGTGTCTCATCCATACGGGTGCGCCGTCGATACAATCCATTGAAGTATGCCGTACCCCGTAGGAGAAGCCCGTTATCGTTACCGAGTCAGTGAATCCTAGGGCGGCGAAAGTGACGACGACGGCGAGCGACACGGCACCCAGCGCTGTCTCCGGTTGGCGACGCTGGTCCGGCCACGGCATTCGTGCGGCCTTTTGGTGCGTAGTGCTGGCGACAGTTTTGTTCATTGCAGCGGCCGCCGCCACGCGCTTTTGGCTGATTCCCAATGCGGACAGTTTCAGGCCGCGTCTGGTCAGCGAACTGTCTCGCTTGTCTGGCCAGCGGGTGGTCATCGGTGGCTTTGAGGCGGGCTGGGACGGCTGGTCACCGGAAATCAAGCTGACGCGCCTGCAAATGCTCGATGCGCGCGGCCGAACGCTGCTGCAATTGCCCGAGGTGAACACCACTATTTCGTGGCGGTCGCTCATTTTTCTTGAGCCTCGATTGACCGCGCTAACCGTTCGCGCGCCGCGCGTGATGGTGCGCCGCACAGCGGAAAACTCGTTGACCATTGCCGGCATTGATCTCGATCTGTCGAGCCAGGTCGAGGGCGATGCGGCGCTGCCTGCATGGCTGCTGAAGCAGCGCTTAGTGCAAATTGTCGGCGGCGAAATCGAGTGGGTTGATGATTGGCGAAAACTGCCGCCGCTGCGCCTGAGCAACGTAAATATTCGCATGCAAAACAGCGGCGACACGCACCGTGTCGGCATGACCGCCGTGCCACCTGCTGAACTTGCCGCACCGCTCGACATTCGCGCTGAACTGGTCGGCCGCGATGTGCGTAACGTAAGCGAGTGGGATGGCCTGGCCTACGTGCGGGCGGACTACGCCAATGTCGGTTTGCTGACCCGGTATCTGCCGCTGCCGATTTCGTTGTTAAAGGGCGAAGGCGGCTTGCAGGCGTGGTTTGAGTTTGATCATGGGCAAGTGGTTGCAGTGACCACCGATATGGCGGTGAAAAACGCGCAGCTGCGCTTTCCCACGATTGCCGCGCCGATTAAAACAAGTGCGCTCGCACTTGCCGCAGCAAATATCGCGACCAGCTTAACGACCCAACCAACGACAAGTTACGAGCCGCTTGATTTGGCCACCCTCTCCGGTCGATTGTCATGGCGCAGCAAGGCTGTTGGCGACGCGACAGCCAACGTCGCAGTGACGCAGGAGCGTTGGTCAATTCGAGATGTCAACGCGGTGACCTTGGCCGGCGTCAAAGCCCCGGTGGTTGACGGTGAACTGCTGTTTGACTATGCGGGCGACACCATGACTGGTGGCGAGGTTCGCCTATCGGATGTTGAGCTGAGCGGTGTGGCAACGCTTGCTAAATCGTTGCCAATAGACGCTGCCGTGCTGTCGCGTTTGCAGGCGTTAAAGCCCACCGGCTCACTGCAAAACGTTAATGTGAAATGGCACGATCGCGGTGTGTCGACTGACCCGAAGCAGGCGAAACGCGAGCGCTACTTGATTGAAGGCAGCGCGGAAATGAAAGCGCTGTCGTGGCAAGAAAATGCTGGCATGCCGGGCGTAGTGGGGCTCACCGGCTCAATCAAGGGGTCGTCAGTCGAGGGCGAATTGGTGTTGGGTGAGGCATCGATCAAAGGCAAACCCGATCGCAATCAACGCGCGACGGTGCTTGATTTTGGAACGTACTTTGAAGCTCCGTTGAGCTTCGATCAACTGCGCGGAAAGTTCAACTGGAAGCGCGCGCTGGGCAGCGACGGCAAAATGTTGACGCGTGTTGACGTGAAAAGTGCCGAGTTTGAAAACGCTGACGCTGCTGGACGTCTCAGCGGGACATGGCACAGCGACTCGCTCGGGCCGGGCGTGGCCAATCTCAGTGGCACCTTGTCGCGTGCTGACGCCACCGCACTGCACCGTTATTTGCCACCATCGTTCGCCCCGGAAACCCGCAACTGGCTGCGCTTGGCCGTTATCGCCGGTACGGTTCAATCCGCCGATTTTGTGCTGCAGGGGCCGCTGTGGCACTTCCCGTTTCGTAACGATGAACAGGGCGTGTTTGCGCTCAATGCGCAGGTGACCGCTGGCATTTTGGATTACGCGGATCACTGGACGCGCGCTGAAAACATCAACAGCAAATTGCTGTTTCGCGGCGCAAAGATTGAGGCGCAGGTGGCCAGCGCAACCATTGCCGAGGTGCCGATTGGAGCCACGCTGGTCAAAATTGCCGACTCGCTTGCGCAACCGGCCCTACTCGAAATCAGCGGCTCAACTACGGGCAACTTAGCCAGCTTGCTGCAATGGGTCACCAAAAGTCCGGTCAATGCTTGGTTGGATGGTTTTTTGCAAAACGCTAAAGCTACAGGTCCCGGTCGTTTAAACCTTGCGCTGAAAATTCCGCTCGACGCACCCGATCGCGCGCAAGTGACGGGTGAGCTTATTTTCGCGGGCAACAACATCGATTTGGGCGGTGAGATTCCAGCGCTTGACAACGTCAATGGCAGTCTGCGTTTTTCCGAACGCGACGTGCGCGGCACCGACATTGCAGCCGACGCCTTGGGCGGCCCGCTGAAGCTGTCGATCAGCACCGTTGATGGTCGAATTAAAGCGCAAGCCGCTGGCACCGCCACCTTCGAGCGGGTACGCGAGCGTTACGCCTATCCGTTGCTCGATCAATTGACCGGCGCGACGCAATGGCAAATGGAGATGTCTAATCCGCCACGCAGCGGCTCTGGCCCTGCATCTGCCAGCGCCACTCACGAAAGCAATTTGCTGATCACCGCCACCACGGTGCAGCCGCGATGGCCGCTGGACGCTGTGTTCCAGGTCGGCGCCAATCCGCGCGATAACGATGCGCCGATCAAAGCGATCATCGTCCGCACCCAGCTGGAGCGCGACCGTGATCGGATAGAGCTGGAGCTGCCCGGCCAGCTGCACGCGATTCTTGAGCGCAGTGCTGCGAATGCGGCGGGCGCGCGCACCGTGGAGCGAGCGGCGCTCGACCTCGGCGCACAAAAAACAGCACTGCCCGCCCGTGGCTATTTATTGCGCGGTGAAGTGGCCAAGTTGGATGCCGACGCGGCAATCGCGGTGTTGAGTCCGGTCGCCTCGTCGGACAAGCGAGGCGTAGGCGGATTGACCTCAGAGAGCGGCAGTGCCGATTTCGTCAACATCAACGTGCGCGCCACCGAAGCGGTGGTGTTTGGCCAGCGCTTCAACGATGTCATGCTGCGCGCGCAGCCCTCTGGCCAACGCTGGCGACTGGCGCTGCGCAGCAAAGAGGCCACCGGCGTTATTTCTCTGGATACCGATGCCAAGACCGGCCTAGTCGATGCCGTCGCAGTTCGTCTGCAACGCTTCTCGCTGCCAACCAGCGTCGCGGCCAGTGGCGCGCAGACCATGGGCACTGACGCCAGTGTGCGGTGGCCCAAATTGGACCTCACGGCCGACTCGTTTGTCAGCGATGGTCGCGATTTGGGCAAGCTTGAAATGCGCGCTCAGCCCGGCGTGGATGAGTGGCGGATTGAACAGGTTAAGCTGTCCAGTGTCGATGGCACGCTTGAAGCGTTCGGTCGCTGGCAGCCGCGATTTGCCGGACCTACAGTGGGCAAGACCTCGATGGACGTTTCGCTTAAGTGGAGCGACGCGGGCAAATTCATGACCCGTTTTGGCTTACCCAAAGGCGTCGAACGCGGCAGTGGCTCGCTCACTGGCGCGTTAAGTTGGGTAGGCAGTCCAGCGCAATTTAGCTACGCAAAGTTAGCCGGAAATTTCACCTTGGAGACTACGCAAGGGCGCTTCACCGAAATGGAGCCGGGAATCGCTAAATTGCTTGGCGTGTTGTCGCTGCAATCGCTGCCGCGCCGACTTTCTTTCAACTTCGACGACATTTTTGGCAAAGGTTTTGCGTTTGATGACGTCAAGGCCGAGGTCGCCATCAATGACGGTATCGCGAAAACCGAAGGCTTCCAAATTAACGGCCCGTCGGCCAGAGTGCAGATTCGCGGCGTGGCAGATCTAAATCAGGAAACACAAAATTTGCAAGTCAAAGTGTTCCCCAGCTTGTCGACCGCCGCGGCCATCGGCATCGGCCTAGTGACGGCCAATCCAGCGATTGGTGCGGCCGTGCTGCTTGGGCAAAAACTCGCCAAAGATCCGATCGAGCGGTTCTTGGTGCAGGAGTTCGATATCAAGGGCACTTGGGCAAAACCCGATGTCAAGCCGCAGGCGCGTCGTGGGATGGAAAGTAGCGCTGGCGTGACGTCGACACGCTAGGCAAGCGCCTAACGCGATCCGCGCAACAACACCAACACGGCGCCACTGCCGCCCGCGTTCGGACGCGGTTCGCAGTACGCCAGCACCTCGTCTTTTTGCTGCAACCAGCGACGCACTTTGTTGCGCAAAATTGGAATTTTCTGGTGGCTTGACAAGCCCTTGCCATGAATGATTCGAACACAGCGCCAGCCGCTGACGCGCGCTTTGCGCATGAACTCCATCAGCGCTTCATGCGCCTCGTCTTGGCTGTGCCCGTGCAGGTCAATCTCTGCATTGATTGTCCATTCTCCACGACGCAATTTGCGCAATAAATCAGGGCTGACAGCGCCACGAATAAAGCTTTGTTCGTCTTCAATATCGGCGCCTATGTCCCAACTCATCGGGCTGGGGTACATGGCGAGCTGACTCGCTTCCAGCGCGGCCAATTCGTCGGCATTGCGCTGATTGGCATGCGGTTTAGGCTTCGGCCGGCTGGTGTCAGCGCGGTCGTTTTTTTCTAGAGGGGCGGCGTCTTTGACGGCTTCACGAAACAGAGCGACCTCAATGGCATCGGCTGCTTTGTATTCAGTCCAAGTGGTGAAGTAGTCGGCGAAGCGCAACGATTCGGGCGGCTTTGGTTGAGCTGCCTGAGGCGGGTTAGGCTCAGCGTGTGCCTGCGCACGGCGCTGTTTGCGGGATAGCTTTCCCTCGAACTTTAAAAGCGACGCGAGGGTGGTTAGATCATTACTTTTTGCCATGATCGACCTTTCCATTTTGCCGGGGTGGGCAGCCGCTGCCCACCGTCACGTCACCCGCCTTTAAGGCTGGCGGTAAGGGCGCATTGACGTAGGTTGGAACGCTTGCGGTTCCGACACAGGCGTTGGCAGAAGCAGTCATCGGTCGGAACCGCAAGCGTTCCGACCTACGCGCTGCTGTTTGCGGGATAGCTTTCCCTCGGACTTTACGAGCGACGCAAGGGCGGTTAGATCATTACTTTTTGCCATGATCGACCTTTCCATTTTGCTGGGGTGGGCCGCCCCTGCCCACCGTCACGTCGCCCACCTTTAAGGCTGGCGGTAAGGGCGCATTGACGTAGGTTGGAACGCTTGCGGTTCCGACACAGGCGTTGGCAGAAGCAGTCATCGGTCGGAACCGCAAGCGTTCCGACCTACGCGCTGCT
>JACMNN010000031.1 GCA_014378555.1 Burkholderiales bacterium | reverse complement strand
GACAAAATCCTCAGCATCGATCCGATGATGACCGGCAGCGATTTTTTTGACTGGGTGAAAGAGCGCTCGCATCTGTTTCGCGGCGTAACGTTTGCCACCGCCCGCCGCGACCAGCCCTATCACTTCACGCGCCTGGGCACTTTCATCGAGCGTGCTGACAACACAGCCCGGATTCTCAACGTCAAATATGCGCAGGAAGCGCCCGACACTTTCGACGAGAAAGAAGAAGACAACGAGACCGACTACTACCGGCTGTCAGCCGTGCTCCGGTCCGTGTCGGCGCTTGAGGCGTATCGCGACACCTACCGCGACGTAATCGACGCAAGGCGGGTGGCAGAAATTATGATTTTCGACGCGAAACTGCCGCGCTCGTTGCGTTTCTGTCTTGACGAAGCTTCACTGGTGCTTGATGAACTACCGGCTCAAAGCGGGCGCATGCCACGCAGAATAGCGGCTGAAATAAACGCCCGCCTACGCTACGGCACCATTGATGAGGTGTTCGCCTACGGCCTGAAACGCTATCTTGCCGATTTTCTGGTTGACATGGAGCGTTTGGGTAACGCGGTTAATGCGGCGTATATGGAGCTGCACTAGCGCGCAGCTCCACCTACGCATTAACGTTACGCGGCTTAGGCGGCGTACGGCGCCGATTTCGAGCGCCCGATCAACCAGGCGCAAAATGCCGATACGGCGCCCGCAAACAGCACATACAAGCAAATCAGCCACGGCTCACCATCGCCTGTTTTAAGCAATGCGGTCGCGATAATCGGCGTGATGCCAGAGGCGAATATTCCCGAGAATTGGTAGACAAACGAAATGCCGGTGTAGCGCACTTTGGCGTCGAACAAATCGCAGAACAGCGCGGCTTCGGGGCCATACACCGATGCGTACAGGATGCCCAGCGGAATAATGATGGCCAGCCAGATAACCATCACGTTACCGCCGCTCTGGCTCATCATCCAGAAGCCCGGAAACGCCGAGAGCGCGGTGATGATGGCCCCCCACATGTACACCTTGGGGCGACCGATACGATCGGACAATCTGCCGAAGAACGGGATGGTGAAACACATTACTAATGCGGCGGCCATGACGCCGATCAGCGCTTGTGTCCGACTGATTTTTATAGTGGTCGTAAGGTAGTTAATCGAGAACACGCCGAACACATTAAAAAATACGCCGTCGATGTAGCGTGCGCCCATGCCCTTGAGCACGTTGCCCGGATAGCGGCGAATCATGTCCATAAACGGAATACGCGAGGCCTCGTTTTTCGCCTTGATCGCAGCAAATTCTGGTGTTTCTTCAACGTTCAAGCGGATGTACATGCCAACAATCACCATCACGCCTGACAGCAGAAATGCAATACGCCAGCCCCAAGCCAAGAACTGCTGGTCGGTCAGTAACCACGACAACAACGCGACGATGCCTGAGGCAAGGCACAAACCAATGGCCAACCCGACTTGCGGCAACGACGCGTAGAACCCACGCTTCTCTTTGGGCGCGTATTCGTACGCCATCAGCACCGCGCCCCCCCATTCGCCACCCAGCCCAATACCCTGAAAAATGCGCATCAGCAGCAACAACAACGGCGCCCAAATACCAATTTGTTCGTAAGTCGGAATCAGGCCAATCAGAAACGTCGCCACACCCATGATCATCAGCGTCACGACCAACATGTTCTTGCGTCCGAGCTTGTCGCCGAAGTGACCGAAGATCAGCCCACCGAGCGGTCGCGTGACAAAACCCACGGCAAATGTGGTGTACGCCAGCAGCGTAGACACCACCGGATCGCTACCCGGAAAATACAGCTTGCTAAAAACAATGCCTGCCACCACGCCGTACAGAAAAAAGTCGTACCACTCGATCGTCGCCCCCACTACTGCAGAAATCACCACCTTGCGGATGGCCTTATCGCTAACCTGTGCTGCTTCCATATCGTCTCCTCCCTTGAAGTCCCTTGAATGCTTGGATAAACACTACTTGGGTGTTTGAGCGAAGACTATCGGCGCAAGAATCGGTGCGACATTGGAATTCTCGAATTCGGAAACTCCTAGTTCCGTTTTAAGGCGTATTCGCAGTTTGCCAATGGTGTGCAACCGGTCTCAACGGCGCAGCAGCAGGCTAGACTTTACGTTCACAATAAAGAGGCCCCCATGATCCCTATTCAAAGCATTCTGCGCTGCGCGCTCGTCAGCGCGTTGCTGGTAACTTCGCTTGCCGCCATCGGCGCTGAGCTGCCCCGCGCAAAGCCAGAGCAGGTCGGTTTGTCGTCACAACGTCTCGACATGATCACTGAAACGTTGAAAGCCGACATCGCGGCGAAGAAAATTCCCGGTGCAGTTTTGCTGATTGCGCGTCGCGGCAAGGTGGCCTATTTCGAAAGCATGGGCAAACTCGACACCGCGACTGATACCGCGATGAGCAAAGACGGAATCTTCCGCATTTACTCGATGAGCAAACCCATCACCACCGTGGCCGCAATGATGCTGGTGGAAGACGGCAAGATGAAGCTGGAAGATCCCATTGCGATGTATTTGCCCGAATTTGAAAAGATGAATGTGGGCGTGGAGAAACCCGATGCCAGCGGCAATCCTACGCTTGAAATGGTGCCCGCCCGGCGCCCCATCACCGTGCAGGATTTGATGCGCCACACATCAGGTATCACCTATGGATTCTTTGGTCCCGGTCTGGTCAAAAAAGCCTATAACGATGCAAACCTCATGTCCGACAATCCGGACAACGCTGAATTCTCTCGCCGTATCGCGAAGCAGCCGCTGATGTATCAGCCAGGCACTACTTGGGATTACAGCTACTCGACCGACATTTTGGGACGCGTAGTTGAAGCGGTTTCCGGCAAATCGCTTTTTGCGTTTGAAAAAGAGCGCCTGCTCGGCCCGCTGGGCATGACTGACACCAGCTTTTACGTGACCGATTCCGCCAAACAAAAACGTATTGCAGAACCGTTCAGCACGGATCGCAACTTTGGCGTGGGCAGCGATTTTGGCAATCCGCGCGTTGCTCAAAAACTCGAATCTGGCGGCGGCGGAATGGTGTCCACTGCCACCGATTACGCGCAGTTTTTGCAGATGCTGCTCAACGGTGGCTCACTGGACGGCAAGCGCTATCTGAGTCCACACACGCTTCGATTCATGACGTCGGATCATTCCAACAACGGTGCCGGTGTGTCGCAGGGGCCACTGTATCTGCCCGGGGCGGGCTACGGATTTGGCCTGGGCTTTGCTGTGCGACGCAACACTGGCGAGGCGGCCGCTCCTGCTGAAGCGGGCGAATACTACTGGGGCGGCGCAGGCGGCACCTACATGTGGGTCGACCCGAAAGCCGAGATGATCGTGGTGTTCATGATGCAATCGCCGAAACAGCGCGTGCACTACCGCGGGCTGCTTCGCAACATGATTTATGCATCGATAGTGAAGTAGGATTACTGCAGAAAGTCGTCTAACGTGCAACCAGCGCGACCGCTTGCGTTTCCACGCGGGCGGTCGCGCCAACACATGAAATAGCGGCTATCAGCCAATTTCTATAATGGGCTATCCAGAGCTTCGAAGCTCGTTCGTTTTTCAAGACGCCCATGACCCACTGCTTCGCCATGTTCCTGCATTCAGGCATGCAGATTAACGATTTGCTGCTTACGCCTCGCGTCAGCAAAGACCACGAATATTTCCAAAATATTGGCAAGGGGCACCGTCACGGCTTGCGGCACGTTTTTCAGCGCGCGCCCCAATTGGACGGGTTGCAGCGTTGAGCGGCGCCCCCGTTTCTTCAGGCGCTGCGATCGCTTCCGCTGCTCCGCCAGCGACAAATAAAAAGTTCTCCGAGCCCCGCTATATCGTGCTGCTGGCGCTGTTGCTGGGTAGCCAACCGGTCGCGACCGATTTGTATTTGCCCGCGCTGCCTGCGATTGCCGCAGAGCTTGGCAATCCAGCGCTGACGCTGACCGGACTCATGCTTGCGTTCGGTTCCGCGCAACTCATTCTCGGCCCGTTGTCAGATCGATTCGGCCGACGGCCAGTGTTGCTTGCAGGCTGTGCCGCCTATGCGCTGACCTCATTTACCGGCGCCTGGGTCACCACGCTATACGGGCTGGTGGTCTGCCGCTGCTTGCAGGGGGCTGCGATGGCAGCCCTAGTAGTGTGTGCGCGGGCGTCGGTGCGAGATTTGTATTCGCCGCTGGATGGCACGCGCATCTTGTCGCGCGGCCTGTCCGGGCTGGGTTTGGTGGCGCTAGCGTCGCCGCTCGTCGGCGCGGTGATGGTCATGTATTTTTCGTGGCACGCCACGTTTATCGCCACCGGCATTTTTGCGCTGATAGCGGGCGTTTGGGTCTGGCTTTATTACCAAGAATCGCGGCCCGTAAACCTGCCCATTAACGCCAACGCGCTCACCACATTGGCAAGCACGCCTGCGGCCAATGCCACATTGACCGTACTGAAAGGCCCCCGTTTTCGCGCCTGGACTGCGATGCTGGCGGCCAGTTACGGCATGCTGTTTTGCTTTTTGCTGTCGAGCGGATTTGTCTACATCACCGTGTTCGGCTTTTCGCCGCTCGCGTGCGGTCTGGTGCTTGCGGGCAACAGCGTGGCCTACATCGCAGGTACCTATTTTTGCCGCCGACTGTTGCGTCGCGCAGGACCGGATCGAGCGGTGCGCGCAAGCGCTGCGTTCGGGGTGGCCGGCGCGGTGCTGATGCTTGCGGTCGCAGTCGCGCAGGGCCCGCAAGCTTGGGCCATGATCGTTGGTCAGTATCTGTTGGCTTATGCACACGGCGTCAATCAGCCGTGTGGTCAGGCCGGGGCGATTGGCGACTTTCCCGAGCATGCGGGCCGTGCCGCAGCGTTGTCGGGTTTCATCATGATGTTCACCGCCTTCGGTTGCGGTCAGTTGATGGCGCCAAGCCTCGGCAGCAGCGCGTGGCCGCTGGTAATCTCCAACGCGCTGGGTGCGGCTGCAATTGCGTTGGTGGCGTGGGTGGCGGTGCCGCGCGCCTATGCAGCGGCTGCTAACGGAACTCAGCAGCGCTAGCTGATTGCGCGGCTAAAAGTCGAGGTGGCTTTTAGCTCAAACGACTACGTGGCAGGCCAAAAGGCGGTTTGTGCCCACTGTCGACTTTAACCGCTTTTTAGGTAATACCCAATCTACACGGGGCTTAGCGGAAAAAACTGCTGCCGCAAATAGCCGCGTTCAGCGCATCACCATCACTGGCACGTCACTGCCGGAAAGCACCGATTGCGTGACGGAACCCAGCAGCAGCGAGCTGATACCGCGGCGACCGGCTGATCCCATCACAATCAAATCCACTTTGGACTTTTTTGCTGCACGAAGAATCTCATCGGCCGCATGTCCCGACCGGTGGCTTGACGTATAAGCAACGTTCTGCCGCGTTAAAAATTTGCCAACTGGCCCCAGCACTTTTTCGGCCTCACTGCGCTGATACTCCGCCACCGCCTCCTTACCCACCACTCTGGCCGCATGACCAGGCACAGCAGGTTGCACGTTGAGCACGAAGAAGGTTGGGCTTGCTCCGAGTAAATCTTCGTGCGTGGCAAGATAGGCAAGCATTTTTTTAGTGTCTTCGCTACCGTCGACGGCGAGTAAAACTTTCATGGCGTGTCCTCTGTTTTCAATCGGTGTAGATGGATCCAACGGAGTCTACGCGCAAGTGGCCGCTGCGCAGTATTGCGAATTAAGACGCAAAGGCGCCATCCGGGTATCCTAAGGGCTCCACATGGAGGTTCGCCTTGAAAATTCTCATTCCCCTTGACGGTTCAGCGCTCGCCCTTGACGCAGTTCACCACGCGCTCAAGCTGCACCGCGCAGGATTGCGTGCCAGCTTTGTGCTCGCAACAGTGCAGGAACCCGACACCATGTATGACATGGTGATGGTGCCCGACGCCGAAGCGCGCGACAACGTCAATCAAGCGGTCGGTGCAGCCACCATAGAAAGCGCCATTGCGTTGTTCAACGCGGCTGGCGTGCCGTTTGAGCAAGAAGTTCGCTCAGGCTATCCCGCACCGATGCTGATTGAAATTGCCGAGGAGTACGGTTGCGACGCCATCATCATCGGTGCCAACGGCCATGGCACATTGCGCAACGCGCTGCTCGGCTCGGTGTCACAGGCGATTCTGCAAACGTCCAGCGTGCCGGTGACCGTTGTGAAGCATACCGATAGCTGATGCGCTTTGGGTGACCGGGCAAATAACCATCGTCACCCGGAACCGCCAAAGCGCCATCTGGCGCTAAAACACCTTGCCAAACGGATTCAGGCGAATGCCGCGCTTTAAATGTTTCCATGGCAAATCGGCGGGGTCAGCAGCCATCGGGCCTGGCGATTTAGCCACCAAAATTTTCTCGGCAATCGGCGTGAAATCGGCACGGAAATGCACCGAGCTTTTGTTGACCAAAATGGCTTGTTCGGTGGGTTCAATACCAACGTAGCGGTACATTGCCTGGTCGGCGAGCTGCGTTTTGTAGCTCGCCACCACAATGCGAACGCCCTGATAGCGCAGACACGCCGACAGCCCGAGCCGCATCTTCATGCCGCGATAAAACGGACCGGTCGCAGCAAAATTTCCATCGTGTAGCGACTCAATGGTCCACGGCAATTGCAGTGGCGAGTCGTCGGGAATTCGGCTTTTTCCGCCAAGTGCGAAGTTAAGCGTTTTTCCGGCACCCAACTCGTGCGCGGCCGCGGCAGCTGCACCGTCGACGATCAGGCCCGTCGCCGCACGCTCCGCTCGACATTCGAGCAACGCACGCACCATGCCCATCGTGTCGCTATCTCCGCCCGCACCTGGGTTGTCTTGGGTGTCGGCGATGACCACCGGTTTGCGCGCAGTCTTGGCAATCAATTGCGCCTCGCGCACCGCATCGATTGCTGTCAAGACCCGTGCGTCCCATTCACCTTCCGCAGCGAGCACCCGACGCTCGAGTTTTTCTGCCGCCGCGCTGGCCGCCGCTTCGTTAACGCCGTACGCCCACACCACAGGCGCGCAACCTTCAAAGTCGGCCGCTGGAAAGCCGGGGGTAAAAGACGCGCTGACAATGTCTTTTGATTCCAGCTGACCGACCAACTGATAGATGTCATTTCCCGGAAATAGATCAGTGCACTGTGAGGTAATTGGGATCAAGTAGGGCAGCACCCGCGACGCGAGCTTCGGTGCGTCCATGCCGCCAATGCGTTGCTTTAAATAAAACGCTGCGCGCGCGCCCGTTTCGGCCATGTCGATGTGCGGATAGGTGCGGTAGGCAACCAGCATTTCTGCGTTCTGAAACATCTCGGGCGTGGTGTTCGAATGTAGATCGAGGCTCACTGCAATCGGCACTTTTGGGCCCACGATTGCGCGCACTCGCCGCAACAACTCACCCTCACCGTCAGGATGCGAATCGGTAACCATTGCGCCGTGCAGATCAAGATAAACCATGTCGGCGTTCGCCTTGCGAATACCGTCGCAAATCGCGCCTGCAATACGCTCGAACGCATCGTCGGTTACCTGCGCGCTCGGACTCGCTGCCGCCCACGCCGTAGGAATCAGGGCGTGCGCCGAACCCATCTCTTTCATAAACCCTGAAATCGGAATGTTTTGATTTTGGAAGCGCTCAAAAATCTCTTCACCAATCGACACCGGCGGCCAGCCGCCGCCCTGCACAAATCGTTCGTACGTCGCGCGCGAAGGTGCGAAGGTGTTGGTCTCGTGTTGAAAGCCGCCGATTGCGATACGCATAGTCACTGATGCCTTAAATTTTCGTCATCATGAATGTAGAACAAATGCGCCGTTCGCATCACCATGCATATCAAAAATCAATCACCACAGCGGCAGGTCTGGATCAACGGTGCGCGGCATTTCTTGGTGCCACCGATCGACTACCGCCAATGCCCGGAGACCCAGTAATGACCGCGATAGTCACGGTGCCAGTGGCCTTGATTCCATGATGTGTAGCCACGCTGTGGCTGCGCCCACTGCCCGCGATTCCAATAATAGTCGCGACCGGTCCAGCTGTAATAGCCGCCGATCCACACATAGCCCGGCCCCGGCGAAGCAAGCACCACTTCGCTGTATGCGGCAGGCGGCGCGCGATCGACATAAAAAGCAGGCCCCGGTATACGCGTGGCAACAACGCAACCCGAAAGCACGACGGCTGCGGCAACGCTCAGTAGTGCCGATGAAAATGGCAATGACTTTTTCACGTAATTCTCCTGAAACAGGAACGGCAATGGTCGCCGAACCGATTCCTTTGCAACGGCGCATCGCGACGCGCAGTTGACCACGCGGTGGCGACGTTACAAACGTTTACAGGTCGCTATTTCTGCCAGTTCAGCGAGGTGGAAACAGAAAACGCTTCGTAGGATCGCCTGCCGCTCACGCGATACGCCGCTACCACCAGCGTTGCCATCAATGCGGCCGCGATGAGGCTATGCGCCGTTGCCACGACAATCGGTTGGTTGAAAATCACCGTGCTGATACCGATTGCGATCTGCGCGACGAGTGCCACCTTGATCCACATCGCCTGCCGCTTGAGCACCGCGTGCGCGCGCATCAACATCACGGAAGCAGCGAGCACCACCAGCGTGGTCACGAGCGCGCCGATACGATGCGCCCAATGAATGGCACGCAGTGCCTCCACCGACAAAAAACTGCCGTCAGCGTTACGCCCCAATTCGCGAGCAAAGGAGAAGCCGTCGCGCCAGTCAACGTTCGGCATCAAAGTTCCGCCACACCCCGGAAAATCTGCGCAAGCAAGCACCGCATAGTTGGTGCTGACCCAGCCGCCCAGAAAAATTTGCCCCGCCAGCACCAAGATGGCCAGCCACACCATTGTTCGCGTTTTGCCTGAGACAGCAATAGTCATCGCGCGAGAATCGCCATCTCTCTCACGCTCACGCATCCAAAACCAAATCAACAGTGAAAACAGCAATATGCCGCCCATCAAATGCGTGGTCACAACCACGGGCATGAGCTTGAGCGTCACCGTCCATTTGCCAAACAACCCCTGCAAACTCACCACAATCAACAACAGCACCGGCCAACCGAGCCCTATGCCCGCGTGAATAAACCCGCCGCGATTCGCGGCGCGCCGCTGGCTAATGCGAGCGATCACTGCCCGCACAAACATCACCAGAATAAGCACGCCAATAAATGAGGCCAGGTAGCGGTGCAGCATTTCGATCCATGCCTTGCTGTGGCTCACCGCGCCCTGCGGCCCGCCCTGGTCCACAATAGCCTGATTAATCTGCGCGGTCGCCTGCGCGGGCAACAACTGACCGTAACATCCGGGCCAGTCCGGACAGCCCAAACCACTGTCGGTCAGGCGAACAAACGCGCCGAAAGCGATAAGATCAAGCGTCAAAAACGCAGTGATCGCCGCCAGCCGCCGCCACGATAAACCGCGCCCCATCCATACCGCGAGCAGCAAAATGCCTACCCACACGACGGCATTGACGGAAGACAGTGAAAATTGCCAGAAAATCGGCTGAGATACGACAGAGGCGGGCATTAATTGTCACAAACGGACGGTTGATCAACACTGAATTTTAGGCGTTGCGCCGATCGGACTGCGTTGCAGCGTAATAGGCACGTTTGGCTGCGTACATCGCGTCATCAGCACTACGAACCGCTCGATCCAGCTCACCGGCCTTTTCGCAAACCGCCGAACCCACCGCGAACGAAAGGCGTGGGCCTTGGTAGAACTGGTTGTTTAGCTCCACCACCATGTGCATGCAGTCAATGAGCGCAGCCATTTCCACCTCGCCGTAGCGCGGCAGCAGGCAGGCAAATTCGTCGCCACCGACGCGAGCGGCCTGAAAGGTGTCACCCAGCGCCTTTTTCAACGCCTCACCGGTGCGGCGCAAAAGCGCATCCCCGGCGTTGTGGCCGAACTCGTCGTTGGTTCGTTTGAGTCCGTTCAGGTCAACAATCAACACACCAATCGGGAACGGGCCGCGCCGGTTGAGCCACGAGATTTCGTCATCATAAAACGCCCTATTGCGCAGCTTGGTCAGCGCGTCGTGCTTGCCCAGATATTCCAGGTAAGACTCAGCTTTTTTGCGCGCGCTGATGTCGGTCAGCGCCACCTGCACCAAATCCCAATGGTCTTCGTGCCCCGGCAGCACGGCCCATTGCATGTGCAGATTGATCGGATCGCCGCGCAACGAATAGTTCAGCGTTTCGCGCGACTGGAATAACACGTTGTTCCAGCAATCCAGCAACTGCTCGGAAAAAGAACGATTCATCTCATCGCGAAAAATCTCAGAAAGCCGCGCGAGCAGCTCGTCCTTGCTCGTGGCGCCAAATAGCGTCAATGTTTGCTGATTGACGTCAATCACCCGAATCCGCTCCATGCACGAAAACACGAACTCTGGATGGACGTCAACAAAGGTGCGAAAGTCGGTAATACCCCGATCGCGCACTTCGTCGAGCATCGACTTTACCTCGCTGAAATCCTCCACCCACAACGACACCGGCGAGAGCGCGAACAGCGCATGCGCATAGGCTTGATTGGTGGCGGCTGCCGATTCGGCACGCTTTTGCTCGGTGAAATCCTCCATCGCCATCAGCATGCGATCCCACGGCTTGGCGACGTCCGCGAGCCGGTTTACGTTCAACCGAATATTGAGCGACTGATGATCAAGGGAATAGTTGATAGTTTCAAATTGATACGACGTCGCGCCATTCCACAGCCGCGCGATTTCAGCAATTGCCGTTGACTGGTCGCTGTGGTCGAATAAAGTATCGCCCGCAACCAGTAGCGCTTGCAAATCGGGCGCGCCGTACAGGTCAAGCATGCGCTGATTGACCTTGAGTACTTTTATTCGCGAAAAATATTCGCCGATGCCTTCGGGCCGCAGCCTAAGGTAGGCCTCGATGTCCACCACGCCTGCCGTGCGCCAGGATTGCAGCAGTACGTATACCTCTGAGAAGTCTTCGAGCGCGAGCGCCACGGGTGCTAGGTCAAATAACGGATCGCGCGCTGTAAGGTCAGACGCATCAGTGAAACGGCTCATGGGATATCTAAACGTTGGTGACCGCATTGAATGATAGACAACCGGCAGCCGACTTACAGTTAGAACGCGCTTCTAAAACACTCTTAGAATCGAGATATGCGTCTATTCCGTTTTGCGAAAATTGTTAGTGTGTTTTATAAGCAGGGACTCGATGAGTTCGTGCTGCTAGACGCCCCCAATCCCTTGTTACGCGGCCTTGGCAAACTACTTGGCTCGCGCAAGCATGTGCAGCACCGAGGCGTGCGGCTGCGACTGGCGCTCGAAGCGTTGGGGCCAGTATTCGTGAAGTTTGGCCAGGTGCTGTCAACCCGACCCGACCTGATCCCGATGGACATCGCCAGCGAACTATCGCTGCTTCAGGACAGAGTCCCGGCGTTTCCTGAGGCTGACGTCCGAAAAGCGCTCGAAGCCGCCTACAAGCGCCCCACCGAGCAGGTGTTCGCCAGCTTCGACTGGAAACCGATTGCCAGCGCCAGCGTGGCGCAGGTGCATTTCGCGACCATACAGATCAAAACGGGCGACACTTCCGAGGAACGTGAGGTCGCCGTCAAAGTGCTGCGCCCCGACATCAAGCCGGTGATAGAAAGTGACTTGGCGTTGCTGTCATTGCTTGCCGGGTGGGTCGAAAAATTTAGCGCCGATGGGCGACGGCTGAAACCACGCGAGGTAGTCTCAGAATTCAACAAGTACCTGCACGACGAGCTAGATCTCATCAAAGAAGCCGCCAATTGCTCGCAGCTGCGGCGCAACTTCAGCGGGTCAACGCTGCTCTACATGCCAGAGGTGCACTGGGACTGGTGTGAGCAGAGCGTGATGGTGATGGAGCGACTGCACGCCACGCCGGTCAATCAACTCGACAAGCTGCGCGAGGCCGGTGTTGACATTAAAAAACTGGCTCGCGAGGGTGTTGAAATTTTCTTCACTCAAGTGTTCCGCGATGGCTTTTTTCATGCTGACATGCATCCGGGCAATATTGCTGTGCGCACCGATCCTGCGCATCTGGGTCAATACGTCGGCATGGATTTCGGTATTGTCGGCACCCTGACCGATAACGATCGACGCTATCTCGCAGAAAATTTTCTGGCCTTTTTCCGGCGTGACTATCGACGGGTAGCAAGCGCTCACATTGAGTCAGGCTGGGTGCCGCCGGGCACGCGCGTGGACGAACTCGAGAACGCAGTGCGCAGCGTCTGTGAGCCCATTTTTGATCGACCGCTGGCAGACATTTCATTTGGCAAAGTATTACTGCGACTGTTTCAGGTGTCACGTCGCTTCAACGTAGAGATTCAACCGCAACTGGTGTTGTTGCAAAAAACTTTGCTCAACGTCGAAGGACTCGGTCGCCAGCTTGATCCGTATCTAGATTTGTGGGCCACCGCGCAACCGTTTCTCGAAAAATGGATGAAGGATCAAATCGGGCCCGAAGCCGTGTGGCAGCGCCTGATCGAGCAGGCCCCATATCTCTCGTCGGCACTGCCGCAGTTACCGCGCCTGATTCATCAATCGCTCGAAAGGCGCGCCGAGCCCGTGGCCCCCGTTGTGGTTAACACCACCACCGGTTGGACTAATGCTTGGCTGGCGATCATCGCGTTTTGCATGCTGGCGATTTTGGGGACGCTGTGGATTCCGTTGTTTCTGGATTGAGGACGCTCCCGCAACAGCCAATGCTTAGGTCGAACTAAGACATCGTGAAACCCATTTCGCTCGATCAACCGTGGGGTCGCGGTTTCAACGCCACACACACGCACGCGTTCGCTGACGACAAAGCACCGCTCACTACGAACTTTCTACCGCGCGGACTGGGCCGCAGTTATGGCGACGTGTGCGTAAACGATGGCGCCACGTTGCTGCATACGTTTCGTCGTAACCGGCTGCTTGCGTTCGATGACACTCACGGCGTGCTGACGTGTGAGGCGGGCGCCTCGCTCGCCGACATCGCACAGGTGATGTTGCCGCGTGGCTGGTTTCTGCCGGTCGTGCCAGGCACGCGCTTCATTACCGTGGGCGGCGCTATCGCCAACGACGTTCATGGCAAGAACCACCACATCAGCGGAACGTTCGGACGATTCGTCAAATCATGCTTGCTCTATCGCTCTGATTGGCGATCTGCCGAGACGGTGGCGAGTAGTGACGCCATGTTCCCGTCGGTGATTGGCGGCCTCGGCTTATCCGGCCTCATCAACGAAGCGACCCTTCAGCTTAAAGCGGTGCCCGGTCCCGGCATTGAGCAAGAAACGAAGCTGTTCGGCGGCGACGGAAGTATCGATGACTATCTTGCGCTTGACGCGCAAAGCAGCGCTTGGGAGTACACCGTCGGCTGGATCGACACCCTTGATCGCGGTTTGCGCGGCGTGTTCTTTCGCGGCAAACATACTGACGGACCGGACCAATGGCTAGCGCCCAACGCCGCGCACCTCACCATGCCAATGGACGCACCAGAATGGGTTCTGGGTCGCGCAAGCGCCAAGGCGTTCAACGCCGCCTACTACCGCGCGCAATCGCTTCGAAGCGCCAAACGAGAAACCATTCCGTTGTGGCAATTTTTCTTTCCACTGGATGCCGTGAACGCATGGAATCGGGCCTACGGCAAACGCGGCTTTATCCAATATCAATTTGTGGTGCCGACCGCTGCGGCGCGCGAAACGGTGCCGCGGATACTCACGCATTTGCGCGAGGCTAACGTGGCGAGCTATCTTGCCGTCATAAAAACCTTTGGCGATTTGGCGTCGCCTGGTGTGCTGAGTTTTCCAATGCCGGGCACCACCGTCGCACTAGATATTCCAGCGCCAAAGTTACACGATCTGCGAGCACTCGATCGCGCTGACGCGATGGTGGCCGACGTGGGTGGCCGCGTGTATCCCGCCAAAGATGCGCGCATGTCTGCGGGCATGTTTCAGCGCTTCTTTCCGCAGTGGCGCGCGCTTGAGGCAACTCGTGATCCAGCCATCTCATCGTCATTTTGGCGACGCGTCACCGCCTCAGAGGACACCTCGGAATGAATGAAATTAACGTTATGGTCGTAGGTGCCACGTCCGCCGTGGCACAGGCCGCAATTCGGCTATGGGCGCAACGTGGATACCCGCTCACGCTCGTGGGACGCAATGCCAAAGAGCTTGCACGCATCGCTGCCGACGCCCGTGTTCGCGGCGCACCATCGGTCACCGTGCTCACCGGCGATTTAACGGAGCGCCGGTTTATTGCCGAGTCCATTGGCTCGATCACCTCACCGCGTATCGTCTTAATTGCCTATGGCAGCCTGACTGATTCAGCGCGCGCCGACCATGACGCAGATTATCTCGAGCATGAACTGCACGCGAACTTTGTGAGCGCGGCACTTTGGGCACAACTACTCGCAAATCAAATGGCGGCAAGTAATGCGAGCGGCGGCACCATCGCGGTCATCTCATCGGTGGCCGGCGATCGCGGTCGCGGCAGCAATTATGCGTACGGCGCGGCCAAGGCGGGGCTCACAGCGTTTTGCTCGGGTTTGCGCGCCCGCATG
>JACMNN010000190.1 GCA_014378555.1 Burkholderiales bacterium | reverse complement strand
GGCTGTCGAAATGGCGCGCCACCGCGCCGGTCGTTGCCGCGCGCATTGCGCTCCTCCGCGGGCACGGGCGGGGCGTCAAGGCGCATCGTAAGCGCGATTCGCTTGCGCAGAATATCCACTTCAACGACCTTCACGCGAACGATTTGCCCTGTTTTTACAACGTCTTTCGGGTCTTTTACGAACTTGTTGGCGAGTTGCGACACATGCACCAAACCGTCTTGATGCGCGCCGACGTCGACGAAAGCACCGAACGCCGCGACGTTGGTCACCGTGCCTTCGAGAATCATGCCTTCGACCAGATCCTTAATGTCATTCACGCCGTCGTTGAACTTCGCCACCTTAAACTCGGGGCGTGGATCGCGGCCCGGCTTTTCGAGTTCGGCGAGCACATCGCGGATGGTGATTTCACCCACACCATCTGCAGTGAATGCATTCGCCGACACTGCTTTCAACGCCGTAACGTTGCCCAGCAATTCCGACAACGGCTTGTTCACCCGCTCGATAATTTTCTGCACCAGCGCATAACTTTCCGGGTGCACCGCACTCGCGTCGAGCGGGTTGGTGCCGCCCTGAATGCGCAAAAATCCCGCGCATTGCTCAAACGTTTTTGGCCCGATGCCGGATACTTTGCGAATCGAATCGCGATCTGCGAACGCGCCGTGTTGTTCGCGGTGCGACACGATGTTTCGCGCATTACTGGCAGATAATCCAGCCACGCGTGACAGCAGGGGAGCCGAGGCGAGGTTCACATCCACGCCCACCGAGTTCACGCAGTCTTCAACCACAGCGTCGAGTTTTTTCGCGAGCAGCGATTGGTTCACATCGTGTTGATACTGGCCGACGCCGATGGACTTCGGGTCAATCTTGACCAGCTCTGCCAAGGGGTCCTGCAAGCGCCGCGCGATGCTCACCGCACCACGAATGCTCACGTCGAGATCGGGCAATTCCTGTGATGCGTATTCGCTGGCGGAATACACCGACGCGCCCGCCTCGGACACGATCACCTTGGTCACGCCCGCGTCAAGCTGCGCGATTAAATCCGCCGCCAGTGCGTCGGTTTCGCGACTCGCCGTGCCGTTGCCAATCGCGATGAGTTGCACGCCGTGTGCCTCACACAATTTGCGCAGCGTATGCAGCGAACCGTCCCAATCTTTGCGCGGCTCGTGCGGGTACACCGTGCTGATTGCGACCACCTTGCCGGTCGTATCAACCACCGCCACCTTCACGCCGGTGCGAATGCCAGGGTCGAGCCCCATCACCACTTTGTTGCCCGCTGGAGCCGCGAGCATCAAGTCACGCACATTGTCGCCAAACACCTTGATGGCCACGTCTTCAGCGCCTTCTCGTAGTTTGGCGAACAGATCGCGTTCCAGCGACGGCCCAAGCTTGACTTTCCAGGTCCAACTCACCACCCGTTTCAACCAGTCGTCGGCCGCGCGGCCCTGATGCGACCACTGAATTTGCGACGCCACCATGCCCTCGCATGGCGTGAATGGAACGGGCGCACGCGCCGCGCCTGCAACGGCAACCAGCACTGGCGGAGTGAGCGGTTCCGGTTGCGCCAACTTCACGGTTAGCACCTCCGCTAACCAGCCACGAAACACGGCCAGCGCACGATGCGACGGAACCTTGCCAATCGGTTCGTCGTACTCAAAATAATCGCGAAACTTGTCGCCGTCTTTCTCTTTGCCGTCAACCACTTTGCTCTCGAACAAACCGTTCTGCCACAACCATTCGCGCATCTTGCCCACCAAACCCGCATCCTCCGACCACTGCTCGGAAAGAATATCGCGGGCGCCGTCTAGACAGGCCTGTGCATCGGTGAATACGGTTGCCGATCCATCGGCGGGTGCGGCCGCAGCCACAAATTTTGCTGCTTCAAGCAACGGCGTAAGCGTCGGGTCGGCGAACAACGCATCGGCCAACGGTTGCAGCCCCGCTTCGCGCGCAATCTGCGCCTTGGTGCGACGCTTTTGCTTGTACGGCGCGTAGAGATCTTCCAGCTCCTGCTTGGTCGTCGCGCGGTCCAGCGCCAGCGCTAAAGCGTCGTGCAGTTTGCCTTGCTCGGTGATCGACGCCAGCACCGTGTTGCGCCGGTCATCCAACTCACGCAAATAGCCCAAACGCTCGTCTAAAAAGCGCAGTTGAATGTCGTCCAGTCCGAAGGTGGCCTCTTTGCGGTAGCGAGCGATAAACGGCACCGTGGCACCGCCATCAAGCAATCCCACAGCGGCTTCGGCTTGTTGGGCGGTGATAACAACGTCTCGCGCCAGCCGCGCGATCAAAGATTCAGGCATCGTGTGTTCTAGTTAAATTTTTTCTGGTGGCGCGGAGTTTAGCGACAACGGCGCGTCGTTGAACACATGCAGCACGCGCTGCGGGAACGGCACCTTGATGCCGCCCGCTTGAAACGCCCGCCAGATGGCGAGGTTGATGTCGGAGCGCACGTTGTTGATGCCGTTTTCAGGGTCGGCGATCCAGTAAGCGAGCGTTAACTCCAGTCCGTCGGGCGCGAAATCGCTGAGCATCGCGTTCGGTGGTGGCTCTTTCAGCACGCGCGGTTGCGCTACCGCCGCGTCGATCATTAACTGTTGTGCAAGGTCAAGGTCGCTTGCGTAATCCACTTGCAGTTTGGTGCTGAATGCGACGCGCTTATTTTCAAGCGAAAGGTTCTCGACGCGGTTGACGATAAACATTTCGTTGGGCACCACCGACTCGCGTCCGTTGGCTGCACGCACCACGGTGTAGCGGGTGTGGATGTTGGTAATCTGGCCCTCAAAGTTGTCAATCTTTACGCTGTCGCCGACGCGAAAACTGCCCTCAAGCAGAATCGCAAAACCACTCACGTAGTTCGAAGCAATCTTCTGCAAACCGAGTCCTAAACCGACGCCTAGCGCGCCGCCAAAGACCGACAACACAGTCAAGTCAATACCCACCGCCGCCAACGCAATCAACAGCGCCAACACGAACAACATCGCCCGCAAAAAACGCGACATCACCAGACGCAAACTCATCGTAATCGAGGTCGCCATCAAGCGCGATTCAAGCGCCGACGACAGCCACAGCGCGCCGAGCAGCGTGCAGCCAACCAGCGCCAAACCCTGCAACAACGTGAGCACCGACGCCTGCGTTTTGCCCAGCGGAATCATGATCGAATCTAGCTCGTGCTCCACCACCGGCAGCAGCCCGCCGACATGCAGCACCACGCCCAACCACATCACCAAACTCACCGCGTTGATCAGGGTGCGCACCGGCGGCGATTTTGGAAACAGGCCGCGTAACACGCGAGCCACGGCGCGAATCACCATCAGCGACGCGAATATCGGCACCGCGAGCTTAGGCATCATCCCGGCATTCATCCCATACGGCGTCAGGCGAAATAGCCACAACAACGCGCAGGTCACCAGCGGGAAGGTGATGCCCACTAACAGCGCCCGCAGCAGCGCCTGCTTGGGTGACAGCTCGGGCGCTCGCCGCCGCGACAGCAGCATGCCCACGCCAGCACCCACGGCCATCAGAATCAACACCACGCCCATATGCTCGAAGTCTGAGCGGTCGATCACATCAAATTCGTCAAGCAGTTGTTGAAACGGAGAGGCCATAAATGAATTATGTGCGGTGCGCGTTTTTGGTTGCGACCGTCTCGCGTTTCAGGAGTGCGCGTCGCTCCTACAAGGCGGCGGCCGCAGTCAATACAATCAACAGATACCCAACCAACCAAGCGCCTCTATGTCCATGCAACCCTTCCACCTCGCGTTCCCCACCCACGACCTTGCAGCCGCACGCGGCTTCTACCTAGACTTGCTTGGCTGCAAGGAAGGCCGATCTAGCCCGCACTGGGTAGATTTTGATTTCTACGGCCATCAAATCGTCGCGCATCTTGCACCCGGCGAATGCTCGATGGCAAAGACCAGCGAGGTCGACGGCGACAACGTGCCCTGCCGGCACTTCGGCGTGGTGCTCACCATGAAGCAATGGCACGAGTTAGCAGACCGCCTGCAAGCCGCCCACACCGAGTTCATCATCGAGCCGCATATCCGTTTCAAGGGCGAGCCCGGCGAGCAAGCCACCATGTTCTTCCTCGACCCGTCCGGCAACGCCATTGAGTTCAAAGCGTTTGAGCATATTGAGAATTTGTTCGCGAAGTAGCCGTCGCGGGTGAATGAGCCCGCGTCAATTTTTTGATCCGACAAGCATTGCAAGAGACCCGTTCGCCCTGAGCGCAGCGAAGGGTCTGATGATCAGACCCTTCGCTGCGCTCAGGGCGAACGGACTCCTCAATAGACAATGCTGGATCAATGGCAGCGTTTGAGCGCAAAACCTATTACGCATGCACTGCATGCTGTTTCGGCGGACTGCAGAGCAAGTGCCAATTCTGACTGTATGTGACGCTGATTACGCCAAAAGGCGGTGTGTTGGGCGCGCGTCAATGCGGATGCGTCCCCGCTTTTCTGACCCGGCGCTGGAGCAGGCCCGTTCGCCCAGAGCGTAGCGAAGGGTTTGATCATCAGACCCTTCGCTACGCTCAGGGCGAACGGATTCCTCAATAGGCAATGCCGGAGCGATGGCAGCGTTTGAGCGCAAAACCTATTACGCATGCACTGCATGCTGTTTCGGCGGACTGCAGAGCAAGTGCCAATTCTGACTATTTGTGACGCTCATTTCGCCAAAAAGCGGTGTGTTTGGCGTGCGTTAATGCGGATGCGTCCCCGCTTCTCTGACCCGGCACTGGAACAGACCCGTTCGCCCTGAGCGTAGCGTTGGGTTTGATTGTCAGACCCTTCGCTGTGCTCAGGGCGAACGGACTCCTCGATAGGCAATGCCGGATCCATAGCAACTGATCCGCGACCATCTGGTCACTCAGTGCGCGATATCGCTGGTGCAGCGCAGTAATCGGAGCGGGTTTTTGGAAAGTAACTTCGCGCTATAAAGACCGTTGTGTGCGGTCTGGCCGCGCGATATTGCGATTCTCGACTTAGGCATAAAACTATGCCTAAGCCTAGGTTGAGCAATGCTCCCCACTAAAAGCGGTCAACAAATGACCGCCAAACAGGAAAACGTTCGTTGCGTTGCCCGATCAATTCGGTACGCACATCTTCACGCCGTCACCGTCCCAGCCGAGTGCGACGTATTGGTTGTAGAGCGCGATGCTCGTGGTCATGCGATGGTTTGGATCGTCCGGGAAGCGCGCTTGCCCGCGAAACACGCGGTACACCGGCTTCTGGCCCGCGGCGCAACTCCCGCCCACGCCTTCAACCAGTGGCGGATAGGCGTATGAATCGATGCCCTCGTCGTAGGGTAGTCGCGGCAGTGGCTGGTTGCTGGGATTGAGCCCGCTTAACGCCGTTTTTTCGCTCGCGACCAGCGTGTAGAAATGGCTTCCGCGTAACTGCCCCTGCGCTATTTTGTCGAAGTAGTAGCGGGTGATGCCTCGGGTTCCAGGGTCGGCGTCTGACAGCGCGACAAATGACTGCCCGGTGCGTGACCAACCGGGAGCGGCATCGAGCGCTACCTTGTCGGCGTCGCGTGAAGTCAGGAAGAAATAGTTGAGTGGGGTGTAGATGTACTCAGTGAGCGTTTTGGTGGTGCTGGTGCTGACGCCGATGGCGCCGGCTACGGTTGACACGTATTGACGAACGTTGGCGGTCGTGCCGGGGGCAAGTGAGAGCGGGGCGCTGTAGCCCCAGTAATAAACAATCGCGCTGTCGATGTCTTTTCCGGAAATCGCGGTGTCCCACGGATTGGCGTAGAAGTCGTCCCATGACACGTAGGCCACTCTATCCGGCGTGGTCGGCGGGCGGTCAGTGGTGCCGCCGCTCACCGTGCCGTAGATCGAGAATTTCGGACTCAACAGGCTGTCAGTTTGCTCGTAGGCGCGAAAAGTCGGTGTGGGGTACGCCGCAAAAACGCTGCTGTAGGCGCCGTCGGGATTGCGCGGCCGGGCGAGCGCGGCGTCATTGCCGGCGATTTGCCAGTCCCACAGGTAGCGAACGCCATACTTTAAAGGCGCGCCACTGGTATTGATGACGCTGACTTCATGACGCACTTTGGTATCCGAGAGCGCAGTTCCGGTGATTTCTACCTCTTGCACCACATTGAAATTCGGCAACGTCCACGTGGTGCGGAAGCCGAGTGAGCCCAGCATTTGCGTGGCGCCTGCGCCCATTTGCACCGCCGTGTCGCCGGCGAGCGTTGCCCCGCTTACCCCGTCGTCGTTGACGTAAACCTGTTTACGCGTGTCGTCACGCACCGAAATGTACGAGGTGCCCACCGGGAAAAAGACCGTCTCGTTTGGCACTGGATGTGCGGCGCCTGTCGTCAGGCTAAAGTGCCCGATGTCGTCATAGTCAATAGTTAAAACGCCGTTGGTAACAGTGGCGGCAAGCGCGTTGCTAAGGGCTAGCAATCCCAGCAAACCTGCTGCGATTGAAGCCATTTGCGCGCGAGTTTTTAGTGGCAAATGGAACATGCTGAATGGCCTTTCGTACAAACTGAACTAGTGTCTTACAGACGCAATCACGATCAGGGTTGCGACATCTTGCGCCTATTATGTGGGCAGAAAGATCATCGTTGACATCTGATCCCGCCTCACAGCTGGAGCAACTCCTACAATTCACACATGCTCAACTTCACTGATATTCAGGCCGCGGCCGCCCGTCTTAAAGGCGTCGCACATCGCACACCCATCCTCACCAACCGCACGTTAAACGCGATGCTCGGTTGCGAGGTGTTTATGAAGGCTGAAAACTTCCAGCGCATGGGCGCATTCAAATTTCGTGGTGGATACAACGCCATCAACTCGTTGACCGATGCCGAACGCGCGCGCGGCGTGTTGGCCTTCTCGTCGGGCAATC
>JACMNN010000189.1 GCA_014378555.1 Burkholderiales bacterium | reverse complement strand
GTCCGGAGGGTGTCAGGGGGCGGGGAGGGTTTCACCCGAACGCGATGCGCGACGACGATTTTTACTTGAATCCGCCGACGGGAAAAGTGTTTCTAGCGTTTCAGGACTACATGCAACGCAGTCACGGCGCGGTCATTACGGCTAAGGACTACACCGAGGCCATTTCCATGCGCTCGCCGCAGTTCAAGAAACTGTTTCTCGATTACTCCGTTTGGCGAGCGTTGCTTAAGGGAGAGGAATTGCACCTGGGCCGTATGCTGGCCAACGAATTGCTGAAGGGCTACATATCCTCCACAAAAGCCGTCAAAGTCGCGAAGGGTTACGCTGGCGCTGACGGCTGGGTCTATTCTGTGCTCGTGCGCGGCGGCTATCACGTGCCCGAGCAAGGAAAGTCGCAATGGACTGCGATTTTCGGCGAACAGGAGATCGCGTTTCCCGGCTCCATTCCTTGGAATGATGTCTACGGATTTCGCAAGGTTAACAATAGCAAGTTCACGGGACCGGTGTGGCTCCGCGCAGGAAGCGGGTATTTGACGGAGCCCAACAGCCTAAAAATCCACAAGTTGTTAAGCGGCCAACCTCAATAAGCCGTACGCAGCCGTTGTCTGGCGACGGATGAACTCCTCTTTTCCGGAGTGTCCCCGTTGGCCTGAACCATTTCAAGTATCGGCGCACCACGCGCCCCCCCAAAACACGATAGGCGCCAGCTAAGTGGCTGCAGCCGTTTCGAGCGGTCATTCGCCCTTGCACGTCAATCGTGACTTCTCATTTGCCCAAATGTCTTCGGAAACGCATATTTATGCATTCTTTCGACGTTCCGGCGCAGGCCAGAATCCATGCGCCGTTTCGAATCAATAAGTTACGTGGGGCGTGGGCCCCGGGGCGACTGTCACCCCGGTGGCAACAGGGGCGGGGAGACGAATAAATCCGTGTTTCGCTAGGTATTTCGGTAACCGCGACTGCCGTTGCCGCGACGGATTTCGTCAGTTAGACACTTGGTCGAATGTATCAAACGGTGATGCGCGCCACGCCGAACGGTCGCAACGCTATATCGGCCGCCAACAGCGCTTCGGACAGGCCAATAGTGCATCGTTACGCGTGTAGCATCAAAACTGTCCGTGGTTTAGTTGGACGCGGGACACGCGTTAATAAATTATCGGTGGGTTGTTCACAACGTTTGTTTAAAAAGGTTTTAATGAGTTTTCGTCCCAAAATCAGGTCCAGTGTCGCCGCATTACTGAGCTGCACCATCGCCTTGCAACCCATCATTGCGCAAGCCGCAATCCACCCCATGAGCGGCGTCAAAACTGACGCGCCTACTTTGCAGACAGTCGACCTGGCCGCTAACGTTGACTTCGACTTTGACGCTTCCCCTGCCGCGGTCGCTAACGGGCTGACGCTTGATCGCGCCTACGTCGGGTCAGTGCTTAGATCCACAGCCCAAACCATGTTCACCATGACAGAAGGCCGCCATCGGGTGGGCACGGTATACGTTTACCGAAACAATCGTTTCGGCAACAACGTTGACATTAAGATCATCGGTTTAGTGGGCGGACGGTCAAACGCTCACGTCTCCGGGTTGGGCAAAACCGGGCGCACGTCGAACAATTACACCGCTTTCCCAAACAGCCCGCCTGACACCGCTGAGGGCTTGGGCAAGACCATTGCTCACGAAATGGCGCACTACATTTACGGCCTGTTTGACGAATATCGGGAGGAAGGTCGAGCCTTCAACCCCGACAACATTACGGCACCTGCTGACGACGACACGCCGCTCAACACGCTGATGCACAATCAGGCAGTTTTCGCTGGGTTTTCAACCCCAAGTGATTACACCCCGAGCACCAAGACCGCGCAGGTTCGTGCTTTCAACGCCTCGGCGTGGGAGGTTTTGGCGCGAGACGCCGACAAAGATCCTGAGGTCATCAAACCTCGTGGGCGCACTGCCTATCCTGCCTTTTCCGGATTTGTTCCGAAAGACCAGGCGGCGTTGACCAAGCCAGTCGCCGGTTTTGATGCGGCGCTGAAAATCGTTTTCATGCCTGATCCGACCGTCGTCGAGCAATTTGTCATTTCGCGCGCGGTCACCGAGGCGCAACTCGCAGCGATCAAGAACGCGGTTCAGCAATCGATCCAACGGTTGCCGCTAGGTGCCAACACCTTCGTAGGCATTAACACCAGCCCCGGTGACGTGTTGATCAAGATGGCGCCGTTCGAAACTGAAGCCGCTCGAAAGGCCGCGACCGATGCAGTGGAAGCCACCACCGTGGACAACACCGCGCCCAACTTCCCCGTTGCTGCGGCCGCCGCAGTAGGCAACATTGAGGCGCTGTACGCAGCCAACACGATTGCGAAAGGCGCCTCAACGTCGCTTAATGTGTTTAGTAATGCCAACGAAAGCTACTTCACGACGACGTTCACTCGTTTGCGCGACAGCCACACCGCGCTCAATGGCAACATCATCTCCGGCGCTGCCGGCCAATCAAGTTCAAACGCAAAACGCTCCGTCGCACCGCAAGATTTGGCCAAGTCGGCGATGCGCGCAAAGATTGCGCCGAGTGCCTCCACCATGACCCTTGCTCAGATCGCACACGCGACCGGAGGACACTACAACGACGCGCACCGTGCTTCCAGCTTGACGGTGGGCGCAGCGAAGGCGATATCGGACGCCACTGGCGTCAGCGAAGCGACGCTTGCCACCCAGTTCGTGACGCGTATGGCTGCCGGTGAATTGTTCGCCATGAAGTCATCGGTACTTGCCAAAAACGATGGCGCTTTGAACTTCACCGCCAGCTGGGAAAATCAAACAGACAATGCCAACCTGCGCTACGAACTTACCGCTCCGGACGGGACTCGTTTCTCGCCTAGCAACGTCTTGACCAAACAGTCATTTGGCGTAAACAACGAAGTGACCTACGAGTTCGATGCAGACTCGAACAGCGCTTATTTTTCAGTCGCCAAATCCTACGCGGGCCTCGCTGGCGATTGGACTAGTACCGTGATCGCGCTGGCAGCGATCAATGCCCCGCTCGATCAAGTGTCCGCTGTTGAAACGACGTTGCGCGCCGAAACTGACGTGTTGTTTGACGGTTCGCCCAATCCGACATTGACCTTCGAACTGGCCTCTGATCGTGCGGTGCAAGGGGCCGCCGTCACTGCGTTGTTTTACGGAGCGGACGGCAGCTTAAAGTTGACGAAGGTGCTCCGTGATGACGGCACCGGCGGCGACCTTGTGCCCAGCGATGGCACCTACAGCGCAGCACTTGGTGGGCTGTTGCCACCCGGCCAATACGATGTGGTGATTAATGCGGCTCAGGGACCAAACGGTGCGGTATTCACCAGCGCCGGTTCAACCAGCAAGGGCGTTAACCTTCCACCAGAACTCGTGGTCGGCAAGTTCAGTCGCAGTGTTGACACCATGTTGACTGTGTCTCCGACAACGGTGGTTGAGTATTTCGTCCCCTCGCTGAAGAAATACTTCATCACCGCGCGCGAAAGCGAAAAGGCGATGTTGGCTCAATATCCTGCGGTCTACTCCCTGACTGGCATGAGCTTTGTCGCTCAGATGGGCGCGACGCCACCGGCCGGCACCCAGCCGATCTGCCGCTACTACTTCTCGCCGCCGCTTGCCAACACCCACTTCTACGGCACGCCTGCGGACTGCACTACCGTGGGCACCTTCTTTGCGGGTAATGCATCAGTGAAAAACGAAGGCATCGACTTCGCCGTCGCAATTCCAGACACAGCCGGAAATTGCCCGGCAACCGCCCCGGTGAAGGTGTATCGCTCGTTCAACAACCGTAGCGTACAAAATGATGGCAATCATCGCTACACCGTGAGCACAGCGCGCTACGATCAGATGGCGGCAGCGGGCTATTCGCGCGATGGCGCGGTGTTCTGCGCGGCCTCAGCGACTGACGCGCCACAGTAGCTGACGAGACCCGCGTTGCCGCAGTCGCGGTGACGCGGGTGGTTCCTAGCTAATTTCAATTCTTGCGATGGGCGCTACGTGGGCATACCCCACTTAGCGGACTTTCCGCGCCGCTTAAATATTGACCCCTAGAGGCCTTCTAGAGGGTCAATTTCGAGTCAACATCCACAGCCGCCGAAACCTACGCAGGTAGGGTGACAATCGGCGTTGCTGAAGCGATCTCGGAGCAGCAGAATGGCAACGCAGCTCGACGCGGCGAATGCGCACCATCTGCCAGCCAAAGGTTATTCGCACATTCCCACCACGGTAGGTCGGAGCGCTCGTGGTTCCGACGCATGCGATCGCAGCAACGGCGTCCGATCTTGCTTGCGGCCACGCCCGCGCCCGCGCACAGCGCAGCCGCCCGGTAAAGATATTTCTGGAATCCACAAAACACCCGGCTAACTTCCTCGGCCTTGTCGAGATCCGCAATCGCATCCGGGGAAAAGCTTATTTGCACATTCACACCACAGTAGGTCGGAACGCTTGCGGTTCCGACGAATGCGATCGCAGCAACGGGATCCGAGCTTGGTTGCGGCGCCACCGCGCCTGTTTACCGTGCAGCCGCTTGGTATAGATAGTTCTGGAATCCACTAAACACCCGGCTGACTTCCGCGGCCTCGCCAAGATCCGCAAACGCGTCAGCGATCGTCGCGATACTCCAGGTGCAACAACGGCGTAAGCTCGGTCACGTGTAATCACAATTTGCCGCTCACCTGCGCAGTGCGTTTTGCCATCTTGAATTCGTGTTGTTGCCCGACATAATTCCGGCAAAACTGACCCGATTATTAGCGGCGCAAGTAACGCTGTTCGCCCGATGACAATCGCCGCAACATAGCCACGTGGAACGGCGATACGGCTGACAATACAACGCTCCGATGGCGTTGCCGCGGTGGCGAACCATCAAGCGGTCGTGGTGACGCGCGCTCAACTTCGCGTTGATTCGAGAAGGCGCAGCAGCGCCTTAAAGTTCGCTGGCGCGAGTGTCGCGCGTGAATATATAAACCAGAAATAACAGCGTTGTTTTATGTTCGGCGCCGCACAGACTGTGCGACTGTTGACGACGAAGATGCTGCATGTTGTTCGTAGCGTCAGCCAAGTTACAAAATCTTTTGCGACCTAACCCGCACCTACCGCACTTTTAATTTTTTCCATCGTCTCATTTCGTCGCTAGACCATTATGGTTAGAACTCTCAAGCACCACTCGGGGCTGTGGATGTCATTGCTTGGCGCACTCGTCGCAAGTATTGCGGTTGCCGCTTGCAGCGGTAATGGCGGCACAGCGAATGCGGGGTCTGATGGTCCGATGTCTGCTGATGCGCCCGTGGTCCACGCGGTCGGCGATGTTGCGCTTGGAAAGCAGGTGTTCCGATTTGAGACCTTTGGCAATGAGGCGTTTTGGACTGACGCGGTGCGTTTGCAACAAGGCGTTGTAGCCGCTGGCGTGACTCCGATCAAGGCACTTCAGCTCGGTCTCATGGTCGACGTTGATGCGCTCGATGCGACAACCCAGGCGGCAATCGCAGCGGAGGTCAAAACAGACCTGTCTCCCGCCAGGGCGCCGTTGCTCAACAACCCGGCGACGACGATCAAGCTCATCAACGCCAACGCGATCATTGGCATCGTTGCTAAAGATTCAAGCAACCGTGGCGTTATTGACGTCACGCACGGCAGCAAGACCGGAGCGAGCTGCGCCCTGTGTCACACCATCACCGACGCGTCGGTGTTTAATTTGCCCGGTGGCGGCTCAATTGGTAAGCGTCTCGACGGGCGCGCAAACCACAACTTGAATTTTGGTGCGCTGCTTGCCACGGCGCTGAATTCCCGCGCCTACTACCCGATGTTGCAACTTGCGCTTAATGCCAACGGTGGCAAATCGCTCGGCCGCGCACCCACGGGTCTGACGCCAATCTCGACCGAAACGGAGGTCGACGCCTATCTCACTAACCCGGCCTTCTATCCGGTCGGGACATTTGACGACACGCCAGACGGCAACGGCGACGGAATGCACAACTCTGCACTTTTCCGTACGGATCTGGCTGCCCCTTGGGGAACGGAGGGCAGCATCGCGCGGCTCGACAACTTCAGCAATCTGGTTTACACAGCACTTCTTGATCCGACCAACCTCACCACACCAGGTGGTCGCGCCTTCCTGCGCAAATTGGGCGGTGTCGCAGCGGGCAATGAGATTGTCGATGGCTACATTCAGGTGCTGGCGGCCACCGGCGTTAGTGGCTACCCGTATGTGCAAGCCAGTGGGCACCCGGCGCCCGGCACCGAGGAGGCCCCGCTAGGCATCCGAGTGGACGACACCAAGCTGCTTGCGATGAACGGATATCTCAATAGCTTGCAGGCGCCTCCAGGCGTTGTCACCGACGTGTCGGCTAATGCTCGTGGCCGCGAACTATTTAGATCGAATTGCACCGCCTGTCATAACGTTGATCAAGGCAAGTCGGTTCCAGCCTTTACCGTCGCGATGAAGACGATATTTCCTGGCGACAATCCGTTAGTACTCCTCGCCAATCGCGACGCGCCCCTCAATCCGATCCTCGATACGCCGGGCAATATTTTCGACGACAAGATGGCGGTGGTCAACGCAAGCCTTCGTGGTGGCATTCGTGGCACGGTGATGCCGCTGCTGCTCGATCTCGCCCGAAAGCCAAATTTTCTGCATGACAATTCTGCGACGAGTCTTGACCATTTATTGAACCCGATCCGTGGAGCGGCATCAGCGCATCCGTTCTACCTTTCCGGCGAAGCACAGAGAAATGACATGGCTGAATTTTTACGCGGACTGAGCGCGCCGTAAGCCCGCTAAATACGTTTCCGGTGCGACGGATTTCCAACGCTGCGCCGCACGACCTACCAACGTCACACGCCAACACGGCGCATTTTTTTACAAACACGGACTGCATTACATGTTGAATTTACACACTCCAAAACCGGCCTGCAGGTATTTACTCGTCGCGAGCCTAGTGGCGGCGCTGCTGTCGATGGGCGCGGCTTCAGGTGCGCACGCTGTCGGTAGCGCTGACGCTATGGCGAAGACCGGAACGCAATTTAAGGCCGATGCCGACATGCAGGCGGTGCTAGACGCGTTGGCAGCCCTAAACGGCAAACCCATCGAGAGTTTGACGCCTGCAGAAGCACGCAATCAGCCCACGCCTGCCGATGCAGTTATGGCCGTACTTAAGCGCAAGGGCAAGGTCACTAGCCCCGAAACCCTTGTGCCGGGTGTCACCACTATCGACCGAGATATTCCCGGCGCTGTGGGCGCCATTAGCGCGCGCATTTACACCCCGTCGGGTCCCGGCCCGTTTCCAGTGGTCGTGTATTTTCACGGTGGTGGCTGGGTGATCGCAAATAAGGTCGTGTACGACGGCGGCGCACGCGGTATTGCCAAGCAAGCCAACGCAATCGTTGTGTCAGTCGACTACCGTCTTGCGCCCGAAGCAAAATTTCCCGCAGCTTGGGACGACGCTCTCGCTGCCTACAAATGGGTCGCTGCGAACGCGGCGTCAATCAACGGCGATCCGAAGCGTTTGGCGCTTGCCGGCGAAAGTGCTGGCGGAAATCTGGCGGTGGCCACTGCAGTGGCTGCGCGCGACGCGCGGCTCCCGCTGCCGCGCGCGGTATTGGCGGTCTATCCAGTCGCTCAGACCGGCAATCTGGAAACACGATCGTATGTTGACAGCAACACCGCGAAGCCGCTCAATAAGGCGATGATTGGTTGGTTTGTGGACAAGCTGTTCGCAAATCCGTCCGACAAGAGCGATCCGCGCGTGGATATTGTGCACGCGAATCTATCGGGGCTGCCGCCGACCACGATTATCAATGCGCAAATCGACCCGCTCCGCGAAGACGGGCTGCTCTTGGCGGATGCGCTGAAGAAGGCGGGCGTGAAGGTGAACCACAAGCTTTATGTTGGCGCAACACACGAATTTTTCGGCACTGCCGCAGTAGTAAAAAGCGCTGCTGACGCGCAGGCATACGCAGGCAAGCAGTTGCGCACGGCATGGGGTGCGTCGGTATCGAAGTAGCAGAAGCGACCGTTGTAATTAAAGACACGATTGTTGGGTTGACGAGCGCGGCGCGTTTGCCGCACAGATTAACTGTGCGCCGTAACCAGAGTTCGCAACTCGCGTGAAAACGTACGCACGCTATTCGAAATGGTGGATTGCCGCAATGCTCCTGCTGATCGTGCTGCTGGGCGTTGCCGTCGCTGAGGTTTGCGGCTGGCCGTTTCTCGCCGCCCCTCTGGAGCATGCATTGTCAACGCAAATAGGTCAGCAAGTTAGTTTTGCGGCAGATCCGGCGACGCCCGCCGCGCAACAAAAACCGTTTCAACTGCGGCTCCTCTGGGGCGTTCGATTAGCTGTCGAGCGGATTGAAATTTCTGCGCCGGTGTGGAGCCGCACACCACAACTCTTGCTCGCAACAAATTTTGCGGTCAATTTAAGTCTCGTTGATGCGTGGCGTGCCTACCACGGGCAAGATTTTTCAATTTGTCGCGTCACCGTAAAAAAACTCGACGTCGCGCTGGAACGCATGGCCGACGGTCGTATATCGACGCCGCTTTTGCAAAACGCGACACTGCCCAGCGTAGCGCGTTGGGGAATCGATGCCGCCACAGTCCGGTACCGAGACGAGCGCACCATGATCAACGTGGTCGCGAATTTGCACAGCGCAGCGGAACCCACGGTTGCCCCCCGGAGCCGCGATTTGCCGCCGCAACGAAAGGGCGTTTTTAACGAACGTGGATCGTCGGTAGCAGGGCAGGCGACGGTCAATGGAACATTTCGCGGACTACCTTTAACGCTTGCGATTGACTTTGGAACCGGTGCGACGCCGGTAACGCCGGGTGTCGCAATGGGCTCGATTCCGTTTAATTTGACCGCATTGCTCGGTGAAACAAACCTAGCATTACACGGCAGCTTGGCCGACGTGCAGAACTTTTCATCGTTCACGGCGCGATTCTCGTTAGCAGCGCCATCCGCTGCGCTTTTTGGTGACGCGATGGGGATTGCAATGCCTTCGACGGATCAGCTCGTTTCTGAGGGCGTGCTGGTCAAAAAAGGGGCCACGTGGTACGTGGTCGTAGATAAGGCAACCGTGGGGGCAAGCGAATTGCGCGCGGCCTTCGCCTTCGAGACGGGCAGTCAAACGCCCCTGTTGTCGGGGCAGATAACGGTGGCGAGGCTTTTGCTCGGCGACCTTGGTCCGATGATCGGTAACGCTCCCACGGCGGCGAGCACGACGGCAGCTAAATCGAAGGGCAAATCTAGCGCGCAACCAGGAAGAACCTTGCCGTATCGTCACTTCGATTTGGCGGTGCTGCGTGCCATGAGCGCTAATGTGCTGATCGACGTTGACGAGGTGCAGTTCAACACACCGCTGCTCGAGCCGATGCGCCCGCTGCATGCTCACCTGCAATTAAGCGACAGCATCCTGTCTTTGACCAACATTGAAACGCGCAGTCGCTTTGGGCGGTTACACATGAGCTGGATATTGGACGCGAAACAGGCCACCGCTGAATGGTCTGCGAAGCTTCGCTGGGAAGGTGTGCAGCTTGAACACTGGCTTAAGCCGAAGCCTGGTGGCAACGGCGCGCGCCCTGTTTCAGGTCGGGTCGAGGGAAATGCATCGCTGTGGGGACGCGGACGGTCGACCGCAGAAATTTTGGCAACGCTTAGCGGCCATATTCACGGCGAGCTGCATAACGGACAACTTTCTCGATTGGTTGCTGAGGTGATCGGCACGCCTGCTGCAACGGTCTGGGCGGCCGCCACGCCACCTCACGATACCGTGCGAATTTTGTGTGCGGCCGCAGATTTAGCAATCGAACGAGGGGTGGTGCGCCCCAGCTTGGTTACAGCCGAAATAGACGGGTTCACGGCTTGGATCGCGGGAACGCTTTCGTTGGCCACAGAGACCATCGACTTGCGACTCCTCACCGCAGCAACGCCGTCAAGCCCGCGTTCATTGCACACACCGCTGCAAGTGACCGGAAGCTTTGCTGCGCCCAATGTCGTCGTCTCGAAGGTTGCAATCGCTGCTGCGGTGGCGAATTCGTTTTTTGCTCCATTGCTCAAAGCAGTTGCGGCGCTGATTCCCGGCAACGAAAATACGGGCAATGGCAACGCAGCAAATCAAGCATCGTCAGGTTGCCGCGCCGCGGCTTCCATTGGTGGCGCAACAGTCAACGAAATTACGCGCGAAAGGGCGAAGTAACCAGCGTTCCTGTGAATTTAGACAGTGGGTCATGCAAATGACCAAGCAAATTTAGTGGCTCCAGCGAATGCGGCGGCGGCCCTTAAGCTCAGTAGGTCGGAACGCTCGCGGTTCCGACGAATGCGATCGCAGCAACGGGGGCAAGTCGTGGTCGCAACAACGCCCTGCCACCTGTTTACTGCGCTGCCGCTTGGTCAAACCCAGCTGTACGGCTAGCGAAAAGTAGCCTAGGATGTTGCACCAACGGCTCTCGCCGTTCGCGCCGCCGCGATCGCATTCTTCAACGATGATGACGTCGAAAAAGTCGGGTGGATAGTCACCGAAATACCGCTGCCGCTCGCCCTGAGCAACGCGAAGGGTTTGATCATCTGGCCCGTCGCAGCGCTTTGGACGAACGGAGCTGGCGGCGTCACCACCGCTCATAACCGCCTGACAAATCGTGCAGAAAATGCTGCCGTTGGTGGGCACGCGATTGCGTTGCCGAAACGGCACTGACGCGAAAATAACGCAGATCGCGGCATAGAAAACGCCGGAATGTTGCAGCGATCTCGTTACGGGAGCATAGTTACCCATGCGAGTCATTGCCGTATCAACGTTACGCGAGTTCTGGAAGAATCACCCTGACGCACTGGAACCGTTAAGCGCTTGGGTCGCAGTAGTTTCAAAAGCGCGGTGGTCGCAACCCGCGGACGTGAAGGCACAGCACAAAAACGCCAGCATTCTCAAGAATCAACGTGCGGTGTACAACATTAAGGGCAATGACCACCGCGTTATCGTTGCCGTCGCCCACCAGCTCGACATTGTGCACATCAAATTTGTCGGCACTCAGAAGCAATACGACGCCGTCGACACTGAAACCGTGGAAATGGAGTAACTCATCATGAACGTCAATCCCATTCGCACCCAAGCCGATTACCGGGCCGCACTTGCCGTGGTGTCGAAACTTGTCGACAAAGACCCTGCGCCGGGAACGCCCGACGGCGATCGCCTAGACGTTCTCGCCACGCTTGTTGAAGCGTATGAGGCGAAGCACTACTCCATTCCAACCCCCGACCCGATCGAATTTTTGCAGCATGTGATGGCGTCGCGTGGACTCACGCGTAAGGACTTAGAACCCTGCATCGGGAGCCGTGCCCGCGTGTCCGAAATCCTAAATCGTGCCCGGCCGCTCACGCTCACCATGATCCGTCGTCTGAGCGACGCGCTCAATTTGCCTGCTGATGTGCTGGTGAAGGCGTATCCCGCGAAAGCGGCGTAGCGACTTCGAAAGCTGACGAGGGCGCGCTTTGTGACGAACGTTGTTAATGGTTGGCTACCTCGACACCCGCGCGCCCGCCGCCGCCGCACCGGCCGCGAGGTGGTCGGGACTATCGAGCATTTCTTGACCACTACGAGCGCGCACGCGAGGAGCGGGCGGATTATTTTGTCAATTAACGCGACCATGAACGAAGCGAACAGCTGCGGCAAAGTACCGGACGCACTGATTCGATCGCCGCGGGAAACGCTGCCACCGCCGGCGGAAGCCAGCTGTTGATGCCCAGAAACCATCCGTTTGCTCAACGCTTGCTTGCGAAAGGCTAACGCTGCGCAATCGATGGCGCTGAGTTTGACTTGTTCGCTACAGCACGCCTGCCAAACACATACTGTTCAAGTAGTTTCGTGCCGCAGCCCAAGTGACTCGGGACGCACCGCCTGGGGACGCAACAGCCCCGGTCGTGGCTGCGGTGCCGGTGACACCGAGCAGGCTGCGCACGAGTAGCAGACCGTCTGTGCTGCCCAACGCGACGCCATCGCCATCAATGTCCAACGGCGGTGGAGCGCCCGCTGCCAAAGCCGCCCCTGCAGCGTTGAGCCCCGCTGCGCTGGTGTTGGTAGCGCAACTATTGAACGCCATGCCTTGAGCCAGCGCCGCATCGCGGAAGCCGAGTAAGTAGCGCGTGGCAATAAGCGCATCATTTGCCGTGAGCAGCCCGTCTCCGTCAAGGTCCAAATTACACGCGCCACCGCCGTCGCGGGGCCGCACCGGTGCACACGTACCTACCGGTACGTGCGTCGCGCTCACTCGATCAACGCCGACCACCAGACCATGGCGATTGTCAACCTCGGCTATGCGCACGCGGACGGTGCGACCGGCAAAGGCGGCGAGGTTGATGGACAGCGGAATAAAGTTTCCCACCTGTGCATAGTTCTGTGGGGTGACCAGCACGTTGCTCAACACGCCGCTGTCCACATCCCACAACGGCGCTGCGGGGTCCATTACATCCACGCGGACCTGCTGGTTGGGCGCTACGGTGAAATCAAGGGTTGCCGGTGCCGCAAAGTCATCGCTTTGATTAATTACGAACAGGCGCATCGCGAGCCACATCTGACCCGTTGCCGGCAACGCGATGTCTTGATACAGCGCGGTGCGCCCGGGACCCGTTTGATCGGTCATCGCCGTAAAAGTACCGGCCGGAGGCACTGGCACGTCAAGGCGGGCCAGCGGAGAGCGCACGCCCGATTGCACAAAAAAGTTGCCTGTCACGCCGCTGTCAGCGTTTTCCCGGACGACGGTCCAGTTTGAGAACGTCGCGCCGCCCACGCCGCCATTACTTTCGAAGCCACCATTGACAACGAGCTCGACTGCATATGCCCCAAAAGCACACGACATAACGATGGCAGCGATGCTGCATTTACGACCGATCAGGCGCATGGTGCGGCTCAGCGTTGATAAACGGTGCTGGTCGGCGCACCGTCTGTCGTGTTGCCGCGCAACCGGTTGTTGTTGTAGGAAACAATCTGGCCGCCTGTGGTGGCGCTAAGCCCGGTCCCATTCATCGTGATTGTCGAATCACTCAGTCGCACCACCGCATTGGAAGACGAAAGAATACCCGTGCTGTTGGAGCTGACGTTGCTACGGTCAATGGCGAGCACCGCGCCCGCCGCGGCGTTCACACCGGTGGTAACTTGCTGAATGTGTACGCCGTCCAGCGTTACGTTGGCCGAGCCCGATGACGTTTGAACCGACACGCCGTTGGCTGCGCCACGAATGCCCACATTGCGCAACACGACATTGGTGTCCGCAGTGGTGTTGATGTCGACGCCGTTGACGGTGTTCCCCGATATGGTCAAGTCTTCGATCGTGACCTGCCCCGCCTGCAACACACGGACACCGCTTATGCCGGTTCCCGCGCCCATAATCGACAAACGGCGTAGATGCACGACGTCGGCGACTCCCGCGTTGATCACGATGCCATTGGCGAAAGGATTGGTAATGGCGGCCAGTGTGCCGTCGCCGTTGATGGTCATGGACTTCGTAATCGTAATCGCGCCAAAGCCGCCCGGGTCGAGCACGCTAATTTCGCCGCCCGCAGCAGTCTTCGAAATTGCCCCGGCAAAGGTTTTGCACGGGGCGGTTCGCGAACAAGGGTTTACATCGTCACCCACGCCCGACACCCAGGTGCGCGTAGCCTGCGCGTTGGCTCCCGTCGATGACAGCGCGACGAGCGCGATCGCAGTAACCCACAGCGCCTTACAGCGAAAGTTATCCAAGTCAGCACCCCTTTTTGTTAGTCTCCTAAGTGTACTTCTGCCGGGCTCGGCATTGAAAACCTAGGGCTTGGAATCTGACCCGCGATCGCAACGCTGCATCGGGTCGGTCACCCCCTGATGATCGCGGCAAGATGGTGACGAATCGCCAATTTTGGGCGCGCAATGGATTGAAACAGTTGCAACGGGTGACGGTGCACGCACAGGCGTTCTACGCGAAGGCGAAATCTTACGCGCGAGATATTGCAATCCGCGAACGCGGATTCACGAAGCCCATCGCGCGCCCGTCAGGGAGTAGAGGACGATGGACTACTCGCGCCGCGATTGACTTTGCAGAATCAGACCATGCGCAAGGGCGCGCGAAGGGCAACCAAATTGAGGGCGCACACCAACGCGATTAAAACTGGTGTAACCCCCGCGTGACCGCGTAAAAAAACTTACCGCGTTGTTAGTATCCAGTACGGCTAAAAGCCTGTTGGTGCCCGAGACCGGCATGTTATGTTGATCTGCAATAGCGGCCACTAGCCATTTCGTTAGAAAAAAAATGCCGGTATGCCCCCAGATATGCCCCCACTTGAATACACGCTATTAACCGCCCAATGGGCACCGGGCGCGCTCATCACATTCGTCAACGAAAGTTAACTCGCCATGCTTAAAAAACCGTGTGTCGACACGGCAGGCAAAAACTCGCCTCAAACAACTAGCGTCACAAACTCTGCGCAGCGCGCGTAACAGTCGTTACGCCGGCATCCACACGATAACCGCTCTTTTCATTGGGCTTGTTCGCGCCAGCTCTATTTTGATCAGCGTGCCGAGAAATGGCTGACCACGTCAGGAGGCTCCAGATGACCGCATTTGCCCGCACCGCGAGGATCGGACCTGGTCACTAGAATTCCGGCACCTGGTCAAATCTGCGTCGGCGTCAACACGCATGCGCTTAAAAGCAAGAAAGCCCAACTTGTTGATGACAAGCCATGAAAAAAATGCACAAAAGCGATCCCACTTATGTCGACAAAAGCTACTTCAAAAAATCCTCACTGGTGATGACCGCTCGGGGACCGTTGGCCTG
>JACMNN010000188.1 GCA_014378555.1 Burkholderiales bacterium | reverse complement strand
CACCAGCATGCGCGGCTTGATCAATCGGTTAACGGCGTCGGACAGTTGCAATTGAGTGTGCGTCTCGGAGGTCAATGCAAACCACATCACCGGCGAGGCATCAGCGTCGACCTTGGCAATCACCGGCTCGTCGGCTGAAGCAGGCAACCGCGCGCGCACGCGGGCCACTTTGTCGCGCACTTCGGCAGCACCTACGTCGGGATCCTTGGTAATTTTGAAGGTGACGGTGATGTCGCTGCGCTCGGAGCGTGAGTTCGACGTAATAAGGCTGACACCCTCGATGCCGGAAAGCGAATCTTCGAGCGTTTTAGTGATCTGCGATTCGATCACCTCGGGCGATGCTCCCTTGTAATTGGTGCTGACGCTGACGATGGGCTCATCGATTCGCGGATATTCGCGCACCGATAGACGCTGATAACCAATCAGGCCAAGCAGTACCACCACTAGCGAAAGCACGGTGGCGAGCACCGGGCGTTTGATGCAGAGATCGAAGAAATTCATAGGGGTTCGTCTCCAATGCCAAAAAGGCTGCTGGCCAGGCGTTTTCTGCTTCAGCTATTTGCTGAAGTGCCCATTAAAACAGGGGCGAAGCCACTAATCTTTGTAAAGTCGACTCAGTGCTCAATCATCGACCAGCGACAGCCAGCCAGTCTTTCAAGCAAAAAGCTATTAGCTCTTTTTCTCATTCGTCGGCGTTGCCGCTTTGCCGTCGGCCGCTGCATTTTTGCCAGCCGCGGGCGCGTTTTTGCCCGCTGCGGCATCGGGCGCTGCGCCGCCCCCGGGTACCACAGCGGCACGAACGGTCGAGCCATCGCGCAACCGCTGCCAACCCGCAACCACAATCGTGTCACTGCCGCTTACGCCGTCCAAAATTTCCACTTTGCCCTCGCGGCGCTGCCCAACCTCAACCTTGGTGCGCATCGCGCGGCCGTCGATCACGCGAAACATAATTTGCTCGTCGCCCTGCATTGCCACGGCTTGCTCCGGCACCACCACGGTATCACCCGTATCGGCCAGCGTGAGTCGAACGCGGGCAAACATGCCGGGCTTAAGCACGCCGCTTCGGTTGTCCATCTGTGCGCGCAACACCACCGCACGGCCCGCGGTGTCGAGCTGCGGATTCAACGCGTAAACCTTGCCGGTGAACGGTTTGCCGGGTAGTGCATCGAGCGCCACCGACAACGCCTGACCCACGCTAATCTTGGACTGGAAAATCTCCGGCACTTTGAAATCTACCTTGATCGTGTCGGTCTTCTCCAGATTCACGATATCCTGACCGTCTTTTACGTAATCGCCGGTACTCGCTGTGCGTAAGCCCACCGTGCCCGAAAACGGCGCTTTGATGCTGTATTTGGTGAGCTTTGCCTGAGCCAGCGACACCGTGGCATCAGCCACGCGCATTACGTTTTCGGCTTCGTCTTTGGCCTGCCCGGAGATAAAGTTTCGCTCTTTCAATTCCGCCGCGCGATCAAACTTGGCTTTGCCGAGCTTCTGATTGGCGCGCGCTTGTTCCAGCTCAGCGCGAGCAACGGAATCATCAAGCTGCACCAGCATTTGACCGACCCGCACCGGCTGTCCTTCTTTAAAGTTCAGCGCGGTGACCCGGCCCGATTGCTCGGCGCGAACCATCACCGACTCGTCAGAGCGAAGGCTGCCGATCGCCGTGACGCTCTTTGGCCAGTTAAGTTTTTCTGGCTTACCCAGTTCAACCGGAGTGCTGCCGCCTGCCGAACCACCTGCGCCGCCTCCTGCTCCGACCGGACCGGATTTGGCTGGTGCGGCGGCGGCACCAGCGGCGGCTCCCTGTGGTTTTGCGGCATCGCCGGGTTTAGCGGCTACCGTAGCCGAGGCGCCGGCTGCCACCGTAGGCGGCGGCGCGGACGCCTTGCCAAAGCCAAATAAATACATTGCCCCCACGCCTAGGACTGCCCCAAGCACGGCAACTACAACGCCGTAAATCGTTTTCTTCATGACTAGCTACACATCAATTCGCATCCCGGAATGTCTGCAATTATGCGCTGCTACGACCACCATTAAGCCTCGACGTTCCGTATCATGCCGGCTTCGCTTACCTCCGGCCGCGCATCATGAAAATTTTCTACAGTCATATCGCGCGCCGCTTGGCTTCACGCTACGCCGCTTGTATCGCCGTCGGCCTGATGCTGGCCGCTGCCGCGTCGGCACAAGGTAGCTATCCGAACAAACCGATTCGCCTGGTGGTGCCATTCCCCGCCGGCGGATCAGTCGACGTCACCTCGCGCGCACTCGCGCAGAAACTCTCGGAGCAACTCGGCCAACCAGTCATAGTCGATAACCGACCCGGTGCAGGCGGCAACATCGGCATGGACGTGGTCGCTAAATCGCCCGCCGACGGTTACACGCTGGGCATGGGCGCGCTTTCGACGCATGCCGTTAATCCTGCGCTGTTCAGCAAAATGCCCTATGACGCGGTCAAAGACTTCGCCCCGATTTCACTGCTGGTCGTCACCCCGAACGTGCTTGTCACCAATCCGGTCGCCCTGCCGGCGGTGGACGTGGCGAGCATCGTCGCTAGCGCCAAGGCGAGCGGCAAAGTTAACTGCGCCAGCGGCAGCAACGGCAGCGCAGGCCACCTCGCCTGTGAGCTGTTCAAGCTGCAAACCGGCGCGCCGATCACCCATGTGCCGTACAAAGGCGGCGGCCCAGCGATGACCGACCTGCTCGGCGGTCAAGTGCAAATGATGTTCGACAACATGGCCTCCAGCCTGCCGCAAATTAAGGCAGGAAAACTGAAAGCGTTCGCCGTCACCACGCCAAAACGCAGTGCCCTAGCGCCTGAGCTGCCAACGATGGCCGAAGCGGGCATCAAAGACTTTGATGTATTCACTTGGTGGGGCTTGTTCGCACCCGCGGGCACGCCGCCAGAATTGGTAAAACGCCTGTCGGTCGAGGTGGGCAAAGCCCTCGCCGCACCTGATTTGCGAGAAAAGTGGTTGGCATCGGGAGCCGAGCCCGCTGCTAGTACCCCTGAAGAGTTCAGCGCGTTTATTGGCAAGGAGCTGCCGAAATATGCGCGTATCGTTAAGGAAACTGGCGCAAAGGTGGATTAGGCCAAACGGGGCTGTAAGCCCTGTTGGTTAGGCATTGCAGCCAATTCAGTACTACTTTAACGTCCGTTTTTTTGCCCTAAAGCGCACTTTTTGTTGTTCTGCGCGGATAAATAAAAGTTGCAACGCTGCCGTTAGCCCTAAAATGGAGGTGCAATATGAAGAATTTGACCGAAAGCATTGTTTTTATTCGCCTTTTTGTGACGAGCGTAATTTCGCTCGCACTTTTGCACGCGCCAGTTCAAGCGCAGGGGCCGAATCTGTTATCGAATGCCGCGTTGATACTCGACGTGCGTACCGGCGAATCAATCTACGCCAAGAACGCCAACATCGTCACTCCAATCGCCAGCATCACTAAGTTGATGACCGCCATGGTGGTGATCGATGCGCAGCAAAACCTCGACCAAGTGTTAACGGTCGCCGTCGAGGACTTGGACTATCTAAAAGCTAGCCGTTCGCGGTTGTCGATTGGCAGCGAATTGTCGCGCCGCGAAATGCTGCAGCTGGCGTTAATGTCGTCAGAAAACCGTGCTGCCAGCTCGTTGGGCCGCTTCTATCCGGGCGGACTTAAAGCCGCGGTTGCCGCCATGAACGCCAAAGCAAAAACGCTTGGTATGGCCAACACTCATTACTTTGACACCACCGGCCTTTCACCAGAAAACGTATCGACAGCCCGCGATCTGGCGGTCATGGTGCAAGCTGCGCAGGGCTACCCGCTGATCCGTGAATACAGCACGCAGCCTGATCAGTACGTGCAGATCCCCGCCACCGGACAGACGCTGCACTACAACAACTCAAACGCGCTAGTCAAATCGGACGGCTGGAGCATCAGTCTGCAAAAAACCGGCTTTATCAATGAAGCGGGTCGCTGCGTGGTGATGTTGGCGCAAATCGCCCAGCGCCCTGTCGTGTTGATCCTATTAGATTCGGTCGGCAAGTTTTCGCGATTGGGCGACGCGCAACGCGTAAAAACCTGGATAGAAACCGGTGTAGTGCTCGCGATTCCCAAGCCAGTGGCTTTGGTGAAAAAGGGCTCAAAAGCCAAGCGCGGCAAAGCGGTTATCGTTAAGAAGCGTAAGCGTTAGAGCGGCTACGTAGCCGTCTTTCGAAGCGGTTAGACCGCGATTTCAAGATTAGGCGGACTCAGCGCCGCGAAGTATCCAGCAGCTCCTTCGCCAACTTCTCCGTCGCAGCGCCAACCTCATGCCCGCCCAACATGCGGGAAATTTCAGCCAGCCGTGCCTTTTTGTTGAGTACGCTCACGTTAGTCGTTGGGCTCAAGGCGTTGTCACGTGACACGGTGAAATGGTGATCGGCATGTGCTGCCACCTGCGGCATATGAGTCACGCACAGCACCTGACGGTTAACCGCCAATGTTTGCAGTTTGCGCCCAACCTGCGCCGCTACCCGTCCTCCTACGCCCACGTCCACCTCGTCAAACACCAGCGTCGGCACTGACGCCGCATCGCCACACACCACCAAAATTGCCAGCGACAGGCGCGCCAGTTCACCGCCTGAGGCGACCTTGGCGATAGGTGCAAAAGGCAGGCTGGAGTGCGATCTGAAAGCGAATTCAACAAATTCCGCACCGCTCGACTCAATCTCGGCGTGCGGCGTAAGTGTGACGTTAAACGACGCATTCGGCAGTGCTAAATCGGGCAATTCGGTTGTCGTTGCAAGCGAAAGCTTTTGTGCAGCGGTAGCGCGCTTTATCGTCAATGTTGCAGCGGCCACTGAAAGTGCAGTCTGCGCAGCGACAACATCACGTTCCAGCGCTTTAATGTCCTGCGCCGCCGTCAATTGCGCGAGTTTGACCTCGGTGGCCTGCCAATGCGCCTGCAAGTCTTCGGGCCGCACGCGCAGCTTTCTCGCCAGTGAAAATAGGGACGATAAGCGCGCCTCAGCCTGTTGCAAGCGCTCTGGGTCCAGATTCAACTTGCCGGCGTATTGGCGCAGCCATTGAGCGGCTTCATCCAACTGCACGCCGGCTGATTCGACCAACTGCCGCACCTCGCTAAGCAGCGGATCCATACGTTCTGCCGCGACCAAGCTGCTGGTTAGTTGCGCAACCGATTCGCTGACGCCGTCGTCGTCGGCAATCGTCGCCCGCGTCGATTCGACCGCCTCAAGCAACTCGTTGCTGTGACTAAGCCGCGACTGCTCCTGTGACAACGCGTCCCACTCGGCGGCGTTAGGTTTTGCTGCGCGCAACTCCAGCAAATCGGTGTCAAGCGCGGCACGTTCGCGGGCAATCACAGCTGCAGCACTTCGCGCATGGGTGAGCGTGTCGCTGGCCTGAGTGGCGCCGCGAAAAGCGGCCTGCACTGCACGCGCGTCATCTTCTGCGCCCGCGTACCGATCCAGCAGTTCACGTTGCGTGGCGCCGCGCAGCAGTGCCTGATGCTCATGCTGAGCATGCAGCTCAAGTAACTTCGCGCCCAGTTCGCGCATCTCTGCCACCGAAGCGGGACGACCATTGATTTGAGCGCGGCTTTTTCCAGCGGCGTCAATGACGCGCCGCAACACCACAGTATCGGCATCAGGCTCAGCCTGCGACGCAAGCCACAAACGGGCAGCCGCGTTGTCGGCCACTTCAAATTCGGCGGTAATGTCTGCCTGTTTTTCGCCGACTCGAACGGCCGTGCTGTCGGCCCGTGCACCGAGCGCTAAACCGAGTGCGTCGAGCACGATGGATTTGCCCGCGCCAGTCTCGCCAGTGAGCGCGATCATGCCCGATTCGAACTCAATGTCGAGT
>JACMNN010000187.1 GCA_014378555.1 Burkholderiales bacterium | reverse complement strand
TAGATGATCACGAGGCCCAGCACATAAGTCAGCACCATTTGCACCAGCGCTGCCGCGATCGGCGTGCGGAAGGTGCCCACGATCGGCAGCGACATGCCGATCACCGTAGACCCAATCAGTCCGCACACCGCCGGAATAGCCGCGAGCAGCATCGCGTATCCGGTAAACAGCGATTTGACGTCCGCGGGCTCAGCGGCGATTTTTTCCCATTCAGTTTTCGGCGAAAGGACGATGCCTCGCACGCGTTCAATTAGTTTCGCGATATCCACTTTTATATCCCCTGTTGTCAAAGTTTGCCGTGATTACAAGACGGAATAAAGGCTCAAGTTGCGACAAACATTACCCGCAGTGCAACGCTTTTTCGGAGTGTATGCCCGGGGCGCATCACTGACTAGCTTCGGGCAATGCATGTTGCGTGATAACCGCGCCCTGCGCATCAATGCGTGCAACATTGATCTGCACCTGATTCACCGTACTGTTCTTTCGCAACGCCCAAGCCACGCTGTCGCCGGTGCTGCTAATCGCGGCGTGGTCGATGCTACCCACCGCGATGCGTGTGCGTTTTGCGGTTACAAAATCAAGCCTATCCAGCGCTTCACCCACGTCATCTTGCGCATGCATCACGGCGAAGCGACCGGTTGCAGACAGTTGACGCAAGCGCGCCGATCTGGCTGAAGCGGTTGAATAAATGAGCTTTCCGCTGGGCCACTGCAGTACCGATAACGTGCCATCCACGTAGTGTTTCAGCATCGACGAACCCGGCACAAACGTCGCTTCGCCGACGGTAAGCCACGCAGGCAAGTCGGTGCGCGTAAGGGTTGGCATGCGCCACGCCAGCGCGCCGCCGTCGCTTAGGTCAAAGTTCACCACGCTGCGACCGTCCGGCGCAAAGCCCATTTCGATATTGCGCCCCATCGGAGCGCGTGCCAACACGCGCCCTGTTGTGCTGTACGAACGAAGCTCGTAGGCCGACTCGGTTGCGCCGCCACTTCGAATCGCCACTGCGATGTGTTTGCCGCGTGCATCAGCATCAATCACCTTTCCGTCAACCGGCACGCGCGCCCACATTTGGCAGGTAGTCGGGTCGTACAGCCGCAACTCGGATGGTTTGCCCGCCACTCGTTCGATGATGGTTTTCCGATCGAACGAAAAACTGGTCGGCGACGAAAGCGCGCAAAGCAATGTCGGTGTGTCGGCATCGCGTTGCCAAAGGGAGATGCCGGGGCTCTTCGTGCCGGGTGCGCTGACCAGAATGATGAGTGAATCGTTTGCCGAAAACTGCACGTCAACCAGCTCGCGTGACGTAATTTCCCAGGCACAGCTCAGCGCTGAAAACGCCGCAACAAAGATGGCGATAACAGTGCGAAAAAGCATCGCACTACGCATGTGCAATCGACGCGACAACGCGACCACCTTTGCCCACCACTTGCCCCAGCCTTGAAAATTTATCGCGTTCACAACACTCCGTCGGGTCATGTCCCAGGTTCGACCCCGTCACAATGACGAGATCGCGACAGTCCTTTACTATCGGTACCTGACAATTCTAGATCTGCATGATGGCAACCAAAAACACGTACGACTGCGCCAAATGCCCCGGCTACTGCTGTAGCTACGACTACATCGAAACCAAACCTGCCGACGTCACGCGTTTAGCCAAGCATCACGGCGTGGCGGTCGATGTTGCCCGCGAAAAATTTACCAAGCAGGTTGAGCATGAAGGCGAGACCATGCGTGTGCTGCGGCACCGCAAAGACACGGTGTACAAATCGATGTGCATGTTTTTTGATCAGACCGAGCGTCGCTGCACCATTTACGAAGGGCGCCCTGCGGTGTGCCGGGATTATCCAAATGGCACCACCTGTGGCTATTACAATTTTTTGAAGTTCGAACGGAAACACCAAGGTGACAAAGACTTCATTCCTTCGGCCTGATAGGCCTGTAGTGCAAGCGCCACCAATCGCCGCGTTGCTGGTTTCAATTGCAATCTTGTTGTCAGCATGCACCCAGGTGCCGGTCGTGAAAGACGAAGATCCGGCGGTGTTGCAACCAAAGCCGGTGCTGGTTGCTCCAGCTGTGCCAGCCGTACCAGCTGTGCCAGCCGAGTCAGAGGCGCCACCGCCCACCGTGTCTGCCATGCCCGCGATTCCGCCTAAAGACGCAGCGGTCGGCAGCGTAGGCTCGGCGGGCGGCACGGTCGCGCCTTCGCGCGGCCAGCTGTCGGCGGTGCAAATTGCAGCGGTCGCGTCGGTTACGCCCGAGGGCACCACACGGTACGAATGCGTGAAAGGTAAATCAGGCTCGGAATCGCGGGCCGCAATTACCTTTCCGGAAAAGTCGGGTCGCATTTGCGCGCGCTTTCCGGCGATGGGCCCGTGCCAGTATGAGCGCCAAGTGTGCCGTGCTGCGGGTGGTCGCGTGATTCGCTTTGACGGCGCCGAAATCAGCAACGAGGTTGAAAAAGAGTACGACAAGCAGGTGCAGCGGTTCCGCTTAAACGCGGGCTGATTTTGGCCCGCATTTATGCGCCTATTGCGGCATATGGCACGCCTGCTGGCGCATTGGGCGATGCTAAACTGCGTTGATGAAATCGTCCCGCGCACCTCTTTTTTCTGCCTCACTATCGTTAATGGCTGTCCTTGGCATGGCCTGGCTGGTCAACGCCGCTTACGCCCAAGCATCGGCAACTCCGGTCACGTTGAACTTTGTTGACGCTGATATTGATGTGGTTGCCAAAGCGGTGGGCGAACTCACTGGCAAAACCTTCGTACTCGATCCGCGCGTCAAAGGCAAGGTCAACATCCAGTCCGCGAAAGGCATTTCGCCGGGCTTGGCTTACCCAACGTTTTTGTCGGCGCTGCGCATGGCGGGCTTCGCGGCGGTAGAAGGCCCGGGCGGCGTGGTGCGCGTAGTGCCCGAGGTGGACGCCAAGGCGCTGCCCACACCGTTAACCGGTGGCAGTTCGGGTGCGGTTATCACCAAAGTGATTCCGCTGCTGCACCAAAGCGCTGGGCAAGTGATCAACGCGTTGCGGCCCCTGGTGGCCGCAGCAAACGCCTTGACCGTGTACCCGCCGGGCAACGCCATCATCATCACCGACTACAGCGACAACATCGCCAAAATTCAAGCGGTGATTGCGCGGCTTGACACGCCAAGTGTCGCAGCGCCTGAACTTATTCCGCTGAATCACGCCAACGCCTTGGATGTCGTGTCCACCTTAAATCGAGTGTTCGCTGACCCGACCGTGAGTGCCGATTCGCGTGACCGATTGCTGATCACCGCCGACTTGCGCAGCAATTCAGTCATCATTCGCAGTGAAGACAGCGGCCGTTTATCACGGGTGCGCACGCTGGTACAGGAGCTTGATCGCGCAACGGCCGCGCCGGGCAACATTCGCATGGTCTATCTCAAACATGCTGACGCTACGCAAATCGCGCAGACTTTACGCCGCGTTTTAGGTGCTGAAAGTGGCGCCAGTGCAAGCGCGTCGTCACCACTGGCGTCGTTATTGCCAACCAGCGCACCGCAGGCGACTGGGGCAACCCCACTTGCAGCGGTAACCGCAGCATTGAGCGGAAGCACGGCACAACCCAGCTCAGGCAGCCTGCCGCAAGCCGCCGCTAACAACAGCACTGCGTTCACCGCGGGCGGGGCAACCGTTTACGCCGACAGCTCAATTAATGCGTTGGTGATCTCGGCGCCTACGCCGGTTTACAACAATTTGCGCACCGTGATCGAGCAGCTTGACGTGCGCCGTGCGCAAGTGTTTGTTGAAGCGTTGATCGTGGAGGTGCAGGCCGATCGCGCAGCCGAATTCGGCATTCAATGGCAAGGGCTCGACGGCCTCAATCGCAGCGGCACTCAGGGTTTTGGCGGCACCAATTTTGGTAGCGCAACATCGAGTCCAACTAACAATATTTTGGGCGTTGCTAACAACCCAACGGCGGTGGGTCAGGGCTTAAGCTTTGGTCTGTTGCGCGGCGCAATCACCATTGCCGGCAAGCAATATTTGAATTTAGGACTGCTTGCACGTGCATTGCAAAGCGACGTTTCCGCCAACATTCTCTCCATGCCCACGCTGTTGGCGCTGGACAACGAAGAAGCGCGCTTTTCTGGCGGCCAAACCGTGCCCGTGTTGACCGGCCAATATGCAAACGCCAGCAGCAATAATTCGGTCACTCCGTTTGCCACGTTTGACCGTAAAGAGGTCGGCCTGATTTTGCGCGTAAAGCCAATGATTACCGAAGGCGGTTCTATCCGCTTGCAGCTTTATCAAGAAGTGTCTAGCGTCGCCCCATCCACCATCAGCGGTGTTGACGCCGTCGGCTTGTCGACGTTTAACAAGCGGGTGCTTGAAACCTCAGTGCTGGCCGATGACGGCCAGATCGTGGTGCTCGGTGGCTTGCTGCAAGAGGGGTTCACCAACGATCAGGAAAAAATACCGGTGTTGGGCGACGTGCCCGGCCTCGGTCAATTGTTTCGCTACGACACGCGCAAACGCACAAAAACGAATCTGATGATTTTTTTACGACCGACCGTATTGCGCGATGCGTCGCAGGCCGGAATTTTGTCTAACGAGCGTTATCGTGTGCTTGGGCTTGATCAACAAGCCGTGAGCCCCGAATCGCGTTTCATGATGCCTGAAATGACTAATCCAGGCCTGCCGATGGGCGCGCCGGTTGACGTACGCAAATAAGCGGTTGCAAGCGAGAAGCGCACGGGGTTTTTAATATGTCATTGACACAGCTGCTCCCGTTTGAACTAGCGCAAGAATTTGGCATCGTGCCGATGGCCGACGAAGGCAGTGCCATCACCGTCGCCACGGCGCCGCACATGACGGTGGCAACGCTGTCAGCCGCGCGGCAACGCCTAGGCAAACCGCTGCGCACGCAATCGGTAACCGCCGATCGCTTCCGCGAAATCGT
>JACMNN010000030.1 GCA_014378555.1 Burkholderiales bacterium | reverse complement strand
CGCACTGAGCGCAGCGAACGGGTTGATGAAGTGAGGCGGTTCGTTCCCCGCTACCCGTTCGCCCTGAGCGCAGCGAAGGGTCTGATGAAGTGAGGTGGTTCGTTTGCCACGTTTCCGCTTATGCCGCGGGGCAGTCACTTTTCTTGCTTCGCCAAGAAAAGTAACCAAAAGAAGGCGACCCCGACGATTGGCCTTTTCCTGCGATGCTCAGAAAAAAGCGGAACAGAAAAAACTTGCTATCGCTCAAACAGTTTTCTGTTCTTATCGCTTTTTTCTTCCGCTTCTCGGGGCCAATCAACGGGGACCCGTCAAGCCGATATTTGATCGCTTTGCGATGACGGCTACCGCAGCCCGGGAGCCAGTGTCTAAGTTGCGTCGTGAACGTGGAGTGCTGTAGTTCGTGATCTCTTCAATGCCATGGATAAAGCTCCGTAGCATTGATGTGTGTCGATACCCTGTAAATTTGAGGACATGAAGTTTGGCATCGATGCCTGTGCGATCAGAGTATGCGTGAACTTAATCGCGCGATGTAACGACTCGTTCATAAAGCCGTAGGCGCTCTTGCCGAATAAACGACGCGACTAGATTGAACTTTTTGTTTATTGCGTGCGATAGCTTGTACGGCTTGCAGCACTCAATTGGTGCTTAGCGAAACGCTGGCCCAATAAGCCGATTTTCGGATTGAGTTCAAATCGTATACGTAATCGCCAAGTATTGTTCAGCAAAGTGATACGAGACACAAAACAAACAAAATCATCTTTTACGCAGGCATTGGTGCCCCCAACGTCCATGTTGAAGCTCGGCACTTTTTTGCAAAGTCCCTCTCCAATACAGAGGTCAGGCTTGAGCTGGTTGCGCAGCGGGCTGAGCCGGCGCATTACTTTCTTGTGTTTCTACGAACGAGCGGCGGAACTGAAGCGGGCTAGAGATGCCTGGGATCGGAGCTTGAGGATTACCCGCACCAGAAACCACAATAGAACCGTAATTAAAGATTCGACCGAGAATGCCTTGATTAACTTGAATACTCTCGATTTTCTGGAGATTTATTTCGATTGTTGAACGGCTGATGAGGCCAAACTTTGCGACAACGCGTTTGTTGGTGATTGCAAGCTCAGTCGTAAAGTATTTGATTGCTGCCGCGATCCAGAACACAAGACCCAGTCCCCAGAACATCAAAAACACGAGCCCGAAAAGTAGTAGCGGGAGAAGGGACCAAATGCTGACCTTCCCCTGATAAACCACCTGTTCCCCCTTGATTAGCGCGCCTTCAACATAACTTGCCATTTTTTTCTGCCTTGTTGGTGAATCGGTTTGTAAACCCCGACTTCTTTTATACACGCTTCGCGCGGATAACTCTTTAATATTTAAAATTGTGCTGGGTAGGCCCGCCCAGCATGCCGCTGATTTGCCACAAATATTTTTCGCCACACCGTGATGGCGTCTAACTTACAACGTGCAGGACGCGACAGTTACGCGCGCTTTTGTGGTGCCCCTCATCGCAAAGCGATCAAATATCTGCTCGACGGGTCCCCGTTGATTGGCCCCGAGAAGCGGAAGAAAAAAGCGATAAGAACAGAAAACTGTTTGAGCGATAGCGAGTTTTTCTGTTCCGCTTTTTTCTGAGCATCGCAGGAAAAGGCCAATCGTCGGGGTCGCCTTCTTTTGGTTACTTTTCTTGGCGAAGGAAGAAAAGTGACTGCCCCGCGGCATCAGCGGAAACGTGGCAAACGAACCATCTGAATGCATCAGACCCTTCGCTGCGCTCAGGGCGAACGGGGTGGGGTGTAACCACGTTTGAGGGCCGTCCTTCCACCGAAACCCCAACCCCCATCGCGAAGCGATCAAATATCGGCTCGACGGGTCCCCGTTGATTGGCCCCGAGAAGCGGAAGAAAAAAGCGATAAGAACGAAAAACTGTTTGAGCGATAGCGATTTTTTTTCGTTCCGCTTTTTTCTGAGCATCGCAGGAATAGGCCAATCGTCGGGGTCGCCTTCTTTTGGTTACTTTTCTTGACGAAGCAAGAAAAGTGACTGCCCCCGCGGCATGAGCGGTCCGTGGCAAACGAACTTCCTCAATGCGTCAGACCCTTCGCTGCGCTCAGGGCGAACGGGCAGCGGGGAACGAACCGTCTCACTTTATCAACCCCTTCGCTGCGCTCAGGGCGAACGGGGTGGGACATGCCCACGCTTCAAGGCTGTGCTGCGACCCCAGTCCTTTTCCGCCCGCGGCAGCGGGCACTCATCACGGAATGCGCAGAATCCGCTTCACCTCAGCCGCTGTCGCCAACGCCTTCTCCTGCGTCGCCGCCACACAAGTCACATGCCCCATCTTGCGGGCTTTTCTGGCCTCGGCCTTGCCGTACAAATGAACGTGGGCGCCCGGCAACGCAAGCACTTCGTTCCATGCCGGTTGCATTGGCATCACCGCATCAAACCACACATCGCCCAACACATTCACCATCACCGCTGGTTGCACTAAGAATGGGTCACCGAGTGGCGCACCTACCACCGCACGTACCTGCTGTTCGAACTGCGATGTGCGGCACGCTTCCAAGGTGTAGTGCCCGCTGTTGTGCGGCCTCGGGGCAATTTCGTTGATGAGCAAGCCGTCTGCGGTGACGAAGATTTCTACGCACAACACGCCGACGTAATCGAGTGCCGCGACCAGTTGCCGCGCCAACGCTTGCGCTTGTTCGAGCACGGCAGCGTCAAGCCGCGCCGGCACAATAGTGAGATCGAGAATGCCGTTGACGTGTTGGTTCTCTTGCACCGGCCACACGCGCACCTCACCCGTTGCCGAGCGCGCAGCGAGCACCGAAATTTCGCGGTCGAACGGGATCATCGCCTCGAGCACGCACGGGGCCTGCCTCATGCTCATCCACGCGAGTAATGCCTGCGTGGTGGAGGTGACGCGTTGCTGGCCTTTGCCGTCGTAGCCTAGCGTGGCTGTCTTCAATATGCCGGGGAATAAATGCGCCGGCGCATCGCGCAAGTCTTCAGCGCGCTCGATGACGGCAAATTGGCCCACTGGCAGTGCGTGCTCAACAAAAAATCGCTTTTCTTTGCGCCGGTCCTGCGCGATGCGCACCGCTGCTGCACCGGGTCGCGTGGGGACCATCGCGGCTAGCGCTTCAAGCGAGGCTGCGGGCACGTTTTCAAATTCAGTGGTGACAGCGGCGACGCGTTTGCCGAAAGCCGTCACTGCGTCCATATCGTCATAGGCGGCGACGATCACGGCATCGGCGGCTTGCGCTGCGGGGCCGGTCGCGTCAGGGTCGAGCACGAGCACCTTGTAGCCCAGCGCTTGCGCGGCATGAACGAACATGCGGCCTAGTTGACCGCCTCCGAGGCAGCCAAGCCAGCTTCCTGGAGCAAGCATCACTTGTCGGCTAAGACCGGTGGCACCAGCATGCTGCGGGCGCTTGCGGTTTGTTCGTCGCGGAAGGAGAGCAGTTGTTGCGCCAGCGCTTTATTTGAGATCGCCAGCATGGCGACGGCGAACAGCGCCGCGTTGGCGGCTCCCGCCTCGCCGATAGCAAACGTCGCGACCGGCACGCCCTTGGGCATTTGCACGATGGACAACAGCGAGTCTTCGCCGCGTAAATATTTCGACGGTACTGGCACACCAAGCACCGGCAGCGTGGTCTTGGCCGCGAGCATGCCGGGCAGGTGCGCTGCGCCGCCAGCGCCCGCAATAATGATGCTGATGCCGCGCTCGATCGCCGAATCGGCATAGCGGAACATGTCGTCCGGCGTGCGGTGGGCGGACACTACTTTGGCCTCGAAATTGACGCCAAAGCGTTCCAGCATCTCGGTGGCGTGCTTCATCACGTCCCAATCCGACGATGAGCCCATGACGACCCCGACCACTGCACCTGCGCTGATTGCCCCGTTTTGCATGCTGCGAATTCTAGCGAACCGGCGCCCCGCTCTTGAATCGGGCGCACTCGGCGCACCCCGGGTGCATCGTTCACAGCGCACCGCACTGGCCGCCAGATCGGGGCGACGAACGATTTCGCAGAAAATAGCGGTATGAGTTATTTTCGTACCTCCCTCGTTGCGTCGCTGCTGCTAGCGTCGCTTTCCGTCCACGCCAGCGACGCCGCAGTGAAGGACGCCGCAGAGGGCTTCCGGCTCGGCGACCTGCGACGGGTGAACGCCGCCGTCGCGCAAACGCGTGGCGACGTGCTTGAAGGCTACGTTGACTATTGGTCATTGCGCTTGCAGCTGGATAACGCGAGCAGCGCCGCAGACGTTGAGCGCTTTCTGCAAAAGCATGCGGGCGACGCCGTCGCAAACCGGTTGCGCCTGGACTGGCTGAAGCAACTTGGCAAAACGGGCAATTGGGACAGTTTCGCCAAAATGTCGCTTGGCTTTGACACTGAAGACAACGAGATCGCCTGCTATCGCACCTCGCTGGCCGCAAAAACCGTCACTGCAGCGGCATTGTCGATGCCGCGCGGCGTCTGGGAAGAGCGGTTAACGGAGGCCTGCGCCGATGCATTTTCAGGGTTGGCGCGGCATAGCCAAGTGACTGCCGACGATGCGCTGTGGCGCTTTCGCACCACGGCTGACGGCGGCACTTTTTTGGCGGCCGCCCGCGCCGCTGAAGGGTTGTCAGCCGACACCCGGCCCAGTACTGAGGCGTTGCAGCACGCGCATTCGTCACCTGAAGCGTATCTAAATGCGGGCCTCGCTTGGTCGTCGCGTGCGCATCGCCAGGCTGGGCTGTATGCGTTGACCAAACTCGCTCGCAGCGACGTCGCCAAAGCGCGCTCAGTGTGGTCAGGCGTCAGCAGCAAATTCACCGACGAAGAGCAACGCTATGCGGCGGGACAGCTGGCCTATGCGAGCGCACGCCGCCTTGACATAACGGAGGCGATGACGTGGTTTAAGCGCGCCGGCGACGAGCAAAAAATGACCCGCCTTGGCGATTGGCAGGCCGCATGGATCGCGCGTGCGGCGCTGCGAGCCGGTGCGTGGAGCGAAGTGCTGCGTGCGATCAATGCAATGAGCACCGTGCCGTCAGCCGCGCAGACTGGTGTTGCCGATCCGGCATGGCAATACTGGAAGGCACGCGCGCTTACTGAGCTGTCAGACAAGGCGGGCGCGCAGGCTATTTATGCCGAACTTGCGAAGGAATTTAGCTTTTACGGCCTGCTCGCAGCTGAGGAAATCGGCGCGCCGCTGCCGGCACCCACCACGCTCAAAGCGGCTGCCGTAAAGCCTTCAGCGGAAGAATTGAAGCGCTTCGATCAATCCGCTGCCACCCAGCGCGTGCTTAAACTTTCGGAGTTGGGTTTGCGCTCTGACGCAGCCCGCGAGTGGTACAGCGTAGTGAAGGATTTCAACGACACGGACTCGCTGATCGCTGCCGAATGGATGCGCCGAAAAGGCGTTTGGGATCGCTCAATCAACACCGCCGAACGCACCAAAACGCAGCATGACTTTAGCTTGCGCTATCAGATGCCGTACGCCAGTGAAATCAAGAAGGCGGCAACGCAAGCAGCGCTGGATCATTCATTGGTATTCGGTCTGATTCGGCAGGAGTCGCGCTTTTGGGCCGAGGCGGTCTCGTCTGCGGGCGCGCTTGGTTTGATGCAGGTGATGCCCGCTACCGGCAAATGGATCGCCACAAAAATGAAGGCCACTGACTATCGCCCGAGCCAGCTTGCGGACGTCGGGGTGAACACCGGATTCGGCGCTTTTTACTTGCGCACCGTGCTTGACCAGATGGGTGGCTCGGAGCCGATGGCTGCTGCCTCGTATAACGCGGGGCCTGGCCGTGCGCGCGCGTGGCGGGCCGAAGGCCCCCTGGAGGGCGCGATTTACGCCGAGTCCATTCCGTTCAACGAAACCCGCGATTACGTTCGCAAAGTGCTGACCAACGCGGTGTGGTACGCGCACCTTTCCGGCAGTGGCAATACGTCGATCAAGTCGCGGCTTGGCATCATTCCGCCGAAATAGACGGACGGCTTCCGTAGGGTGGGCAACCTCTGCCCGCCGCACCGCCTAGTGGGCAGAGGCTGCCTACTCTACAACTAAAACGACAACAAAACACACCCCACAGAACTTACTCAATTTATGAACATTCTCATCCTCGGCGGCAGCGGTTTTGTGGGTCGCGCCATTTGCAACAAGTTGGTTACGGCGGGTCACTCGATCACGGTGCCAACCCGCAAACGCGACAATGCCCGGGCGCTGTTTCCGCTGCCCAGCGTCACCGTCGTTGAGGCCAATGTTTACGATGCCGCTGCGCTGTTGCAATTGACACACGGTAAAGATGCCGTGATCAATCTAGTCGGCATTTTGAACGGCAATTTTGAGCGCGCCCACGTGACGTTCACCGAGAACGCGATCGCGGCGTGCAAGACGGCGGGCGTTTCGCGCTTCCTGCACATGAGTGCGCTCGGTGCGTCTGAAAGCGGCCCGAGCGCCTATCAAAAATCGAAAGCGAAAGCCGACGCCATCGTTCGCGCCAGCGGTCTTGATTTCACCATCTTCGCACCGTCAGTGATCTTTGGACGAGGTGACTCGTTCCTCACTAAATTCGCCAGCATGGTCGGCTTTTTGCCGCCGCTTTTTCCAATGATGTTGCCCGGTGCAGGCGCGCGGTTTCAGCCGGTGTGGGTAGACGACGTGGCGCGTGCTTTCGTCGCGTCACTTGCCGACGAATCGACCTACGGTCAACGTTTTGAGCTGGTCGGCCCCAAGGTCTACACGCTGAAAGAGTTGGTGGCCTACGTGATGACCTTGGCAGACAACAAGCACACCATCATCGGCTTGCCTGGCTTTGCAACCTCTATCCTCGCATCGGTTTTGCAATATGTGCCCACGCAGCCGTTGACACCCGACAACGTGAAATCGATGTCGGTCGATAACGTGTCGGCCGCGCCGTTCCCGAAGTTTGCGGGCAAAGCCGCAGCGCTTGAAGACGTAGTGCCGGGGTATCTCGGCCGCGCAGCGATCATCGACGAATTTGCCGTGGCGCGCGAAAAAGCGGGTCATTGATTTTGCGCTTTATCAAGTTTAGCTTTTGGTTGTAATGCCCATTTAACGTGGATGTAACGCTAAAAACGCCATAAGTCGATATGTGCCATAAATACGCTTTCCGCCCCATCCAATAACGCTTTCAAACAAAAGCTGCGCCCATAATATGTCAACGCTAGACCCTGATCTCGCCCGTTACTTTGCCGACCTCGGCACCCAGTTTTCGCCGCTGCCTGCCAACCCGACGCCCCTGGAGCGCAGGGCGCGTTATTGGGCGCTGTGCGGGCTTGGCAAAACGCCGCTGCCAAGCAATGTGACGATCAATGACGTGACGCTTGAACTCGAAGCAGGCAAGGTGCCGGCGCGCTTGTTTTACGGCCACGACGGTAGCGACGAGCCAGTGCCCACGATTATTTATTT